>JAGRFX010000085.1 GCA_020445805.1 Rhodocyclaceae bacterium
GGGTTGCGGGCAGGTGGGCGGGCACAGGGCGATCAGCTCGGCCTGGCTGGCGACGGTGGGGCGCAGGAAGACCTCGCGCAGCTCGATCTCCCGTTGCAGGCCGGTGCGCAGGGCCACCAGCAGCTTGATGGCCATCATCGAGTCGCCGCCGAGGGCGAAGAAGTCGCTTTCCACGCCGACGCTGTCGAGGCCCAGGATCTGCTGCCAGATGGCCGCGATGCGCCGCTCCCCGTCATTGCGTGGCGCGACGTCGGCGACCTGGCGCGGGGCGCTGGCCTCCAGCTCTGGCAGGGCCTTGCGGTCCACCTTGCCGTTGGCCGACAGGGGCAGCGAGGCCAGCTCGCGCATTGCCAGCGGCACCATGTACTCGGGCAGGCGCTCGAGCAGGAAGCTGCGCAGCTCCGGCACGGCCACCTCGTAGCCGGGGCGCAGGCAGAAGAAGGCGCCGAGGCGCTTTTCGCCGTGGCGCTCGCCCTGGCACACCGCCACCGCGCTGCGCACCGCCGGGTGCTGGAGCAGGGCGGCCTCGATGTCGCCGAGCTCGATGCGATAGCCCTGGACCTTGACCTGCTGGTCCTCGCGGCCGAGGAACTCGATGTTTCCGTCCGGCAGCAGCCGACCCAGGTCGCCGGTGCGGTAGAGCCGCTCGCCGCTGCGCGGGTGGGTCACGAAGGCCGCCGCCGTGCGCTCGGGGTCATTCCAGTAGCCCTGGGCCAGACCCGCGCCGGCGATCACGATCTCGCCCGTGACCCAGGTGGGCGAGGGCTCGAGCCGGTGATCGACGACCCGCACCGCCTGGCCGCGCAGGGCGGTGCCGTAGGGGATGCTGGTCCATTCCGGAGGCACTTCGCCGATCGGGTAGGCGATGGACCAGATGGCCGCCTCGGTGGCGCCGCCCAGGCTGGTCACGGCCGCGGCGGGCATCCGCGCCCGCGCCCGGTCGGGCAGGGTGACCGGGATCCAGTCGCCGCTCAGCAGCACGTGGCGCAGGCTGGCCAGCGAATCGCCGGCACTTTCCAGGGTGTCCACCAGCAGGCCGCAGAGGGCCGGCACGCTGTTCCAGATGGTGACCGCGTGGCGCTCGGCCAGGGCCGCCCAGTGGCTCGGGTCGAGGCGGCGCGCCTCGTCGGGCATGACGATGGCGCCGCCGCAGGCCAGGGCCCCGACGAGGTCGAACACCGACAGGTCGAAGCTCAGGGCCGACACCGCCAGGCTGCGGTCGGTGTCGCCCAGGGCGAGGCGATCCACCAGGTCCAGCACGGTGTTGGCGGCGGCGCGATGTTCGATCGCCACGCCCTTGGGCCGACCGGTGGAGCCCGAGGTGAAGATCACGTAGGCCAGGTCGTCCGGCGCGCTGGGTTCGCCCTCGACCAGCAGTTCGGTGCTGGCATAGCAGCTGGCGTCGATGGCCACGGCGGCCTCGATGCCCAGCCCGGCGGCGCGCGCGGCCAGCGCCGGCGTGGTGATCAGGAAGCGCACCCCGCCCTCGTGGACCAGGGCCCGCAGGCGCTCGTCGGGCAGCGCCGGGTCCATCGGCAGGTAGGCCGCGGCGGCGTTCATGGTGCCCAGCACGGCGGCCACCTGGGCCCAGCCCTTGGGCAGCATCACGCCGACCCGCTCGCCGCGCACGGCGCCGCGTTCGACTAGCTCGGTGCGCACCCAGGCGGCATGCTCGGCCAGTTCCAGGTAGCTCATGGCCCGCCCTTCGGCGATCACGGCGGTGGCCTCCGGATGCCGGGCCAGACTGCGGAGGAACAGGCCGTCGAGGGTGTCGTCGCAGCCGGTGGGCTGGGCCGCAGCCGGTGCCTCCTGGCGGGGGGCCAGGTCGAGCACATCGGCGTGCCAGATGGCGTCCTCGTTGGCGAGCCGGGTGACCAGGGTCCAGTAGGCCTGGAACATGGTGTCGATCAGGCCCTCGGGGTAGAGCTCGAGCACCACGTCCCAGTTGCACAGGAGGATCTGGTCGTCTTCCCACACGCCGCAGTCGAGCCACACCTGGGAGGTCTGGGTGACCCCGTCGCGATACACCGGGATGATCGGGAACTCGGCCCGGCGCTTGGGAATCGGCACCACCAGCGCGCTCGTGAACACCACTGGCATCTTGGCGCGGGTGGCGCCGCCATGCTGGCGGGTCAGGTCGCGCAGGACCTGCACGCCGCTGATGTCGTGGTGCTCCAGGTCGTTCCACAGGTCGCCCTGGACCAGGCGCGCCCGCTCCGTGAAGCTGCGGCCGCGGGCCTGGTCGACGCTGAGCAGGGTCAGCGAGGTGAACTCGCCGACGATGTCATTGACCTGCGGGTGCATGGGGTGCCGGTTGAGGAAGGTCAGGTTCAGCGAGAAGGCCGGGTCGCGGCTGAAGGCGGCCAGCACTTCCGCGTAGGCCGCGAGCATCAGGCCGGTGGTGGTCAGGCCCGCGCGCACGGCCTTCTGCTTCAGCCGCATCCAGGCCTCGCGGTCGAGCTCGGCGTGCAGTCGCGTGAAGCGCGGCTTCTTGAGGTCCGTGGGGTCCATGGCCATCGGCAGCTGCGGCGCCGGGGCCAGGTTGGCGACGCGCTCGCGCCAGTAGCCGAGGGCCCGGCGGTAGCGTTCGCTGGTGCGGATCTTTTCCTCGGCCAGCACGTAGTCGCGGAACGAGAGCTCGAGGGGCGGCAGCGCCGTCTCGTGGTCGAGGTAGAGCTTGACCAGCTCCTCGATGATGATCACGAAGCTCCACACGTCGAAGACCAGGGCGTCGCTGCTGAAGTGGATGCGGGCCTTGCCCTCGGGCAGCAGGGTCACGCGCACGTCGAACACCGGCCAGCGATGGACGTCGAGCATCTGGTGCGACATCTCGGCCCGCACGCCCTCGATGCCGGCCTCGACGCCCGCCGCGTCGCAGTGGCGCAGGTCGAGGGTGCGGATCGGGTACTCGGGCACCTCGGTCAGGATGCGCTGGGTGCCGTCGTGCAGGATCTCGGCCCGCAGCATGTCGTGCCGCCGCACCACCGCGTTCCACGCCCGCTGGAAGCGCGCCACGTCGATGGCGTAGGTCTCCATCTCGTCGTAGCTGTGGGTCGTGACGTTGCCGAACTCGAAGACCTCGTTGCGCCCCAGCCAGTAGGCCTGCTGGACCTCGGTGAGGGGGAAGGGCAGGTGACGGCCGGCTGGATCGGGCTCGATCACGGGCAGCGCGTTGATGGTGGCGTCGTAGGCCTGGCGGGCCCCCTGCAGCTCGCTGATGGCCCCGGCCAGGCCGGCGATCGTCGGGTTGGCGAAGAGGGCCTGCAGCGGCAGGTCCACTTCGAACAGCTCGCGTACCCGGGCGACGATCTGGAAGGCCAGCAGGGAGTGGCCGCCGAGGACGAAGAAGCTGTCGTGGACGCCGACCCGCGGAATGTTGAAGACCTGCACGAAGATCGTGGCGAGGATCTCCTCGGAGAGGGTCCGCGGCGAGACGAAGGTGCGCTGCATCTCGGCCCGGCCGCCGCCGCAGGCGGGCAGTCGGTTGCGGTCCACCTTGCCGTTGGCGGACAGGGGCAGCTCGTCGAGCGCCACGTAGGCGCTGGGGAGCATGTAGGCGGGCAGGTAGTCGGCCAGGTGCTCGTTGAGCTTCATGGGCGACAGGGTGGCGCCGTCCTCGAGCACCACGTAGGCGACCACGCGACCGTCGCCCGGGTTGTCCTCGCGCACCACCACGGCGCAGTCGCGCACCGAGGCCAGGGCCTTGCGCAGGGTCATCTCGATCTCGCCGAGCTCGATGCGCATGCCGCGGATCTTGACCTGGGTGTCGCGGCGGCCCAGCAGCTCGATGGCCCCGTCCGCGCGCAGGCGGCCCAGGTCGCCGGTGCGGTAGGTCCGCTCGCCGCTCAGCGGGTCGAGCACGAATTTATCGGCGTCGAGCTCGGGGCGGTTGATATAGCCCAGGCCGACTCCGGCGCCAGCCACGCAGATCTCGCCCGTGACGCCGATCGGGAGCGGCTGCAGGCGGCTGTCGCAGACCCGCACGGCCACGTTCGGGAAGGCTCTGCCGATCGGCACCAGCGCGCCGTCGGGCTCGTCCTCCACCTCGCCCTCGAACCAGGTGGAGTCGATGCTTGCCTCGGCCATGCCGTAGGAGTTGACCAGCCGGCCGGCGGGACCGAGCAGGCCCCGGTAGCGGCGGTACTCGCCCACGTACCAGCTGTCGGAGGCCACCACCAGCACCTGCATGAAGTCGAGCCTGCGGCCCCTGGTGGCCAGGTGCTCGGCAAAGTTGCGGAACACCGCGGGCACGAACTCGGCGCAGTCGGTGCGTTCGGCCTGCATCAGCGCATAGAGGGCATCGGGCGCGGCGAACAGGGCATGCGGGCAGATCACCAGCGTGCGGCCGGAGCCCAGCGCCCGGATCAGGTCGCCGCAGAAGACGTCGAAGGGGAAGCTCGCCATCTGCAGGTGGGCGTGCATGCGGGCCAGGTGATAGACCCGGTCCCATCCCAGGTAGGCATTGACCCAGTTGCGGTGGCTGACCATCACGCCCTTGGGCTGACCGGTGGTGCCCGAGGTGTAGACCACGTAGGCCACCCGCTCGGGGTCGGATGCCAGGGACGGGCGGCAGTCGCTGGTGTCGTCGCCCTCGGCCCGGGCCTGCAGCGCGTCGATGGACGGCACGCCGAGGCGCTCGACGAGGGCCGCACCGTCCGCATCATGGAGCAGGGCGGTGATGCCGGCGTCGCCGGCCACGAAGGCCAGGCGTTCGATGGGGTGGGCGGGGTCGAGGGCCACGAAGGCGGCGCCGGCCTTGAGGCAGCCGAGCACCGCGGCGATCAGGCCTGCGCCACGGGGCAGGCTGATGCCCACCACGTCGCCGACCTGCACGCCCGCCTGCCGGAGGGCGCGGGCCGTCCGGTTGGCCTGGATGTCGAGGGCGCGGTAGCTCAGGGAGGACTCGCCGTCGCGCACCGCGATCGTGTCCGGTCCCTGGTCGCAGCGCTGCTCGAAGAGGTCCACGAAGTCCTGGGCCGGCAACGCGTCGATGGGCTCGCCGCGGGCCGTGGCGAGCTGCCATTCGGCCGCGGTGAGCATCTCGAGTTCGCCCACCGGACGGTCCGGGTCGGCGGCCACCGCCTCGGCCAGCCGCTCGAAGTGGGCCGCCAGGCGGGCGATGCGGTCCGCGTCGAAGAGGTCGGCGCTGTATTCGAAGATGCAGGTGGGGCCATCGACGCCCTCGAACACGTCGAGGGAGAGGTCGAACTTGGCCGTGCCGCAATCCACGTCCTGGTAGCCGACCTGGAGCGCCCCGGCCGACAGCGCAGGCAGGGCATTCTGGTAGGTGTAGAGGACCTGGTAGATCGGATTGACGCCCTGGGCGCGGGTCGGATTGACCGCCTCGACGATGGCGTCGAAGGCGATCTGCTGATGGGCGAAGGCCGCCAGGCTGCTGGCATGGACCTGGGCCAGCAGGGTCCGGAAGCCGGACTCCGGAACCATCGTCGAGCGCACCGGCAGGGTATTCACGAACACCCCCAGCATCGGTGCCAGCTCGGCCTGCTCGCGGCCGGAGACCGGGGTGCCGACGATGAGGTCCGTCTGGCCGGTGTGCCGATGCAGCAGGATCTTGAAGAGGGTCAGGAAGGCGGCATAGGGCGTGGCGCCCTGGGCCCGGGCGATGTCCACCAGGCGCTCGAACAGGTCGCGGCCGAGCAGCTGCTTGTGGATCGCGCCCCGGTAGCTGGGCAGTGCCGGACGGGCGCGGTCGGCGGGCAGCTCCAGGAGCGGCAGCGTGCCCGACAGGGTGTCGCGCCAGAACGCGGCTTCGCCGGCCAGCTCGGCCTCGACCCCCTCGCGGCCGCGCCAGGCCACGTAGTCGCTGTACTGGTGGGCCACCTCGGGCAGGGGCCGGTCGGATTCGCCGCAGGCCAGCGCGTAGGCACCGAACAGCTCGCGGGCCAGCACGCCCAGCGACCAGCCGTCGAAGATGATGTGGTGGAAGCTCATGACCAGCAGCTGGGTGTCGGGACCGACCGGCAGCACGCGGGCGCGCCAGGCCGGTCCTTCATCCAGCTCGAAGGGCTGCAGCAGGATGTCGCGCACCGCGTCCTCCACATCGGCCTCGCTGCGGGTGCCCGCCGGCGGCATCTGCAGCCAGTGGAAGTCCAGCGGCAGGGTCTCGGCCACCCGCTGGAACGGGCGTCCCTCCGCGTCGGCGTGGAAGGTCGAGCGCAGGATCTCGTGGCGGTCGTGGAGCACGCCCAGGGCCTCGAGCAGGGCGGCCCGGTCGAGCGCGCCCGTCAGGCGGAACACCGCGGGGATGTTGTAGGCGCTGCTGGCGTCATCGAGCTGCGACAGCAGCCACAGCCGGCGTTGCGGCGGCGACAGCGGATATTCGCTGCGCGGCTCGCGCTTGAGTCCGGTACCGCGCGCCTCGGCGCGGCGCTGCTCGACCAGGTGCTTGAGGGCGCGCAGTCGCGCGGGATCGAGCGCTTGGAGCTTGTTTGCAAGGGTGCTCACTTCAGTACCTCCAGGGTCGGGTCGGCCGACAGCAGGGCTTCGAGCTGGCTGTCGTCCAGTTGATCCAGTTGGGCGGCGATGTCCGCCAGTTCGTCGTCGCCGGCAGCGACCAGTCGGCTCTCGATCTCGCCCTCGAGCGAGGCGGCGATGTCGAGGACGCTCGCGCCTTTGAGCAGGTCCACGATCGCGATGGAGACCTTCAGCGATTGCTCGATGCGGTTCTTCAGCTCGATGGCCATCATCGAGTCGAGGCCCCGGGTGCTGAGCCGGTCGTCGCGCCCCAGGCGCTCGGAATCGACGCGCAGGACCTTGCAGGCCAGGCCGTGCAGGTGGGCCTGCAGCAGCGCCTGGCGCTGGGCCGGGTCGTCGGCCTGGGCGAGGGCTGCGAGCACATCGGCAGGGCCGTCGCTGCGGGCACCGGCGCCGTCCTCGGCCAGCTCGGCGGCGATCAGGTCGGTGAGCACCGGGGCGGCGATGCCGAGCGGGCTGGTCTCGCCCACGGTGGTCCACCGGGCGCCGATCACGATGGCCTGGCCGACCCGCTGGCTCATCAGCCAGCCCAGGGCCTGGCAGCCCTGTTCGGCGGTCATGGGGAAGAATCCGCGACCGTGGAAGAAGGTGAGCAGGTCGAGCTGGGTGGCCATGCCCACGTCGCCCCACGGCCCCCAGTTGATGCTGACGCCGGGCAGGCCCTCGGCGCGCCGGCGGTAGGCCAGCATGTCGAGGAAGGCGTTGGCGGCCGCGTAGTTGCCCTGGCCCATGGAGATGACCTGCGAGGCCACCGAGGAGAACAGCACGAAGAAGTCGAGCGGCAGCTCGCGGGTCAGGTCGTGCAGGTGCCAGGCGCCGAGCACCTTGGCCGGCATCACGGTCATGAATTCCGCGTCGTCGGTTTCGGTCAGCAGGCGCGGCCGGGCGACACCGGCAGCGTGGATGACCCCGGCCAGCGGCGGTCGCCCCTCGGCGCGCAAGCGCTCGAGCAGGGCGGCAAGGGCGGCGCGGTCGGCCACATCCACCGACTCGACCCGCACGCTGGCGCCAAGCCGCTCGAGCTGCCGCACGGCGGCGACCCGTTCGGCCGCCGGATCGTCCGCGGGCAGCGTGCTCCAGCGCTCGCGCGCCGGCAGGCCGCCGCGACCGAGCAGCACCAGATGACGGGCGCCGCGCGCCACCATCCAGCGGCTGACCTCCAGTCCCAGCGCGCCCAGCCCGCCGGTGACCAGGTAGCTGGCGTCCCCCTTCAGCGCGGGGGCCACCGGCAGCGCGGCGTCCTCGGTGCAGTCGGCGAGGCGCAGCACGAAGCGATCGGCGCCGCGCAGGGCGATCTGGTCTTCCCGGTCCGACGACAGGCATTCGGCGACCACCGCCGCCACCTGCGCCGGGTCGCTGTCGGGGCTGGCGGGCAGATCGACGATGCCGCCCCACAGGGCCACATGCTCGCCATGCCCGAGCACCCGGCACATGCCCCAAACCGAGGCCGAGAAGGGGTCGGGGCGGTCCTGCGCGACGACCGCCTGGCTGCCGCGGGTGACCACCCACAGGCGGGGCTTGTCCACCGTGTCGAGGGCCGCCAGGGCCTGGGTCAGGTGCAGGGTGCTGAGGCAGGCGTCGGCGACGGCGGCTTCGATGGCGTCGTCCGCCGCGGGATCGCCCGGTGTGCCCAGGCAGGGCTCGAGGTTGATGACGCCGGCCACCGTCCGGGCCCCGCCCTGGGGGCGCCAGGCTTCGGGGCCGAGGGGCGCGTTGGCGGTCAGCCTGCGGGCGGGCTGGCCATTATCGGCCAGGGTCGCAACGAAGGCCTCTGCCAGCGCATCGGGACCGCCGAACACGAGCCATTCGCCGCTGCGCGCCGGGTCCGCTTCGGCGGCGGCATCGCAGGCGACCCACCGGGGCTCGAACAGGCGCTGGGGGGTCACCGGGAAGGGGGCCGCCTCGCCTCCGAGGGCCTTGGCCGTGCAGTCGCGGATCTCGAGCAGCAGCTGGCCGTGATCGTCGAACATGCGGATGTCGCCGGACAGGCCCTGGGCATCGCGACCCCGCAGGCGGGCGTGGATCCACAGCTGCGCCGGCATTGCCGCCAGGATGCGCCCCTGGGCCACGCCGGTGGGCATATACACGGCGCCCCCCTGCTGGTCGAAGGGCAATGCGGCTGCCAGGGTCTGGAAGCACAGGTCGAGCACGGCCGGGTGGATGCTGAAGTGTTCGATGCCCGCCCGCAGTTCCCCGGGGACCTCGACGCGGGCCAGGGCCTCGTCGTGGCCCTGGCGCAGGGACACGATGCCGCGGAAGCTCGGCCCGTATTCCAGGCCCAGATGTTCGAAGTGTCGATAGCAGTCGTCGGCCGCCACCTCGAAGGGGCAATGGGCGGCCAGCTCGCCGAGGGGCTCCACGGCCGGGCGGCGGGCACCGCTGGTGGCGAATCCGCCCCGGCAATGGACGGTCCAGTCGTCGGCCTCACCGTAGGGCTGGCTGGCGATTTGGAAGCGGTAGGTGGCCGGATCGACGCTGATGCGCAGCGTGACCGGTCGCTCTTCGGTCAGGTACAGGGCCCGCTCGAAGGCCACGTCGCGAAACTCCACCACGTCCAGGCCGCCGAACAGGCTGCGGGCGGCGAAGGCTGCCATCTCCACGTAGCCGGCGCCGGGGAAGACCACCGAGCCCTGGATGCAGTGATCCTGCAGGAAGCTCAGCGAGGGACGGTCCAGGTCCACTTCCCAGGTGGGCACCGCCATCGGCAGGCGGCGTGCCACCACCGGGTGCAGCGGCAGCAGGCCGCGGCTGGCGGCGGACTCGGGCGTCTCGTGCCAGTAGGTCTCATGGCGCCAGGCGTAGGCGGGTAGCCGCAGGGGCTCACCGGCGGGCGCCAGGACCGACCAGTCGGGCTGGCTGCCGGCGCAGAACAGGGCGCCCAGGGCGAGCCGCAGGTCACGGGCCTCGTTCTCCTTGCGCCGCAGGGTCGAAACGACCTGCACCTCGCGCTCTCCGGCCACCTCGCGCAGGGCGCCGGCGAGCACCGGATGGGGGGCCAGCTCGACGAAGCGGCGCTGCCCGGCTGCCAGCAGGGCTTCGGTCGCCGCGGCAAACAGCACCGGTTGTCGCACGTTGCGGTACCAGTAGCCGGCGTCCATCTCGGTGCCGTCGATGCGGCTGCCGGTGACCGTCGAGAACAGCGGAATCCGGGCTGCCCGGGGGCGGATGGCCGACAGGGCATCGTGCATGGGCGCTTCGAGCGGCACCATGTAGATGCTGTGGTAGGGCACCTGCACGCGCAGCGTGCGGGCGAAGACCGAGCGGGCCTCGAGACGGAGCCGCAGGGCTTCGACCGCGGGCGTCGATCCCACCACCGTGACCGCCTGGGGACTGTTGATGGCGGCCAGCGACAGGGTCTCGTCGCCCAGTTCGGCCAATTCAGCCAGGGCTTCGCGCTCGCCGAGCCCGACGGCCAGCATGCTTCCCTGGCCGGCCGTGGTGTGCTGCAGGCGGCTGCGGTGCAGGATGACGGTCAGCGCGTCGTGCTCGCTCAGGGCGCCGGAAACCAGCGCCGCCGCCGGCTCGCCAGCGCTGTGGCCGACGATGGCCGCGGGTTCGATGCCCCAGGCGCCCAGCAACTCGGCCAGTCCGACCTGGAGGATGAAGTTGGCGGGCTGGGCCACGTCGGTGTCGGCCATCCGCGAGTCGGCCTCGTCGGCCAGCATCTGCTCGAGGATCGACCAGCCGGCCATGGCCTCGAAGCCCGCGGCCAGGCGGTCGACGGTGGCACGGAAGCGTGGCTCGTCCCGGTAGAGGCGCTGGCCCATGCCCCACCACTGGGGACCCATGCCCGAGAAAACGAAGACGGGTCCGGCCGTGCCTTCAGCGATTCGCCCACTGGCCAGAGCCGGGTGGGCCTCGTCGGCGGCCACTGCGTCGAGGGCCTCGAGCAGGGTGGCGCGATCGTCGGCGGAAATCCAGGCCCGCTCCCGGTGATGGTCGCGACGGGTTGCCAGATTCCAGGCCAGGTCGTCGAGGGAAGCGGCCGACAGCGAGCCACCTTCGCGCAGGGCCTCGGCCAGTCGGGCCGCGCTGCCCCTGAGCGAGTCGGCGTGGTGGGCCGTCAGCGGCACCACGACCTCGCCTGATTGCCTTACCGCGCCATCATTGGATGCGCGGGAGGGCGCCGCCTCCAGGATCGCGTGGGCATTGGTGCCGCCGAAGCCGAAGGAATTGACCGCCGCCAGCCAGCGCCCATTTCGCGCGGGCAGTGGCGTCGGCTGATCGGCCACGCGCAGGCGCAGGGCCCCGAAGTCGATCTTCGGATTGAGGGACTGCAGGTGCAGGTGGGGCGGTACGGCGCGCTCGGCCAGCACCAAGGAGGCCTTGATCAGACCCGCGACGCCAGCGGCGGCCTCGGTGTGGCCGAAGTTGGTCTTGATGGACCCGATCAGGCAGGGGTCGTCGTCCTCGCGCCCGACGCGCACCACGCCGCCGATGGCGTTGGCCTCGATCGGGTCGCCGACCGGGGTACCGGTTCCATGGGCCTCCACATAGCAGAGCTCGGCCGGCGCAATGCCGGCGCGGGCGCAGGCTTCGCGCATCAGCTTCTGTTGCGCGTCGCCGCTGGGGACCGTCAGGCCTTCACTGTGGCCGTCCTGATTGACAGCCGAGGCGCGGATCACCGAATAGATATGGTCGCCGTCTGCCAGCGCCTCCGCCAGGCGCTTGAGCACCACGATACCGGCCCCTTCACCGCGCACGTAGCCGTCGGCACGGGCGTCGAAGGTACGCGAGCGGCCGGTCGGCGAGAGCATGCCGGCGCGGGATTCCGCGATCGTGAAGGCCGGGCCGAGGAGGGCATTCACGCCGCCGGCAACGGCCAGGCGGGATTCGCCCCGGGCGAGGCTGTCGCAGGCCAGATGAATGGCCACCAGGGAGGAGGAACAGGCCGTGTCGATCGCCAGCGACGGCCCTTCGAAGCCGAAGACGTAGGAGAGCCGGTTGGCCAGCAGCGTCATCATCGAGCCCGTGGCCGTATGGGGCTCCACCGAGCGGTAGTCGGCCCCCCCCAGCTGCATCAGCATGTAGTCGAGGGTGAAGCCCCCCATGAACACGCCCACCGCGGCACCCCTCAGCTGCGAGGGTCGGCGCCCGGCGTCCTCGAGGGCCTCCCAGCACACCTCCAGCAGCATGCGCTGCTGGGGATCCATGAGTTCCGCCTCGCGTGGCGAGATTCCGAAGAAGTCCGCGTCGAAGCCGGCGATGTCGTCCACGAACCCGCCCCAGCGCGTAGCCGACTTGCCGGGCGTGCCACGGCGGGGATGGAAATGTGCGGCCGCGTGCCAGCGGTCCGCCGGTACTTCGCCGATGCAGTCGCGCCCGTCGAGCAGGTTGCGCCACAGACTGACCGGATCGTTGGCCCCTCCCGGAAAGCGGCAGCCGATGCCGACCACGGCGATCGCCTGCCCCCCCTGAACTTCCACTTGATGCATCGCTTTTGCCCCCTTGTGTCGCGTTCCCGCTGGAACAGCCGTTAGCAAGGCGCGCCATGGCGCCATCCACAGGGGTGCATGCTATGCAGATCGAATGTTTGCGGAACTCGCAGATCTGACAGGGGAGGCCTTTGGGGCCCCGGGGCACAGTCGGGCGCCGCCCGGTCCCGATCGCAGCGGTGTCGAGCCTGGGCATTGCATGACCGCGCCAGAGATCCGGGTGCGGAGGCCGGCTCGCACCTTGGGTACCGGGCGCTCGGCCAGGTGAGATCGCGCCTGCGATCGCAATCGAGCGGGGCGAACCGCGATTCGATGGGCCGGTTGGGGAGCAAACTGCCCGTCAGGGATTCATGCTACTATTGCGGGGCAGCAAAGAATTTATTTAAGTAACGGATTCAAAAGGAAATTCCATGTGTTCAAGGCGTTCCGTCAGGCCTTGGCGCACGGGGTGGGCGAGCCCGCTGTTTGCGGGCTTTTTTCGTCTTCGCCACTTTCGGGTCCATCAACAGGAGCGCACGCATGAGCGACGAGGTACAGACTGACTTCAGCGAGTTCTATGGCTACCGGTTCGAGGAACTCAGCATCGGCATGTCCGCGGCCTATGGCCACACGGTGACCGAGGCCGACATCCTGATGTTCGCCGGCGTGACCGGCGACACCAATCCGGTCCATCTGAATGAGGAACTGGCTGCCGCATCGATGTTCGGTGGCCGGATTGCCCACGGCATGCTGTCGGCAGGCTTCATTTCGACGGTGCTGGGCACCAAGCTGCCCGGGCCCGGCAGCATCTACCTGTCGCAGACCCTGAAGTTCAAGGCGCCGGTGCGGATCGGAGACACGGTTGTGGCGCGCGCCACAATTTCCGAGCTGGTTGCGGAAAAACGCAAGGTCAAGTTCAAGACCGTGTGCACGGTTGCCGGCAAGGTCGTGCTGGAGGGCGAGGCCGAGATCCTGGTGCCCGCCCGGGACTGAAGCTGTGCCCGGGGTGCCATCGGTATTGAGATGGCGCCCCGATCCTGCTAAAGTGCTGAGTTTCCTTGCTCCACCGGAACGCATGCCGGGGGGCTTAACGTAACCATAGGGAGTGTGCATGCGACACTACGAGATCGTTTTCATCGTTCACCCGGATCAGTCGGAGCAGGTTCCGGCCATGATCGACCGCTACAAGGCGCTGGTCACCGGCCGCCAGGGTCAGATCCACCGCCTCGAGGACTGGGGCCGCCGTCAGCTGGCCTACCCGATCCAGAAGGTTCACAAGGCGCACTACGTCCTGATGAACATCGAGTGCGACGGCGAGACCCTCGCCGAACTGGAGCACGCCTTCAAGTTCAACGATGCGGTCCTGCGTCACCTGACCGTCAAGATGAAGAATGCCGTGAGCGCAGCCTCGCCGATGATGAAGGAAGAGAAGTCGCGCTCGTTGATGCCGAACTCGTCCGAGCAGTCGGATGAGCGCGAAGAGGCGGCCTCCTGACCTAGGCGAATGTCGCCTAATGCGCTGGTGATCGGGGGATTGCTTCAGTCGCTCTCCCCGAAGCGGGTGACCCCCGCAGGCGTGCCGGTCGTGGAAGGCGTCATCGAGCACCAGTCGCGGCAGCTTGAGTCCGGCCTGGATCGTTCCGTTGAGGTGTCCGTCCCGTTCGTGGCGCTCGGAGACCTCGCCCAGGCCATGACTGCAGCGACATTGGGCATATCGCTCGAGGCAACAGGATTCATCGCAGCGCGGAGCGCCAAAAGTGGGCGGCTGGTGCTGCATGTGACAGAAATCAGATTTGTAGAAGGAAACCAAGATGGCTTTCAAACCCAAGCGTCGTGAAGACCGCAAAGGCGGCGGACTGTTCAAGCGCCGCAAGTTCTGCCGCTTCTCTGCCGAGAAGATCGAAGAAGTCGATTACAAGGATGTGGACCTGCTGAAGGACTTCATCACCGAAAACGCCAAGATCATGCCGGCGCGCATCACCGGTACCAAGGCCCGCTACCAGCGTCAGCTGACCACGGCCGTCAAGCGCGCGCGCTTCCTGGCGCTGCTGCCCTACACCGACCTGCACGACTGATCGGGGAGAACGCACATGCAGATCATTCTTCTTGAGAAAGTCGCCAACCTCGGCACCCTGGGCGAAGTGGTCAAGGTCCGTGATGGCTATGCTCGCAATTTCCTGATCCCGCAAGGCAAGGCCAAGCGGGCGACGGCCGCGAACATGGCCGAGTTCGAGGCGCGCCGCGCCGAACTTGAGCGCGTCCAGGCCGAAAAGCTGGCTGCAGCCCAGGTCGTGGGCGAGAAGCTCGAGGGCATGACCGTCGAAATGCCGCGCAAAGCGGGGGTCGATGGCCGCCTCTTCGGCTCTGTGGGTGGTGCCGACATCATCGAAGCGCTGGCTGCAAAAGGCTTCGAGATCGAGCGCGGCGCCGTGCGCATGCCCGATGGCCCGATCAAGCAGATCGGCGAGACGGCACTGGAAGTGGCGCTGCACTCCGACGTGGTTGCGAACATCAACGTCGTGGTGGTTGCCGAGCAGTGATCGGACGGTGCCGACCGGCACCTGTATGATTCGAAAAGGGCTGCGCTGCAGCCCTTTTTTGCTTTCTAATTCCGGGTCCTGGACCCTTGGATGGTGCGGATGGATCCCGACCTCGCAGCCCTGAAGCTGCCGCCTCACTCGATCGAATCGGAGCAGTCGCTGCTGGGGGGCCTGTTGCTCGACAACGCCGCCTGGGACCGGGTCGCGGATCTGGTCGCGGAGAGCGACTTCTATCGCGACGATCATCGGCGTGTCTTTCGCCATATCGCACGCCTGATCGAACTCGGAAAGCCGGCGGACGCCGTAACAGTCTTTGCCTCGCTCGAGCGCTCAGGCGAGGCGGAAGAGGCGGGGGGGCTGGCCTACATCGGCGAGATGGCGGCCAACACCCCCTCGGCGGCCAATATTCGTCGCTACGCGGAAATCATCCGTGAGCGCGCCATCCTGCGACGACTGGTGACTGTTGGCGACGAAATCGCGGCCAGTGCCCTGAAACCCTCGGGCAAGGACGCGAAGATCCTCCTCGATGAAGCCGAAGCGAGGGTGTTCGAGATCGCTGAGGCCGGCGCCCGGAACGCAGGTGGATTCGTGCCGATCCAGCCCCTGCTTGGACAGGTGGTCGATCGCATCCAGGAACTGTACGACCGGGACAGCCCGTCGGAGATCACGGGCGTGCCGACCGGGCTTGTCGATCTCGATGCCAAGACTTCGGGGCTGCAGCCGACCGACATGATCGTGGTCGCCGGCCGCCCTGGCATGGGAAAGACCACACTGGCGCTGAACATTGCCGAG
>JAGRFX010000086.1 GCA_020445805.1 Rhodocyclaceae bacterium
TGATGGGGAGTCCGGCGCGCTGGCTGCGGTCTGGACCCAGAGCGGCCTGCCTGCAGGGGCCGGTCTGCAGGGCATCGCCGCGCGCGATTTCTGATTGCCGGCACGTCGCCGGAGCGTGGTCAGTGGTGTTGCCACGCTCCGGGTGCCTTTGGGGTAAATCCCCCGGAATCGGGTCAATTCCGGCCCCAGGCTGCCCCACGCCGTCCCTTCTGCGCCCTCGCTCGCCGGGGCCGGACGCCCCCCGACGGCGGCACGCAAGCGCTAGTGCTACCTGGGGGAATCCTTCCCACTGCCGTGTAGTAGGTCGTCACCCGTTCGTCGGCCCCGGGGCTGGTACGCCGTTTGCCTGTAGTGGATTGGCTGGAGTCCCAACGTGGCGGCGCGGTACAAGACCCGTACGGACTTTTTGCGGACCACGCCCTGGGTGGTCCAGGCAGAGAGAAACGGCCCCCACTGACAACTGCATGAATGATTTTGGGGAGTCCTCAAATGAACACCACGTTTTCCAAGTCTGGTCTGGGCCGCTCGCTGTCGAAGCTTGCCTGCCTGATGGCCGCGCTTCCTGTGCTGGCGCACGCCGCAATCGTCGAGATGGATGCCCGGGATTTCCGCGCGGCGACCTCGGCTGCGGTCCTCATGACCGAAGATTTTGAAGGCATGCCGGCGGGCCCGATGGAGTCGCCCGTCCCGCTTGCCAACGGCCTGATCTACAGCTCGGCGGCCCCGTGGGTCCTGGCGCCCGCGCCGGGCTTCACGTCGCTGACCGGCGATACCCCGCTGGCGGCGCCCCGCACCTTCATCGTCACCGAGCCCGGCATCAACGCCTTCGGGGTCGATCTCTTCATGCAGGAGGCCGATGAGTACGACGTGACCGTCACGACGGCCAAGGGGAGCACCCTGCGGATTGCGGCTCGGCGCGGCGACAAGTTCGAATCCTTCTTCGGCGTGGTCGTCACCGACGACACGATCCAGAGCGTCACTTTTACCGCGGTGGGTGGTTCTGCCGGTCCGGGCGCCGACGGCGCTGGCGTGGGCAACTACACCTTCGACAATGCGACGGTGGGTACCGTCGTCGCCACCACCGGCAAGCGCCGGGGCAAGGACCGCAACCGTTGATCTGAAGAAGAGCCAGTCCGCTTTTCCTCCCCTGGGGCGGCCAGCAGCATCTGGTCGCCTTCTTTTTGTCTGGAGAACGGTGCTGGCGCGTCTCAGTCCGCCAGCGACCAGTCGAGACGGAGGATGCGGTCGTTGTAGGTATCGACGACCCACAGCCGTTTGCCGCGCGACAGCACGGCCTCGGGCTTGCGGAACACGTCGGCGTCGCGGCCGGCCTGCCCCGACCCCAGTACCGCCTCGAGGGACAGACCCCGCGTCAGCAGCAGCAGGCGATGGTTGTACTCGTCGGCCAGCCAGATCCGGTCGCCTTCGATCGTCAGGTATTTCGGCTCGTTGAGGCCGAGGGCCGGGTCGCTCACAGCCTGCAGGGTCAGGTCGGGCGCCAGCACCTGGATCCGGTGGTTGCCCGAATCGACCACGTAGAGGGTCCCGTCTGCGGCCGCATCCACATCGTGGGGACGTACGAAGCCCAGCTCGCCCGTGCCGTAGCCGCCCACCTTGCGCTCCAATTGCCCGTCGCGGAACACCGACAGCTCGCCGCTCCCTGTGTTGGTCGCCACCACGCGGCCGTCCGGCATCACCGCGACCCCCTCCGGCGCCGACAGGCCGCCGAGCTCGCCCACCAGCGCGCCACCCACGCCGCTGAGCGAGTAGATCGCGATGCGGCCATTGCCGGTGTCGGCCACCAGCAGGCGGCCGGCGGCGTCGAACTCGGCGTCGTGGGGGTAGGACAACTCACCCTCGCCGATATGGCCCAGGGTCGCGAGACTCATCGCGTCGAGCACGCTGATCCGGCTGTTGGCCATGTCGGTGAGGTAGATGCGCGTGCCGTCCGGCGAGAAGGCGCCGTCATGGGGGCGGGACAGGCCGCTGGCCTGTTCGGCCTGCTGCGTTACGGTGACGCCCGGCGCCGCAGCCGCGAGCGTCGCAAGGGCGACCCCGGTGATGCTCGCGAGCAGATGGACGAGGCGCATGGTCGGCTCTCCAGTCGGTTCAGGGGGGCGCGACGGCGCCCAGCGGCGTCGGCTCGCCGGTGCCGTTGAGCGCGAACAGGGCCCCGCCGCCGCTGGGGGTGCCGCCACCGCTGATGGCGCTGATCGTGACCTGGTGGGTGACGAGGATGAGTGGCGGGCCATCGACCGGCTGGGCGGCGAGGAAGTCCCGCAGGGCGCGGATGCGCGCTTCGCGCGCGGCCGGGTCCTGGAAGAAGGAATTCAGCGCCGGGAGGGGCTCGACCGGGCCGAGGTTCAACAGGCGCGCGGTTTCCTGGCAGCGGCACCAGGCGCTCGAGAACACGCGCGCCTCGCCCAGACCAGCAGCGCGCAGGCGCTCGCCGAGCGCCGTCGCCTGGGCGCGCCCGGTGGCATCGAGGTTGCGCTGGGTGCTGCAGTCGCCGAGGCGGAATTCCGGCGGGTCGCCGAAGCCCGGCGCCGTGGCGTGACGCAGCATCAGCACCCGGCCGGGCTGGGCCAGTTCGGCAAGCGGGGGCGTTTCCGCCAGTACTGGCGTGGCGGCGAGGCCGGCCAGGCACAGGGCGAGGCTCGGCAACAGGCGGTTTCCCATCGTGGGTCTCCGGAGGGCGGGCAGACACGGGCTGAGAGGCCGGGCGGGCAGGACGGTTCCGCCGGGGCGGCAGCATCCGACGGGAGGCGGGGCGCGGGTCGGTCTTGCTGACCGGCGCCTTTGGCTTGCCGGCCGAGCGGCTAGAATGAGGGCTGATTGTCCACGGTGTGGTGAGCATGCGCATTACCCTCGTCCAGCCGGCCGGCTTCAATTCGGTCCCCAATCAGCCCGACTTCTCGGTGCTGGCCAACCGCCTGCCGCCCATCGGCATCCTGTCCCTCGCGGCGTGGCTCGAGCGGCACGGCCACCCGGTGCAGATCATCGACTGCCTCGGGCCCGGCGCCCCATCCGGTGCCGCGGCCTGCGCCGAGGCCATCCTCGCCACGCGGCCGGAACTGGTGGGTTTCTCGCCGACCACCTCGGGCTTCATGGACTCGCTGGACATGGCCGAGATCGTCAAGCGCCGCGAACCGGCCATCCGGACCCTGTTCGGCAATGTGCATGTCTCGGCCATCGGCGCGCCGCTCCTGACCCACTTCCCCGAGATCGACTACCTGTGCATCGGCGAGGGGGAGGGCCCCCTGCTGGACCTGGCCGAGGGCCGCGCCGAGGGCGAGATCGACAACCTGATCTACCGCGACGGCGAGGCCATCGTCACCAACCCGCGCCGGAGCCGCATCCAGCACCTGGACGAGCTGCCGTTTCCGGCCTACGACAAGCTCGCTGGCTTCCCCCACGGCTATCACCTGCCGATGTTCTCCTACGAGAAGCGCTGGGGGGCGACCATGGTCACCTCCCGCGGCTGCCCGTATACCTGCTCCTTCTGCGACCGGACCGTCTTCGAGCGGCTCTACAAGGTCAACTCCCCCGAGTACATGATCGAGCACATGCGCTTCCTGCGGGACCGCTACGGGGTGCGCCACATCAACTTCTACGACGACCTCTTCACGTCGCACCGCAAGCGCATCAATGCGTTCTGCGAGCAGCTGATCGAGCGGCCCCTCGGCATTGACTTCAACTGCGCCATCCGCACCGGCCACACCTCCCTCGAGCAGCTCCGGATGCTCAAGGCGGCCGGGGCCTTCATGGTCTCGATGGGCATCGAGTCGGCCGACGCCGGCATGATGGCGCGGCACAAGACCGGCGTGACGCTCGAGCAGGTGCGCGAGACGGTGGACCTGATCCAGCAGGCCGGCCTGCGCGCCCAAGGGCCTGTTCATCTTCGGCCTGCCCGGCGAGACGCCCGAGACCCTTCAGGCCACCAGCGACTTCATCATGTCGCTGGGGCTCGACGACATGAACATGACCAAGTTCAGTCCCATGTACGGCGCGCCCATCTGGGACGAATGCGTGAGCGGCGAGGAGGGCGACTTCATCGAGGACTGGTGCCTCATGAACTGCCTCAACTTCGTCTTCCGGCCCAGCGGCTTCGAGACCCGGGCCCAGATGGACAACCTCTACAACTGGCACGTGCGCCGCTTCTACGACAGCAAGGGCTATCGTCGCACCTTCGTCAAGCGCCTGTGGGAGCACCGCTGGAGCCTCTGGCATCTGGCCCGCCATGTGCCGCGCACGGTCCAGGCGGCCCGCTATTTCTCGCGCCAGGCCAAGGCCGGCCCGGCCTGGGTCGCCCATCCCCGCCAGCCCCTGGGCCTCAAGCCCAGCCTGGGGCCGGAACTGCGCAGCGAGAGCGTGGTCCGCGTGTCGCGCGAACGCCCGGCCCACAATCGCAGGGCGGATTCCGCGGCGGCCTGAGACGGAAGGAACCGCTGGATTGGCACTGACCGCGGTCGTGAGGGGGCGATCCGGGCAGGGTTCCCGCCGGCGTCGGCCGCCCCTCAGGGCCGGGGGTAGTGGATCAGGTTGTGGAACACGGCCGGCTCGCGTGCCTCGTTGCGGTAGCCGTGGGGCCGGTCCGCCGCGAAGCGGATCGCCTCGCCGGCAGCAAGGTCGATCCAGCGGTCGTCTATGCATACCTGCATCTGTCCTGCCACCACCAGCACATGCTCGGTCACGCCGGGCTCGTGGGGTTCCGAGTGACGCAGGTAGCCGGGCGGCAGGGTCAGCTCGAAGAGCTCGAAACCCAGGTGCGGGTCGAAGGGGAAGAGGGGCGCCACCAGCATCTCGCCGTCGGCCGGGCGACGCCGGAGCGCCTCGGCGCGTCGCACCTCGGGCTCGCCACAGGGCGGCGCCGGCGGGACCAGCAGGCTGGACAGCGAGGTTTCGAATCCGCCGGCGATCTTCCACAGGGTGGCCACCGTCGGGCTCGACTCTCCGCGCTCGATCTGGCCCAGCATCGCCTTGCTGACGCCCGTCCGCTCGGCCGCCACGTCGAGGCTCCAGCCCCGCTGGCGGCGCATCTGGCGCAGGGTGTCGGCGAGGTGGTGGCGGGTGTCTTCCATGGGGCCTGGGCTATGGGTTCGCAATCGGCTTGTGCGCTATAGCGCACATCGGGTAATGTCCGGTTGTGCGCTTTAGCGCACGGCTGATCATAACCGATGCACCGCCCGGGCTCTTCGCATGCGCGCCTTTTCCGCTTCCCACATCGCTGCCGGCTTCATCGCGGTCCTGGTGGGCTATACCAGTTCGGCGGCGATCGTCTTCCAGGCCGCGTCGGCCGCCGGGGCCTCGCCGGCCCAGCTGGGGTCGTGGATGTGGGCCCTGGGGCTGGGGATGGGGCTCACCTGCATCGGCCTCTCGCTGCGCTTCCGGACCCCGGTGCTCACGGCCTGGTCGACACCGGGCGCCGCGCTGTTGGCCACCGCCCTGGCGGGCCATTCGATGGGCGAGGCCGTGGCGGCTTTCCTGGTGTCGTCGCTGCTGATCACCCTGACCGGGCGCTTCGGCTGGACCGACCGGATCCTGCGCCACGTTCCGCCCTCCCTGGCGGGGGCCATGCTGGCGGGCATCCTGCTGCCCTTCTGCCTGGGCCTGTTCAAGTCGATCGCCGCAGCCCCGGCGCTGGTGGTCACGATGCTGGCCATCTACCTGCTGGCGCGGCGGCGGCTGCCCCGCACGGTCGTGCCGCTGACCCTGGCGGTCGGGTTGGCGATCAGTCTCGGGCAGGGCACGATCCGGGGCGACTCGATCGGCCTCGACCTGGCCCAGCCGCTGTGGATGGCTCCCAGCTTTTCCTTCTCGGCCGTGTTCGGCGTGGGCCTGCCGCTCTACATCGTGACCATGGCCTCGCAGAACCTGCCCGGGCTCGCCGTCCTGCGCGCCAACGGTTATTCCACGCCGTCCTCGCCGCTCCTCACCTGGACCGGTGCGACCGGTCTGGCGCTGGCGCCCTTCGGCGGCTTCGCCTTCAACCTGGCGGCGATCACCGCCGCCATCTGCATGAGTCCCAACGCCGATCCGGATCCGGCGCGGCGCTACCTGGCCTCGGTCTGGGCCGGGGTGTTCTATCTCGTCTCCGGGCTCTTCGGCGCCACCGCGGCGTCCCTGCTGGGGGCTCTGCCGCAGCCGTTGGTGGTGTCCATTGCCGGACTGGCGCTGCTGGGCACGGTCGGCTCGAGCCTCGCCGACAGCCTGCGCGGGGAACGCGAACGGCTGGCAGCGCTGCTGTGTTTCCTGACCACGGCCTCGGGCGTGAGCCTGTTCGGCATCGGCAGCGCCCTGTGGGGCCTCTTGCTGGGCCTCGCGGCCCTCCACCTGGAGCGACGGGTGGAAGCCGCCTGAGCGCGCCGGTCGCGACCGTCTCAGAGCAGGTCGCCCAGCTCGCCGTGCAGCTGCTCGACCTCGCGCAGGCGGGCTCGGGCGCTGGCGCCCAGGTGCTGGGCCAGCTGGGCGGCCAGGTGGTTGATGAGGCTGACCGCAGCCACGTAGCTGTCGAACATCGACGCACCCCGGCAGTGGGCCGTGAGCACCCAGCGGGCCTCGGCGGCCAGCGCGGCGCCCGAGGGGTCGGTCAGCACCGCGGTCGGCGTGTGGTGACGGCGGGCGATGCCGAGCGCGGTGGCGAAGGCCGGCACCCGGCGGCGAAAGCCGACCGCCACCAGCAGGTCCTCCGGCCCCAGCCCCGCCATGCCCTCGGCCAGGGTGGCGCCATGCATCGGCGCCAGTTCGATCCCGTCGCGCAGCATCCCCAGGTGGCTGCGCAGGTAGTCGGCGAGCAGGGCGCTGTTACGGTGGCCGATGATCAGCACCCGGCGGGCCGTGGCCAGGGTATCGACCAGGCTGGCGAGGCCGGCCCGGTCGAGGCCCTCGAGGGTCTTGCGCAGGATCTCGATGTCCGCGGCCACATGGGCGTCGAGCGGATCGTCCACGGCCTGGGCCGGCGCGTTGTCGTCCAGGTAGACCGGTGAGCCCCACTGGCGGGCACTGCGCACGGCGGTGCGGGCCGCCGCGTAGGACGGGTAGCCGAGGCGCTGGATGAGCCGCGAGACCGCCGCCTTGCTGGCGCCGGCCAGCGCCGCCACTTCGGTGGCCGAGTGGGTCGCCAATTGGGCCGGGAAGTTCAGCAGCAGGTCGGCCACCAGGCGCTCGCTCTTGGGCAGCGCCGCGTAGCAGTCGGCGAGACGGCGCTCCAGGTCCGGACCGGAACCGGGGCGATCACCCTTCGCAGGCTTGGCACGTCGATTGCTCATGGAACGACGATGGCTGAAATTTTTGTTTCAGTCCAGTTGATTTCTGAAAATTGTGATCCAGAGTGGTGCATGGGCGTGCCCTTCATGGCGCAGCCTGCACCAGATGTGTGATCGGGGGCCGGCGGATGCAGGAATCGATGGAACTGGAGGGGCTGGCGCGGCGGGCCGATCGGGCCAGCAGACTGCTCTGCCGTCTGGTAGACCAGCTCTGCGTGGGGCTGATGATCCTACTGGTGGTGGACGTGTGGCTGGGGGTGTTCGCCCGCTACGTGCTTCCCCTGCCGATCACCTTCATGGAGGAGGCCGCCCGCTACCTGATGATCTGGGTGGCCCTGCTGGCGGTGTCGAGCGGCATCGCCCGGCGCGAGCACATCGGCGTCCAGATGCTGTTCGTGCACTTTCCCCCGCCGCTGCGGCGCGCGCTGCTGGGCCTGCTCGATGGCCTTGCCATCGTCTTCTTCCTGGTGCTGCTGTGGTATGGGATCGGCATGGTGGAGCGGGGCGGGCGGGTGTCCACGATGATCTACGGCCTGTCGAAGGCGCTGCCTTTCGCGGCGGTGCCGGTGGCCGCCGCGCTGGCAGCCCTGCAGCTGTTGCTGGTGGCGGTGCGCGACCAGGCGCGGCTGTCCCGCAACCCGGACGTGGTGGTGTGCCCATGACCCTCGTCGCCATCACCTTCGTGCTGCTGATGGTGCTCGGCATGCCCATCGGCTACGTACTCGGCCTGACCGGCGTGGTCGGCATGTGGAGCATCGGCTCGGGCG
This sequence comes from Rhodocyclaceae bacterium, assembly GCA_020445805.1. Classification (GTDB taxonomy): domain Bacteria; phylum Pseudomonadota; class Gammaproteobacteria; order Burkholderiales; family Rhodocyclaceae; genus Cognatazoarcus. The sequence continues at coordinate 8,033 of JAGRFX010000086.1, forward strand.
GCCGCTTCGTGTCCATGGCGCCCGACCGCTTCTTCGCCGGGCTGGACCTCTTCACCTTCCTGGCCATGCCCTTCTTCATCCTGGCCGGCGAGATCATGAACCGCTCGGGAATCACCGACCGGCTGATCGGCCTGGCCGATTCGCTGGTGGGCTACCTGCGCGGCGGCATGGCCCACTCGAACATGCTGGCCTCGGTGCTGTTCGCGGGCCTCTCCGGGGCGGCCACCGCCGACGCCGCCGCCTTCGGCAACACCCTGGTGCCGGCCATGCAGAAGGCCGGCTACACGCGGCCCTTCGCCTGCGCGGTGACCGCCGCCGGCTCGATCATCGGCCCCACCATTCCGCCTTCCAACCTGATGGTCATCTACGGCTCGCTGATGGGGGTCTCGGTGGCGGGCCTGTTCGCGGCCGGCATCCTGCCGGGCTTGCTGATATGCCTGGTGTGCATGGCGGTGATCGCCGCCCTCGGCCGCCGCCTCAAGCTGCCCAAGGCCGAAGGCCGGCCCAGCCTGATGGGCATCTTCCGGGCCTTCAAGGATGGCCTCGCGGCCCTGGTGATGCCGGTGATGATCCTCGGTGCCATCCTCGGCGGCGTGACCACGCCCACCGAGGCGGCCTCCCTGGCGGTGCTCTACGCGCTGGTGATGGGCGTGTTCGTGTATCGCAAGGTGGGCTGGAAGGACCTGGTCGAGATGCTGGTGCGCACCGCGCACATCACCGGCGTGGTGTTCCTGATCATCGCCTCGGCCTCCATCGTCGGCTGGTGGATGACCTTCAATCAGATCCCCCAGGCCATCGCCACCGCCTTCCTCGCCGTGTCCGACAACCCGGCCGTGATCATCGCCCTGATCCTGGCGCTGCTGCTGACCATCGGCATGTTCATGGACATCAACGCGCTGCTGATCATCCTGGCGCCGGTGCTGGCGCCGCTCACGGTGACCATCGGCATGGACCCGATCCACGCCGGGATCATGATCGTGCTGGCCCTCAACATTTCGCTGATGACCCCGCCGGTGGGGGCCTGCCTGTTCGTGCTGGCCTCGGTCACCGGCGAGAAGATCGAGCGCATCGCGCATTCCCTGTGGCCCTTCCTGATCGCCGAGCTGGTGGTGCTGTTCATCGTGGCCTACTGGCCCTCGCTGACCCTGGTCATCCCCCGCATGCTCGGGCTGGCGGGCGACTGAGATGCTCGCCCGTCGAAACCGTCCTGCCGATTTTTCTTGCGCGTCGCCAGGCGCGTCCGTTCCGTCCCTAGCCGTGGAGTATCAAGCATGAGCGTCCTGAAGAAACTCGTCGTCACCGCCCTGGCCGGCGCCAGCCTGCTGGCCGCACCGGCCATGGCCGAAAAGACCATCCGCCTCGCCCACCTCAATCCGGACAGTCCGTTCGACAGTCACTCGGGGGCCATGGCAGCCGTCTTCAAGAGCCTGGTCGAGACCGGCACGAATGGCGAGATCACTGTCCAGGTCTTCCCCAACGGGCAGCTGGGCAAGGATGCCGAGGTGCTGCAGCAGGTCCGCGACGGGCTGGTCGAGTCGACCATCTCGTCGGCCGGCGGACTGGCCGCCCACTACAAGACGGTCGGCGTGTTCGACATGCCCTTCGCCTTTCCGAACATCGGTGTCGCCCACAAGGTGATCGATGCCAACAGCGACTTCGGCAAGAAGTTCTCGGCGGACCTGACCGCCAAGACCGGCCTCAAGGTCCTGGGCCTGCTCGACAGCGGCGGCTTCTTCGCGATCAGCAACTCCAAGCGCCCGATCAAGACCGTGGCCGACCTGGAGGCCATGCGCATCCGCACCATGACCCTGCCGACCCACGAGGCCACCATCAAGTCGCTCGGCGGCCAGCCGACCCCGCTGCCCTGGGCCGAGGTGTATACGGCGCTGCAGACCGGCGTCGCCGACGGCCAGATGAACCCCATCCCGATCATCGCCTTCGCCAAGTTCGACGAGGTCCAGAAGTACCTGTCGATCACCAACCACGTGATCACGCCCTACATCTGGACCATAAACCAGGACTTCTACAACAGCCTCACGCCGGAAGAGAAGAAGGTGGTCGACATGGCCGCCGAGGTCGCCGTGGACGCCGGTCGCGGCATTTCGCGCATCATCGAGGCCTCGGCCGAGAAGGGCCTGCCCAAGCTCGGCAAGAAGATGGCCGTCAATGCCATTCCGCCGGCCGAGCTCGCCAAGTTCGCTGCCACCGCCCAGCCGGCCGTGCGCAAGGTGATCGAAGAGCAGCTGGGCGCCGAGGGCGTCGCCATGCTGGACGCGATGCTCGCCAACATCGACGCCGTGAAGTAATCGGCTTCGGCCAGCGCCGCGGGGCGCCCGCCGGGTGCCCCGCCACCATGAAGGAGACGCCATGACCAGCATCGCCGTCGCCCAGGGCGCGTCGGTCTTTTCCAACCCGCGGGCCGCGGCGCCCGAGGTGCCCTATGGCGCCCAGCGGAGCATGATCCTCGACGGGGCTGGCTTCGATGGTGCCGAGGCGGCCATTCGGGCCTGGCCCGGCTACGCGCCGAGCCCGCTGCGGACCTTACCGGCCCTGGCCGATGCCCTCGGCCTCGCGACCCTCTACTACAAGGACGAGGGAGGGCGCTTCGGGCTCGGCAGCTTCAAGGCCCTGGGCGGGGCCTACGCGGTCTACCGCCTCATCGCGCGGGGCATCGCCGCCCGCCAGGGCGGTGCCCTGCCGCCGCCGGCCGAGATCCTGGCCGGGCGCTACCGCAGCGAAGTGGCCGACATGACCGTGACCTGCGCCACCGACGGCAACCACGGGCGCTCGGTGGCCTGGGGCGCCCAGCTCTTCGGCTGCCGCTGCGTCATCTATATCCACGCCACGGTCAGCGAGGGGCGTCGCGAGGCGATCGCCCGCTACGGCGCCGAGGTGGTGCGCGTGCCGGGCAACTACGACGACTCGGTCCGCCACGCCGCCGCCGAGGCGGCCCGCCACGGCTGGACCGTCGTCTCCGACACCACCTACGAGGGCTACCGGGACATCCCGATCGACGTCATGCACGGCTATGGCGTGATGGCGCGGGAGATCGTCCGGCAGATTCCCGAGCCGCCCACCCACGTGATCGTGCAGGCCGGCGTCGGTGCCCTGGCGGCCTCGGTCTGCGCGGCCTTCTGGCTGGCCTGGGGCCCGGCGCGCCCGCGTTTCGTCGTGGTCGAGCCGGTCAACGCGGCCTGCCTCTACCAGAGCGGCCTGGCCGGTCACCCCGTGGCCGTCCACGGCGACCTCGACACCGTCATGGCCGGCCTGGCCTGCGGCGAGGTCTCGCCCGTCGCCTGGGAGATCCTCGACGCCGGGGCCAGCGCCTTCGCCACCGTCGGCGACGAATTTGCGCTGGAGGCCATGCGCCGCTTTGCGCGGCCGCTGGCGGCGGATCACCCGATCGTCGCCGGCGAGACCGGCGCCTCGGGCCTGGCCCTGCTGCTGGCCACCCAGGCCCACGAGCCGATCCGCGAGCTGCTGGCCCTCGAGCGGGACAGCCGGGTGCTGCTGATTGGCAGCGAGGGCGACACCGACCCGGTGATCTACCGGCAGGTGGTGGGCCTGGACGCCGCCGAGGTGCGGCGGTGAGCCCGGCCATCGACGGCCCCCGGCTGCTGCAGCGGCTGGCGGCCCTCGCCGACATCGGCAGGCAGCCCTCCGGGGCCTGCTGCCGGCTGGCGCTGACCGACGCGGACCGGGAGGGGCGCGACCAGGTGGTGGCCTGGATGCGCGAACTCGGGCTCGCCGTGTCGGTGGATCCGATCGGCAACATCTTCGGCCTGCGTGCCGGCCGCAACCCGGCCCTGGCGCCGGTGATGACGGGCTCGCACATCGACACCGTCCGGACCGGCGGCGCTTACGACGGCAACCTGGGCGTGCTGGCCGGGCTGGAGGTCGTCGCCGCGCTGAACGATGCCGGCGTAGAGACCGAGCGCGGGCTGGTGGTGGGCGTCTTCACGGACGAGGAGGGCGCGCGCTTCGCCCCCGACATGCTGGGTTCGCTGGTCTTCGTCGGCGGACTCGCTCTGGACGACGCACTGGCGATCCGCGCCATCGACGGCGCGATCCTTGGTGAAGAGTTGCAGCGGATCGGCTATGCCGGCACGGCGCCGCTGGGTCTGCCCCGGCCCCATGCCTATGTGGAGCTGCACATCGAGCAGGGGCCGGTGCTCGACGCGGAGGGCATCCGGATCGGCGCGGTCGAGGACCTGCAGGGCATCTCCTGGCAGGCGTTGCACATCCGGGGCCAGTCCAATCACGCGGGCACCACGCCCATGCGCCTGCGCCACGATGCCGGCTATGCCGCCGCGCGCGTCGCCTGCTTCGTGCGCGAGCTCGCCATCGAGATGGGGGGCAGCCAGGTGGCCACGGTGGGCAAGGTGGACCTGGTACCCAATCTGGTCAATGTGATCGCCGCCCAGGCCACCCTCACGGTGGACCTGCGCAATACCGACGAAGTCCTGCTGCGCTCGGCCGAGAGCCGGCTGGCGGACTTCCTGCTGCAGCTGGCCGACACCGAAGGCGTGTCGATCGAGCGCCGGCCGCTGGCCCGTTTCGAGCCGGTAAGCTTCGATCCGGGCATCGCGGCTCGGATCGAGGCGGTGGCTGACCGGCTCGGCCTGTCGCGCCGCCGGATGACCTCCGGCGCCGGCCACGATGCCCAGATGCTGGCCCGCATCTGCCCGACCGCCATGATCTTCGTGCCGAGTGTCGGCGGCATCAGCCACAACCCGGCCGAGCACACCGAGCCCGATGACCTGCTGGCGGGCGCCCAGGTGCTGCTCGGCACGCTGCTCGCGCTCTGCAACGAAGGGGACTGATCCATGTCACGCATCATCACCGTCGGGGCCGCCCAGCTGGGCCCCATCGCCCGCGACGAGGGCCGGGCCGCCGTCGTCGCCCGCCTGACCGGGCTGCTGGGGCAGGCGGCGCGCCATGGCTGCGACCTGGTGGTCTTCCCGGAGCTGGCGCTCACGACCTTCTTCCCGCGCTGGTTCATGGCGGATCAGGACGAGGTGGACAGCTTCTTCGAGCGCGAGATGCCGGGCCCCGAGACGCGCCCGCTGTTCGAGGCGGCCCGCGACCTGGGGGTGGGCTTCTACCTGGGCTACGCCGAACTGGCCGAAGAGGCCGGGCGGACCCGCCATTTCAATACGGCCATCCTGGTGGACACGCAGGGCGCCATCGTCGGCAAGTACCGCAAGGTGCACCTGCCGGGCCATGCCGAGCACGAGCCCTGGCGGCGCTTCCAGCACCTCGAGAAGCGCTATTTCGAGACCGGCAACCTGGGTTTCCCGGTGTTCCGGGCCTTTGGCGGGCATATCGGCATGGCGATCTGCAATGACCGTCGCTGGCCGGAGACCTACCGGGTGATGGGCTTGCAGGACGTGGAGATGGTCCTGATCGGCTACAACACGCCGGTCCATAACCCGCCGGCACCCGAACACGACGACCTGTCCCATTTCCATAACCAGCTTGTGATGCAATCGGGGGCCTACCAGAACGGCACCTGGGTGGTGGGGGTGGCCAAGGCCGGGCTGGAGGAAGGGGTCGAGCAGATCGGCAACTCGATCATCGTCGCCCCTTCGGGCGAGATCGTCGGGCGCTGCACGACCCTCGGCGACGAACTGGCCATCGCCCGCTGTGACCTGGATCTGGGCCTGTCCTACAAGCGCTCGGTGTTCAACTTCGCGCGCCATCGGGAGCCCCAGGCCTATGGCCTGATCGTCGAGCGCAAGGGGGCAATTCCGCCCCCATGAGCCTGCCCCCCTGTTTCCTTCGGGGGCCGACCCCTTTGGCGGCAGAATGATTCGATAACCCTTCGGCAGCCTAAAGAAACCGCCCGTCGGGCCGAAGAGTGTGGCAGTGATGGTCGTGAATCGCGTAAGACAAATTCAGGGGAATGCAGATGGGCCTGTTCGGCAACAAGCGGGAGGTCGAGAGCCTCCAGGGTGAGGTTGCGCGCCTGCAGCGCGCGCTGGCCGACGAGAAATCGAAGTGCGAGGCGCTCGAGGCCCGCATCGAGGCCCATGACCGGGAATGCGAGGTGGCGCGGGCGCGGGCGGACCTGCTCGAGTCGCTGTTCGAGCAACTCCGGGTCTACAGCGGCTCCCTGACCGATGTGCAGGGCACCTTCGGCGAGCTGGCCGGGCGGCTGACGGCAGAGCAGGAGGCGGCCGCCCAATCGACCGAGACGGCCGACAAGAGCGCCATCGCCATCGAACACATTTCCAGCAGCCTGGACCGGCTGGCCACCGAGACGCGCGACACGGCCGGTTCCGTCCAGCAACTCAACCAGCGCGCGGGCCAGATCGGCGGCATCGTCCAGCTGATCCGCGAGATCGCCGACCAGACCAACCTGCTGGCGCTCAATGCGGCGATCGAGGCCGCCCGTGCCGGCGAGCAGGGGCGTGGCTTCGCGGTCGTGGCCGACGAGGTCCGCAAGCTGGCGGAGCGGACGGCGACCGCCACCAACGAGATTTCGGAGCTGGTCAACGCCATCCAGGGCGAGACCGGCAAGACCCAGGTCACGATCGAGGCGCTCTCGAACCAGGCGGCCACCGCAGCGACGGAAGGGCGGAGTGCCCGCGAGAGCATGGGCGACCTGTGCGAGCTCGCCCGGCGGATGGCCGCGGTGATGCAGGGCTCGGCCGTCCAGAGCTTCGTGGAGCTGGCCAAGTTCGACCACCTGATCTTCAAGATGGAAGTCTACAGGGCCGTCTCCGGCCATTCGGAGAAGGGAGCCTCGGATTTCTCGAGCCATACCGCCTGCCGGCTCGGCAAGTGGTACTACGAAGGCCAGGGCAAGGCCTTTGCCAGCACGTCGGCTTACCGCAGCCTCGAAACGCCCCACGCCAAGGTCCACAACAGCGGGCGCCAGGCCATCGAGATGGCGCGCGGCGAGCGCTATCGCGACGCGATCGCGCTGCTCGAGCAGATGGAAGACGGGAGCGCGGGGGTGATGTCGGCGCTTCAGCAGATCTCGATGGCGACGATGAGGTGATCGCCGCAGTCCGGCCTGACGCGCCGCCCGGGTCCAGCACCCCGGCGGCGCTTCTTTTTTCTTCGTACCGAC
>JAGRFX010000087.1 GCA_020445805.1 Rhodocyclaceae bacterium
TTGCCGGGCATCGCGTCGAGGGTGAAGCGGGCGCCCACCTCGGCGATCCGCCCCGCGCCCTTGGTGATCACCACGAAGTTGATGACGGTAAGGATCACGAACACCACGATGCCGACGGTGGTGTTGCCGCCCACCAGGAAATGGCCGAAGGCCTGGATGACCTTGCCGGCGGCATCGGGGCCGGTGTGGCCCTCCAGCAGCACGATCCGGGTCGAGGCCACGTTCAGCGACAGCCGCAGCAGCGTGGTCACCAGCAGGACGGTCGGGAACACCGAGAAGTCCAGCGGCTTCCTCGTGTACATGGCCACCAGCATCACCATCACCGACATGGCGATGTTGAAGGTGAAGAACATGTCCAGCAGAAACACCGGCAGCGGCAGGACCATCATGGACAGGACCATGATGATCAGCAGCGGCGCCGCCAGCTGGCGCAGGTTTTCGGGGGCGAACAGGCTGCGCAGGTCGAGGGTGTCGTTCATGGCGGGCTCCGCTCTCAGGCCTCGTCGGGGCTACCCGGGTCCATGCCCTCGGGTACCGGAATGTCGTCGGGTGCGGTCGGGGGGAGTCCGCCAGCCGCATGGAAATGGTTCAGCTGATAGACGTAGGCCATGACCTCGGCCACCGCCGTGTAGAGGGCGGCGGGGATCGCCTGCTCCAGCTCGCAGTGCTTGTAGAGGGCCCGCGCCAGGGGCGGCGCCTCGAGCAGGGGCACATTGTGCTCGGCGCCCAGTTCCCGGATCTTGAGGGCGATCACATTGCGCCCCTTGGCGATCACCACCGGCGCGCCGTGCTGGCCGGCGTCGTACTTCAGCGCCACCGAGAAGTGGGTCGGGTTGGTGACGATCACGTCGGCCTCGGGCACCCGGGTCATCATCCGGCGCCGCGCCATCTCGCGCTGCATGCCGCGGATGCGGGCCTTGATCTGGGGATCGCCCTCGGTCTCCTTGGCCTCCTGGCGGACGTCCTCCTTGCTCATGCGCAGGCGGCGGTGGTACTGCCAGAGCTGGAAGGGCACATCCATCAGGGCCAGCAGGGCCAGGCTGGCGGTGATGAGCAGGGCCGAGAACAGGACCAGCTGGGAGAAGCTGACCATCCCGGTCTCGAGCGGCTGCGACAGCAGGGCGAAGAGTTCGCCCCGCGAGCGCCACATCACGGCGCTGCCCACGCCTCCGACAAGCAGGGCCTTCAGCACCGCCTTGACCAGCTCGGCCACGCCGTGCAGCGAGAACATCCGCTCGAGCCCCTTCAGCGGATCAAGGCGGGTCAGGTCGAGGCGCAGGACCTTGGGCGCCACCACGAAGCCCCCGAGCATCAGCGGGCCCGCCACCGAGGCCACCAGCAGGATGGCCATCAGCGGTGCCAGCGTCAGGATGGCTTCGCTGCCCAGCCGGCCGAGCATGGACCCCATCTCGCTCGGGTCGAAGACCTCTGCCCGCGTCAGCGTGAAGCTGCGGCGGACGATGCCCTCCATGCGCTCGCTCAGCCAGTCACCGAGGATCCAGATCGCGGTGACGCCACTCATGGTGACCAGGAAGGTCGACAGCTCGCGCGACTGGGGCACCTGGCCCTCGGATCGGGCCTGCTCCAGTCGCCTGGGTGTTGCGTCTTCCGTCTTTTCGAGGTCGCTTTCCTCGGCCATGTGCCGACACTCCTGTGACGCTGCCGATTATCGGCGGCGTCCGGCAAGGGTCAGCGCAGGAAAAGCGGCAGGAATTGCCGCCTATTCGGCCTCAGTGCCCGGCGGGGGCGTCGGCGGCGTGGAGCTTTGAGACGCCCCGGATGGTAGTGCCGGCACCCATGCCCCGCTGGGCGAACCAGCCCAGGTTCATCTCCAGCGCGTAACGGGCGGGACCCGCCGCGCAATGGCTGTCCTCGGTCTGGGGTGCCATGTCCTCGATGTTGAGGATGCGACCCGCTTCATCGAGGAAGGCCACCGACAGGGGGATCAGGGTGTTGCGCATCCACATGCAGTGGCGTGCATCCTCGGGGAAGGCGAACAGCATGCCGTGCTGGGGCGCCATCTGCTGGCGATGCATGAGCCCGCGCATGCGGGTATCCATGTCGCTGGCGAACTCGGCTTCGATGCGGTGCATGCCGGCCGACAGCTCGACCATCGGAAACTGGGCCGCCGCCGGCACGGCGAGCAGCGCGAACATCAGCGGGAGGGCGGCACGGAGCGTCATCGCGGGGTCGTGGCAGGACAAAAGCGGATTATACGAGGCAAGTCAGCGGGGCCGCCGCCCGGCGTGGTGGCCGCCCATCGGGAGCGTGGCAGGCACCTCGCGCCACTGGCCGGGAGCGAGGCCGTCCAGCCGCCAGGGGCCGATCGCGGTCCGCACCAGGCGCAGGGTCGGAAAGCCGACCCGCGCTGTCATGCGACGAACCTGCCGGTTCTTGCCTTCACGCAGGACCAGTTCGACCCAGCGGGTCGGGATGGCCTTGCGAAAGCGAACGGGTGGGTCCCGCGGCCACAGCCAGTCCGGCTCGGCGACGATGCGCGCCTCGCAGGGGCGGGTACGAAAGTCACCCAGATCGACGCCGCGCGCCAGGGCATCGACCGCCGCCTCGGTGACCTCGCCCTCCACCTGGGCGAGATAGGTCTTGGGCTGCTTGTGACGGGGGTCGGCAATCCGGTGTTGCAGCCGGCCGTCGTCGGTCAGCAGCAGGAGCCCCTCGCTGTCGGTATCGAGCCGGCCCGCCGGATAGACACCGGGGACGGACACGCAGTCCTTCAGGCAGGGTCGGTCGCCGTCCCGCGAGAACTGGCACAGCACGCCATAGGGCTTGTTGAGCAGGATCAGCCGGGACATGCCTTTCCGTTCCCGCGGCGCCGTAGGTCCGCCGGAGGGAATATGGCCCCCCGCCGCCCTGTTGCATCACAAGGGCATATGCCCGCATCAAGCACCCGACCCATCACCCGAGGAATTTCCATGCCGCTCATCCCACGACTTCGACAACTCTCCACCTTCGCCCTCCTGGTTCCCTGCTTTGCCCTGGCCGCGCCGCCGTCGGCCCCCAACGGCATCGAGCTCCCGTCAGGTTACAAGGACTGGCGGGTGATCGCCCCCTCCCACCGGGAGGACAACAAGACCCTGCGCGTGATCCTGGGCAATGACGTCGCCATCAAGGCCGCCCGTGCGGGCGATACCCACCCCTGGCCGGAGGGCAGCATCCTCGCCAAGCTGGTCTGGAAGGACGGCAGCCACGCCGCCTGGCCCAGCGCGACCGTGCCCGCCGAGTTTGTCCATGCCGAGTTCATGATCAAGGACAGCGCGCGCTTCAAGGACACCGGCGGCTGGGGCTTCGCCCGCTGGAAGGGGCTCGACCAGGTGCCCCACGGCAGCGACGCCAGCTTCGTGAATGAATGCTTCGGCTGCCACCAGCCGGTGCGCGAAGACGACTATGTCTTCACGCACCCGGCCAGGCTGCCCTGAGGCCCGCTCAGGTAGCGTAGCAGCGCAGGCGGCGCGAGAACTCCATGAGCTGCTCGATGCCGCTCTGCTCGGCCCGCTGAAGCCAGGTCTGGAGGTCGCCGATGAGCTGCTCGGTGGTCGCGCTGGAGCGCGCCCACAGGGCGGCGAGTTCGTCGCGCAGGCGCACCAGCAGCGCCAGCCGCGGAATGGTGCGCACCGCATCCTCGCAGGCCGCCTTCTGGCCGGCGCTGACCGCATCGTCGCCGCGGGCGATGAAGCGCAGCATGGCGGACGGCTCGATCCCGCGCCCCCGAAGGCGCGCCGCCTCCTCGCGCAGGACCTTGCGCAGCGACGCCATGTAGCGGCGCATCACGTCGTAGCGGTGGGTGATGATGGCCTGCAGCATCGCCGCGTCGGGCACGCTGCGCGCCTCGACGAAGCGCGGCTTGGGAATCACCTTGCGGACCTTGGCGAGCCCCACCATTTCCATCAGCCGGATGTACATCCAGCCAATGTCGAACTCGTACCAGCGGGCCGATAGCTTGGCCGAGGTGGCGAAGGAGTGGTGGTTGTTGTGGAGTTCCTCGCCGCCGATCAGGATGCCCCAGGGCACCAGGTTGGTGGCGGCGTCCGCGCAATCGAAGTTGCGGTAGCCCCAGTAGTGGCCGAGCCCGTTGATGACGCCGGCGGCCCAGAACGGGATCCACAGCATCTGCACGACCCAGATCGCAACGCCGGCCCACCCGAAGAGGACCAGGTTGATGGCCAGCATGACCAGGATGCCCAGCCAGTTGTACGGCGCGTAGAGGTGGCGCTCGAGCCAGTCATCGGGCGTGCCGTGACCGAAGCGCGCCATCGTCTCGGCGTTGCGGGTCTCCCGCTTGTAGAGGAATACGCCGCCCCACAGCACCCGGTGGATGCCGAGGATCTGCGGGCTGTGCGGGTCTTCGGGGGTTTCGCACTTGGCGTGGTGCTTGCGATGGATCGCCGCCCACTCCTTGGTCACCATGCCGGTCGTCAGCCACAGCCAGAAGCGGAAGAAGTGGCTCGGCAGCCAGTGCAGGTCGAGGGCCCGATGGGCCTGGTGACGGTGCAGGAAGATCGTCACCGAGGCGATCGTGATGTGCGTGAGCCCCAGCGCCGCGAGCACCAGGCCCCACCACGGGAGGTCTCCGAATATGCCATTCATTTATTCGTAAATCCTTGATGTGAGGTGTTTTTTATTCTTGTGAGCGCAGTTTAGGCGAATCCGCACGCCCCGCCAATCGGGGCCGCCTGCCCCGCTACCGATGCGCGGGCTTGAGGTCGGCACCGATCACTTGTGCAGACCGCGCATGGCGGTGCCAGTTCTCCGCATAGCGCCGCGCCAGGGCCGGATTTCCCCTCAGGATCAGCAGGTTCTCCGCGTTGCGGTGTTCGGCTGTCCAGGTGAAATTGTAGGAGCCGGTCACCACGGCGGGCTGCCCACCCTCGGGGTCGATCACGATCACCTTGTTATGGGCATTGGGGTAATCGACCTCGAGAGCGACCGAAATGCCCGCCTCGACCAGCATCGGCAGCGCATTGCGGCGGGGCTCGCGATGATTTCCGGCGTCGGCCAGCACGCGGACGTCGACGCCCCGAGCCGCCGCGCGGACCAGCGCCTTGGCGATCGGCCGGCTGGTGAAGATGTAGGCCTGGACGAGGACCTGCGAGCGGGCCCCGTCGATGGCCACCCCGATCGCTGCGTCGGTGTCGTCGCCCGGCTCGAACAGGACCTCGACCGTGCCGCTGGCCGGCAGGCGCTCCGCCGCGCCGGCTGCGCCGGCCGCCAGGCAGGCGGCCAGGCACAGGCCACGAAGGATCAAGCCGCGCCCCGCTGCAGGACCGCCGCGAAGAAACCGTCGCAATCGTGCAGGTCCGGGCGCAGGGCCAGCCGGGGGCCGCAGTCCAGCGCAATGCCCTGCCCCGCGAGAACCTCGCCGGCATCCAGTGGCGCGAATGCCGGATGGCTTGCCAGGAAGGCATCGACGATGGTGTCGTTTTCCTCGCCCAGCAGGCTGCAGGTGGCGTACACCAGCCGCCCGCCCGGCTTCACGAGCTTCGATGCGGCCGCCAGGATCGCCGCCTGCTTGCCGCACAGCTCGGTGACCGATTCGGGGCTCTGACGCCACTTGAGGTCCGGATTGCGCCGCAGGGTACCGAGGCCGCTGCAGGGCGCGTCCACCAGCACCCGGTCGGCCTTGCCGGCCAGGCGCTTGACCCGCGCGTCGTTCTCGCCCGAGATCACGACCGGATGGACATTCGACAGGCCGGCGCGGGCAGCCCGCGGCTTGAGGCGCGAGAGCCGCTTGTCCGAGACGTCGAAGGCATAGAGCCGGCCGGTGTTCTTCATCATGGCGCCCAGCTGCAGGGTCTTGCCGCCCGCGCCGGCGCAGAAGTCCACCACCATCTCGCCACGCTTGGGCGCCAGCAGGGCGCCGAGCAGCTGGCTGCCCTCGTCCTGGACCTCGATGTGCCCCTCGAGGAACAGGGGGTGGCGGGCCAGCGCCGGCTTGCCGGCCATCCGGATGCCCACCGGCGACCAGGGCGCCGGGCCCGCCGCCAGGCCATCGGCCGCCAGCGCGGCCAGCACGGCCTCCCGATCCATCGACAGGGTATTCACCCGCAGGTCGAGGGGGGCGGGCTGGTTCAGGCTGCGGGACAGGGCCAGCAGGGATTCCTCGCCGAGGGCGGGCAGCAGGCGCTCGACCAGCCAGTCCGGCAGGTCGCAGCGCTCGCCGAGGGACTCGTTCTCGATCCGCTTGCCCTTGATCTCGGCCAGCCACTCGCGCTCGTCGGCCTTGAGTGCCGACTGCAGGCGCCGCAGCGACATGCCTTCACCGCGCACCAGCCACGCCAGCAACAGCTGGCGGGGGGTCGCGTGGTAGCCCGCCAGGCGGCGCAGCCAGCGCAGCCGGCGCAGCACCGCATAGGTCGATTCGGCGATGAAGCCGCGGTCCCGGTGGCCCAGCTTGCGCTGTTCACGGAAGTGCTTCGACAGCACGCCGTCGGCCGGAAAGCGGAAGGTCAGCACCGACCCCAGCACCTGTACCGCCTGATCCAACAAGGCCCTGGAGAGGCCGTCCTGAGGCTCGTTCATCGCGCAGCTCCCTTGCTGGCCGAGTCGCCGATGCGGATGCGCTGGGCCCGCTGGTCGAGGATTTCACCCTTGCGGTCCACCATCAGGATGCGCACCGGCAACAAGGCCTTGTCCTTGGCGAGCCAGACCTCCAGGGTCAGGCTGCCGTCGAGGGCCGCGGCCCGCAAGTGGCGGGACTCGAAGCGGCCGGCCGGCACGTCTACCGCTTCGTCGGGCAGGTATTCGAGCCGGCTCGGCGCGGCCGACTTCCCCGTGACGACAGTCAGGGTGATCTCGCCGGCCCAGGGTTCAGCCAGGGCGATCTGGTGCCACAGGGTCAGGACGTCCTGGTCGCCCGGGTGGATCGCGGCCTGCTTGACCTTGCCGTCCCGGTAGAGGTCCACCTCGCCGCGCTCCCAGTCGAAATCCGACCACTCGCGCCGACGTCCGCCCCGCTCGACCTCGAAGGCGTCCGGCCGCAAGCCCCAGCGGGTGACTTCCCCTTCGCTGCGCTGGGTATAGCTGAGGCTGCCGATGGCGGCCAGCAGGCCGCTGGCCCGGGCTTCCGATTCCATGCGGTAGGCGTCGCCGTCCCGCGACCAGCGGTGGACTGCGCTGCCGATCCGGAAGCCCATCTTGCCGTACAGCACCTCATACTCGATCGTGCCGGCGGCGGGCCACGCCACGACCGCTTCGGGCATCGCCGCCAGCGGCCATTCCCCGGCCTCGCCCCAGGACGTGGTCGCCCCGGCCGCCAGGCACAGGGCCACCACCCCGCGGCGCCAAAGCTGGCCCGGCAGGGCCCTTGTCAGCGCGCGATCAGGCATTGACGGCGTCCGGAACACAGAGGCAGGCCGCCGTGCTCGCGACATCGCGGATGCGTGCGCGGCCATCCGGCCCGACTTCGACGCGGCCCTCTACGAACCAGCGGACGACCTGCGGGAACAGGTGGTGCTCGGCAGCCAGCACGCGGGCCGCCAGGGCCGCAGGGTCGTCATCGGGCAGCACCGGAACGGCCGCCTGGGCCAGGATCGGGCCCCCGTCCAGCTCGGGCGTGACCAGATGCACGGTCGCACCGTGGATGCGGACCCCGGCCTCGATCGCGCGTCGATGCGTGTGCAGCCCCTGGAAGGCCGGCAGCAGCGACGGATGGACGTTGATCATGCGGCCATGATAGTGCGTGACGAAGGCCTCGGTCAGGACACGCATGAAGCCAGCCAGGACCACCAGCTGGGGCGAAAACCCGTCGATTTCGGCTGCCAGGGCCTGGTCGAATGCCTCGCGTCCGTCGAAGCGGGTGTGGTCCACCACACGCGTCTCGATGCCACGGGCGCGAGCGTAGGCCAGCCCCCCGGCCTCGGCCCGGTTGCTGATCACGGCCGCGATGCGGGCCCCCGGGATCCCGGCCTCGACGATCGCCTGCATGTTCGAGCCGCGACCGCTGATCAGGATGACGATCGAGCTCATGAGCCGCCCTGCTCCACGCGCCCACGAGCCGCCAGCCGCTGCCGCAGCCAGGCCCACGCGAGCGGGGCCAGGGACAGGGCGATGATGCCCAGTATCACCACCGTCAGGTTGTCCTTGACGATCGGCAGATTGCCGAACCAGTAGCCCGCCAGGGTCAGCGAGAAGATCCAGATGCAGCCCCCGGCGAAATCCAGCAGCACGAAGCGCGGATAGGTCATGGCGGCGACACCGGCCACGAAGGGTGCGAAGGTCCGCACCAGCGGGAGGAAGCGGGCGATGATGATGGTCTTGCCGCCGTGGGTCTCGAAGAACTGGTGGGTCCGGTCAAAGGCGGCCTTGTTGAAGAGGCGCGAGTTCTCCCAGCGGAAGACCCGGGGGCCGATGTAGCGCCCGATCCAGTAGTTGGTGTTGTCGCCGAGCACCGCTGCGGTCAGCAGCACGGCACACAGGATGCCGATGTCCATGCCGCCGGTGGCCGCCAGCGCGCCGCACACGAAGAGCAGCGAATCGCCGGGCAGGAAGGGCGTGACGACCAGGCCCGTCTCGCAGAAGATGATCAGGAACAGGATCACGTAGATCCAGGTGCCATAGTCGGCCAGCAACACCTCGAGGTACTTGTCGAGGTGCAGCACGATGTCGAAGAACTGGGCGATCAGCTCCATGGGGGCGGGGCAGGTTGGGCAATCCGGCATTCTACCCGAGCCGCCCGCGGCACCCTGCGCATTTGCGCACCGCAACAGGGAGGCGCCCGGTTCCGCCTCGCTATAATCGCGCGATGCCCAGCATCCGCCCCCTGCCCGACCTGCTGATCAACCAGATTGCCGCCGGCGAAGTGGTCGAACGCCCCGCGTCGGTCCTCAAGGAGGTCCTCGAGAACGCAGTGGACGCGGGGGCCCGCAGCATCCAGGTGGCCCTCGACCAGGGCGGGGTGCGACGGATCCGGGTCGAGGACGACGGCTGCGGCATCGAACGCGATGAGCTGCCCCTGGCGCTGGCGCGCCACGCCACCTCGAAGATCGCCCAGCTCGAAGACCTGGAGCGGGTCACCACCATGGGCTTCCGCGGCGAGGCCCTGGCCGCCATCGCCGGTGTTTCGCGCATGAGCGTGACGAGTCGCGCAAGCGGCGCTTCCCACGCCTGGAAGCTGGACGCCGGTCAGGCCCAGGCCAGCCCGGCCGCCCTCGCCCAGGGCACCGTGGTGGAGGTGGCCGATCTCTATTTCAACACCCCGGCCCGACGCAAGTTCCTCAAGACCGACGCCACCGAGTACGCCCACTGCGACGAGATGTTCCGCCGGGTCGCCCTGGCGCGACCGGACCTGGCCATGCAGCTGGCCCACAACGGCCGAGTGATCCACCGCCTGCCCCCCGGCGACCCGGAGCGCCGCATCCGGGCCCTCATGGGTGACGACTTCTTCGCCGAATCCCGTTCCGTGGACGTGGACGCCGGGCCCCTGCGCCTGAGCGGCCGGGCCTCCCTGCCGGCCTACTCGCGGGCCGGTCGCGATGCCCAGTACTTCTTCGTCAACGGGCGCTTCGTGCGCGACAAGCTGCTCGCCCATGCGGTGCGCGAAGCCTACGCCGACATCCTGCACGGCAGCCGCCACCCGGCCTTCGTCCTGTTCCTGGAACTGGACCCGGCCGGGGTCGATGTGAATGTCCACCCGGCCAAGATCGAAGTGCGCTTCCGCGAGGGGCGCGCGGTGCACCAGTTCGTTCGCCACGCCCTGCAGCGCGCGCTCGCCGAGTCGGGCGCAGGGCAGGCCCTGGGCGGTTCCCCGGCGGCTGAGGGCCGGCAGGACTCGGCCCGTTCGAGTGCCACCACCTGGGCGCCGCCGCCGGCACCCTTGTCGAGCCAGTCACGGCTCGCCATGGAACCGGCCAGCCGCGCCTATTTCGAGTTCGCGACGGCGGCTCGCCCGGCGGAGGGCCGCGGCATGGTCCCGGCCGTGCCGCTGCCGGACTCGGCACCGGGAGAAGCCCCCCCGCTCGGCTACGCCCTGGCCCAGCTGCACGGCGTCTACGTGCTGGCCCAGAACGCCGACGGCCTGGTGCTGGTGGACATGCACGCGGCCCACGAACGCATCCTCTACGAGAAGCTCAAGCACGTGCTGGACGGCAGTCCGGCGGTCCAGCGCCTGCTGATTCCGGCTGTTTTCTCGGCCAGCCCGCGGGAGATGGCGACCGCCGAATCCCAGGCCGAGACCCTCCTCGGCATGGGATTCGAGGTGTCGGCCGCGGGCCCCGGCGAGCTGGCCGTGCGCAGCGTGCCTGCCCTGCTGGCTCGGGCCCAGGTGGCTGACCTGATGCATGCCCTGCTCGAGGAACTGCATGATTTCCCGGCCTCCGAGGTGATCACGGCGCGCCGCAACGAACTGCTGGCGACCATGGCCTGCCACGGCGCGGTGCGCGCCCATCGCCAGCTCACGCTCCCTGAGATGAACGCACTGCTGCGCGACATGGAGGCCACCGAGCGGGCCGACCAGTGCAACCACGGTCGCCCCACCTGGACCCGCTTCACCCTGGCCGAACTCGACCGCTTCTTCCTGCGCGGCCAGTAGGCTCAGGGCACCGGCGCCACGTCGAAGCCCCGGCGCCGCAGTTCCGACACCACGCTCGGTGTCCCGCCCAGGTGGGCCGCGCCGATGGCGATGAAGACCCGGTCCTGGCGCGCCAGGAGTTCGGCCATGCGCTCGGCCATTTCCCGGTTGCGGGCCAGGACCAGCTCGTCGAGCAGGGGCTGGATGTCTTCCTGCGCGACCCCTTCGGCGGTCATCTCGAGCAGCCGTTCGGTGTCGCCGCGGGCCCAGGCGCTCCGCAGCTCGCCGAAGAACGCCTGGGCCCGGCCGTCGAGGATCAGATCCACGGTCTGTTCGAGCATGGCCAGGTGGGTCCGGCTGCCGCCGGCCGAGAGCGCACGGATCTGGCGCTCGACGGTTTCGAGCTCGATGATCGGCATCTCGCGCGCGCGGGCCTCGCCGGCCAGCCACAGGTCGATGCCCCGCTCGGCCTGGAAGCCCGCCTTGCTGGCGGCCATCACCGCCAGGATCGAGGATGCCAGCCAGGGGCGCATCCGCAGCAGGCTGGCCGGGTCCGCCCCGGTTGCGATGGCCGCCCGCTCCAGCCGCTCGGCCAGGGCCGGTGTCAGCCCCCGGTCGAGGCGTTCACCGGCGGGCAGCAGGCCCGCGGTCGCCAGGGCATGGGCCATGTGTTCGTTGGCCGGGTCGAGTTCGAGGGCCAGCACGCGCGCCTCGGCGAAGGCCTCGCGCACCGCGTCGTCCAGCGGATAGCAATCGGCATCGCAGAGATGCACCGTGCCGAACAGGTGGCCCCGCAGCGCTCCGTCGGGAGCCGAGATGCGCCACAACAGCCCGCCGGCCAGGGCCGGCGTCCCGCCCGCCAGGGCGAGACACAGGACCAGCCCACGCAAGAACCATTGCATCGATACAATCCCCCTCCATGTCACTGCCACTGCCCGCCGTCCTCCTGCTGGGTCCCACCGCGAGCGGCAAGACCGCCTGCGCCCTCGCGATTGCCGAGCGCCTGCCGGCAGAGATCATCAGCGTCGACTCGGCCCTGGTCTACCGGGGCATGGACATCGGCACGGCCAAGCCGGATGCAGATGAACGGGCCCGCTGCCCCCATCACCTGATCGACATCGTCGATCCCGAGGACAGCTACTCGGCAGCCCGATTCTGCACCGATGTCACGCGACTCGTCGGAGAGATCGCCGCCCGCGGCCGCCTGCCCATCCTGGCGGGCGGCACCATGCTGTATTTCAAGGCCCTGCGCGAGGGCCTCTCCGACCTGCCGCCTGCAGACGCGGGGCTGCGTGCCGAGATCGACGCGGCGGCCGCCCGGGACGGATGGCCCGCCCAGCACGCCGCCCTTGGCCGCCTCGACCCGGACGCCGCAGCCCGATTGGACCCCAACGACGCCCAGCGCATCCAGCGGGCCCTCGAGATCGTGCGACTGACCGGACGCCCTCTGGCCGAGAGCTATGCCCGCCACGAACAGCCGGCCCTGCCCTTCACACCCATCACGATGGCCATTGCGCCCTCGCGACGCGAGGCGCTCCACGCCCGCATCGCGGACCGCTTCGACGCCATGCTGGCCGGCGGCTTCATCGACGAGGTCCAGCATCTGAGAACGCGCCCGGGCCTCAACCTGGGCCTGCCCTCGATGCGCTGCGTCGGCTACCGGCAGGTGTGGGAGTGGCTGGACGGTGCGGGTGATCGCCAGGACATGCGCGACCGCGGCATCTTCGCGACCCGGCAATTGGCCAAGCGGCAGATCACCTGGATGCGCAAGTTCCGCGAGCAATGGCCCGACTACCAGGAAATCGACTGCCTGCGGCCTGATCTGGCGGCCGAAGTGGTGGCGCGTGTCGCCCGCTCAGTAGAGGGCCACCCCGCGCCAGGCGGCAACTAGCACCAGCCACAGCGCGGCCAGGCCAAAGGCCTGCAGGCCGTAGGCCCCGTTGCCCCGGGCCATCTGCGCGGCCGGAATGCCGTAGCGCCCCTGGATCGCCAGGTGGATGCCCGACAGCGGGCTCACCGCCAGCCCGATCGCCCAGGACATGGAAAACACCGTCGCCAGCAGCACCGGGTCGGGATCGATCGGCATCAGCCAGGCCGAGACCACGGCGATCGAAATCACCGCATGGACCCCGATCATGGCCGCGCCCATCATGACCGCCAGAACCACGGCCGCCTGCAGCGCACCGAAGTGACCGAAGGGCAGCCAGTGCCCGCTGGCCTGGAGCAGCCCCTGCAGTCCCGAGGCGAACACCGCCGCGGCCAGGAACAGGGCCAGCTCGCCCGACATGGCCGGCAGCCGACTGCGGGCCTGGTCGCCGAGGCGCTTGGCGGTCATGGCCGGGCCGCTCCGGACCAGGGTGACCAGCACCGCGATCGCCGGCGCGGCGACGGTGATCACGGCCAGCGCCGTCCAGTGGGGCAGGACCTGGCGGCCGAGACCGACCGTCACCGCCAGCAGCAGCGGCAGCCAAAGGGCGCGCAGATGCATGGGATAGCCGACGAATCCGGGCAGCTCGGCCCCGAGCTCCCGTTCGAGCCGCCAGCCGGCCAGCACCAGCAGCAGGACCGCGAAGGGCAAGCCGGCCGCAATCACACCGGCCAGCGAACTGCCCGGCGCATAGGTCAGGGCCACCGCGACGGCGGCGAAGAAGGGCGACCACATGGCGGCCGCCAGGAAGCCCCGGACCAGGACCGCCGCCTGCCCGTCGGAGAGTCGCCCTTCACGCCCGATCATGCGGTCCGCCATGATGAACACGGCCGACAGATTGATGACCGAGCCGAACAGATGGACCCCAGCCAGGGTCCGCCACAGGGCGCCGCGCCCGCTCGGCAGGCGCTCGTCAGCGCGCCCGTCGAGCCCGACCAGCTGCAGGAAGCTGACCCCCACCAGCATGCCCAGCAGGGCGTTGTTCTGGGTCAGGATGCCGGACCAGGCGCGCCCGGCGCCGAGCAGCGTGGCGACGGCCAGCGCCGCCAGCCCCAGCCCGATCAACCAGGCCACCTGGCGCTTCTGCCGCTTGCCCAGCCGCGGCCACAGGTGGAAGCCGGCGGCCCAGGCCGCCAGCCCCGCCGCCCAGGCGGGCACGGGCGCGCCCGCGCCGCTGAGGGCGGCAAGGGCCGCCATCAGGATCAGCAGGACGCTGGCGTTGCGATCCGCACGGCCGGAGGACATGGCGCCAGTGTACTCCGCGACGGCGGCGCTGCTGCATTGCAAAAGATCGCAGCCGTGTCACACTGCGTTTTCCACACGCCGGTAATACCGGGCGAGCTGTACGGAGCCCCCATGGAACACGGAACGCCCACGGCCGCGCTGCGGATGATCCACATTGCCGATCTGCACTTCGGCGCGCAATCCGAAGGCGCGCTGGTGGCGCTGCGCGAAGCCCTGCGGGCCCTTCACCCGTCGCTGGTCGTCGCCACCGGCGACCTGACCCAGCGGGGCCAGCCCGACCAACTGCGCGCCGCGCGCGATTTCCTCGACAGTCTGCAGTGCCCCTGGGTGGCGACCCCCGGCAATCACGACCTCCCGGTCATGCCCTGGCGGCGCATGATCGACCCGCTGCGCGACTACCGGCGCTTTCTTGCGGCCCACACCGAGCCCCGGATCGACAGCGACCTCCTGCGTCTGGCCGTGCTCGACAGCACCGACCCCAAGGCCTGGCGGGCAGGACGCATCGAAGAAGCCAGGGCCCAGACCGCGGCGGACTATCTGTCCGGGTCGGCCAGCGGGCAGATCCGGGTCGTGGCCACCCACCACCCCTTCGACGAGTTGAACGAGGACGGTCGCGACGGCATGCGCGGGGCGCAGCGCGCCCTCGAGATCCTGTGTGGGTCGGGCCAGGTGGACCTGCTGCTGAGCGGCCACCTCCACCAGACCCGGATCGGGATCGTGCGAAACGAAGGCCTGCGCTGCGTGGTCGGCTGCGTCGCCTCGACGCCCACCTCGCCGCGGCGCGAGGCGGCCGGCGAAGCCTTCGTCTGCATCGACCTGCGGGAGGATGCGATCACCCTCTCACCCTGGCGCCGAACGCCCGACACCGAGCGCTTCCGTCGCGTCAAGGCGCGCCACTTCTGCCGCCAGCGGGACAACCACTGGCGCGAGATCGAGCCCGACCTCGACGACGAAGGCGAAGGCTGATCAGCCCACCGCCGGCGCCCCGGCGAGGCCGCCCTCCACCGCCCGGTGACGCCGCGCCAGCAGCGTATAGACGGTGGGCACCACGAACAGGGTCAGCAGCGTGCCGAGCAGCATCCCGCCCACGATGACCCAGCCGATCTGCTGCCGGCTCTCGGCCCCGGCCCCGGTGGCGAGGGCCAGCGGCACCGCGCCCAGGACCATGGCGCCGGTCGTCATCAGGATCGGACGCAGGCGCAGTTCCGCGGCCTCGGTCACGGCCGCGGCCAGATCCCGTCCCTGTTCGCGCAACTGGTTGGCGAACTCGACGATCAGGATGCCGTGCTTGGTGATCAGGCCGACCAGCGTC
>JAGRFX010000088.1 GCA_020445805.1 Rhodocyclaceae bacterium
TCAGCTTGCGCTCGCGGTCCCGGTTGCGCAGCTCGAGGGCGATGTCGGATTCCTGGCTGGCGCGATCGTTCGGGTCGGCGAACACCGTGGCCTCATCCTGCATCGTATGCACGGTCTGCTCGATGTCCTCCATCAACTCCTGCTTCAGCGAGTCGAGAATCTGGCGGAAGTGATCGAGCTGGTTCTCGTTCATGTATTCCTCACCCTTCTTGGGAATGTACGGTGGGAATTGCTTGTGGAGGGAGTCTTCGGGCATGACTGCAAGTTCCGATGCGTGGGTGATTCGCCTTAATAGCAGAAAACCGTCAAGACCAGCAAGTGCGCGGGATATTGCGCGGTTTGCGGTGCCGCAAACTTGGGTTTGACGGTCCCGGAGGCTGTGTGTATGATTCGCGCCTTCCGGGGTGTAGCGCAGTCCGGTAGCGCGCTTGCTTTGGGAGCAAGATGTCGGGGGTTCGAATCCCTCCACCCCGACCAAGGCTTCCCCGGAAATGCCCACAGGTGACTGCCCGTAGCTCAATTGGATAGAGCACCGGCCTTCTAAGCCGGGGGTTACAGGTTCGATCCCTGTCGGGCAGGCCAGAGACAGGTTTCACCGGGTCGTGCGTACGCGTGACCCGACAATGGCGGCATTAGCTCAGTTGGTAGAGCACTGGATTGTGGCTCCAGGTGTCACCGGTTCGATTCCGGTATGTCGCCCCATCACATCAAGGCAGCCCCCGCATCCGCGGGGGCTGTTTTGCTTTGCGCTTCAAGAATTCTTCCTCAGCTGCCGTTGCCATGGCACTTGGACGCGCTGCCCGGGCGCGTTGACGACATGACCGCCCTGAGGCGGAGCGGGGAGACATGCACGACAAGGACGATCACGGCGAGGCGGCGGGAGCGCCCTCTGACAAGGTGGACCTGGTCTTTCCGGCGTATTTCCTGCGTCGCCAGGACGGCATTTTCGTCGATCTCGCCCAGCTGCCGAATCCGAAGGAGCTGGCCAAGCTGTGGGACCGGACGATTGCCAGTGGCTACTTCGTCACCGGGCTGGACCCGGCGGCATTGGCGGATGTGCTGTATCCGGAGGCTCTGGGCCATGCCGACGGACCCCGCAGCGGCCTGGTGCGACTGGGCAATCGTCTGGTCCGGCTCGATGGCGCGCGGCTGGGTCTGTACCGCAATCTGCAGGTGTCGGACGGACGCGCGGTCTATCTCTTCGAGCGGATCTTCGTCAATGAGGATCCGGACGATCCCGAAAGCCCCGAAGTGGAGGAATTTCTGGATGCCGACGAGTTCATGGCGGTCCTGTGGACGCGCGGCGTGCGGGCCGGCATCGACATGGCGGCCGTCCAGGCGGCGATCCTGGACGGAACCACGGGGCGGGTCGAAATTGCCCATGAGACCAAACCGGAGCCGGGCAGCGACGCCACCGTGCGGGAGCTCTGGAACGGTCTGCGACGCAACGACAGGCCCCGCGTTCTGCCCGACGGCCGGGCCGATCTGACCCAGTTCAGCAACCGTTTTCCGCAGGTCAAGGAGGGCGTTCGCCTGCTGGCGAAGGTGCCGCCGGTCGCGGGCACCCCGGGACTGGCGCTGAGCGGGAACCTGCTCGCGCCGCCCGTGCCGTCCAACTTCGAACTGGACACCCTGGCCGGCCCGGGCACCCGGGTCGAGAAGGAGGACGACGAACAGTACCTGGTGGCGACCCAGGACGGCTTTGTGGACATTGACGCCGCCTCCAACCGGATCTCGGTCAACAAGTCCATCGTCCACCGGCAGGGCGTCAGCGTTCGTACCACCGGCGATCTCTCGCTGATGGGCGATCTCTATGAGGAATATGGCGAAGTCCAGGAGATGCGGACGGTCGAGGGCCGGTCGATCACGGCCCATGCCAACGTGTATGGCAACCTGGTCTCGAGCGGCGGCACCGTGACCGTAAAGCGCAATCTCTCGGGCGGGTCGGCGATCAATCGCGACGGTGGCATCCTCGTCGAGGGGCTCGCCGTCAGCGCCTGGCTGCATGCGCCACGGGGCGAGATCCGGATCCGCCGCGCGGAAGCCTGCGTGATCTCCGGCCAGCGCATCGTGATCGAGGAGGCGGTCGCCTGCGAGATCTGGGGCGAGTCGGTCCAGGTGGCCGACGCGCGGGGCTGCTCCATCGCCGGCGCCGAGGTCGCGATCGACCACGCGGCGTCGCGCGGCGGCAACGACACCATGGTCTACATGGTCCTGCCGCGTACCCACGACATCGACAAGGAGCTGGGCCGTTTCAAGGACGAGTGTGGCAAGCTGGACGCCGCCGATGAGGCCGCCCATGCGCAGCAGGCACGACTCTCCGGCGATCCCGACTTCGCGCGGTATTCGCAGCTGATGGCGCATGTCCGTTCCGGGGATGTGGTGCTCAAGC
This sequence comes from Rhodocyclaceae bacterium, assembly GCA_020445805.1. Taxonomy (GTDB): domain Bacteria; phylum Pseudomonadota; class Gammaproteobacteria; order Burkholderiales; family Rhodocyclaceae; genus Cognatazoarcus. The sequence continues at coordinate 2,393 of JAGRFX010000088.1, forward strand.
CCGAGCAGAAACCGGCGCTCGAGGCCCTCGCGCGGCGCGCGGCGCCCACCCTGAAGGCGATGAAGTCGCTCTCTGACGCGGTCGCCCAGCGGGCCACCCGGCGGGGCGAGATCGATGCGGCCGTGGCGGAACTGGACGAGAAGCGTCAGGCGCGCAGGACCCGCATCGCGTGCCGGATAGAGGACATTTTTCCGGGCGTGGTCGTGCGTACCGCGGCGTGGGACGGGGAGGTGGCGCTGGGCGCGCTCCCTGCCGCACAACTGAAGTCCGCCCTCCATGGGTTCAGCCTGCGCGGCGAGATCCTGCACCAGCTCGGCTCCGGCCGCTTCGAATGGCGCCTGGCGCCCTTCGAGGGCGCCCCTCACCACGCCGAGGGTCCGGCGTCGACCTGAAACCGGCAGGGCGGCCGACAGATGGGGCTGCCCATCTCCCGGGCCTGGCAGGGTGGTCTGGCCACGGCGCGGGCCAGGGGGGACGCCTCAGGCTATACTTCCGCCCTTTTTGCGGAGGCGAGCCGACGATGTGGTTCCGGAATCTGGTGGTGTACAGACTGCCCGCCCCCTGGGCGATCGACAGCGAGGCATTCGCCGAGCGCCTGGCCGGCCGGGCCTTGCCGCCCTGCGGTGCCATCGAGGCCGAGACGCGCGGATGGGTGCCGCCGGTCAAGGGCGGGTCCTACCTGCACGTCATCGGCGGTCAATGGCTGATTCGACTGGGCAGCGAGCACAAGCTGCTGCCGTCTTCGGTCGTCAAGCAGTTCGTCGAGGACCGGGCGATCGAGCTCGAGGAGCAGCAGGGTTTCAAGCCCGGCCGCAGGCAATTGCGGGAGCTGAAGGAGCGGGTCACGGACGAGCTGCTGCCCCGCGCCTTCGTGCGCCGGCGCAGCGAGTGGGCCTGGATCGACCCCGTGGACGGCTGGCTGGTCGTCGATGCGGCGTCCGATGCCCGCGCAGAGGCCATCGTCGAGATGCTGCGGGACACCCTGGATGAGCTGCCCCTGCGACGCTTCGACACGGAGCGCTCGCCCTGCAGCGCCATGACCGAATGGGTCGCCGAAGGGGACGCGCCGGCGGGGTTCACGGTCGATCGCGAGCTGGAGTTGCGCGCGCCGGACGAGGAAAAGGCCACCGTACGCTATCTTCGCCACGATCTGGAGGGCGAGGAGATCGCCGCCCACATCCGCGCAGGCAAGCGCGCGACGCGGCTGGCCATGACCTGGTCCGATCGGGTGTCCTTCGTGCTGGCCGACAGCGGTCACCTGCGGCGGCTGGCCTTCCTCGACGTGGTCAAGGAGAGCCTCGACGGCACCTCGGGGGACGGGGATGCCGAATTCGCCGCCCAGTTCGCGCTCATGACCGGGGAGCTGCGGCGCATGCTGCCGGCGGTGGCCGAGGCGCTGGGCGGCGAGCGGGCCGTCGACGTCGCCTGAGCGCCCGCGCGTCGGGCCGATACGGACTTTGTCATTTCCGGCGGGCGTTTTCCCCAAGCAATGCTAGAATCCGCGGCTTTTACCGCGAACCACCACACTAAAGAGGAACATGGAATGAACAAAGGCGAATTCGTAGAAGCCCTGGCAGAGCGTCTGGACGTGTCCCGTGCCCAGGCCGAGCGCTCCCTGGGCGCCGTGCTCGAGATCATCGAGGCCGAGCTGGCTGCTGGCAACAAGGTTGCCCTGACCGGTTTCGGTTCCTTCGAGGTGTCGGAGCGCGCTGCGCGTACCGGTCGCAACCCCCAGACCGGCGCCACCATCAAGATCGCCGCCAGCCGCGTGCCCAAGTTCAGCGCCGGTGCCGCGCTGAAGGCCGCCGTTTCCAAGTAAGCGCCTGTTCCCCTGGCGGCTCGCGGCCGCCTCTCCTGAAGAGCCCGACGCCCTCGCGGTCATCGGGCTTTTTTACGTCCACCGGATTGGTGCGTTGCGGCGTGAGGCCGGTTCCACCCTGATGCTATCCTCGCCTCCAACGGGCCGCTCGAGCCCGAACCGGGGACAGTCGCAGAGCATGCCGCAGGGAGGGTCACGGGCCGGACGTCGCACGAGGGAGCGGATCCTCGAGCTGACGCTTCGCCTCTTCAACGAGTTTGGCGAACCGAACACCACGACGAGCCTGATCGCATCCGAACTGGAGATCAGCCCGGGCAATCTGTATTACCACTATCGCAACAAGGACGAGATCGTCACCGCCCTGTGCGGTGAGTTCGAGCGCGAGATGGCGCGGGTACTGGCCGTTTCCGGTGGCCCCCGGGTCGAGATCGAGGACATCTGGCGGCAGATGCACGACACCTTCGACGTGGTCTGGCGCTATCGCTTCCTGTATCGCGACCTGAATGACATCCTGACCCGAAACCGGGCTGTCGAGGTGTTGTTCAAGCGGATCCTTGAGCTGAAGGGGCGGGCCGCGCTGCTGGCCTGCGAGCGGCTCTGTGCGGCCGGGGAAATGAGCGCCACGCGCCTCGAGCGCCTGGCACTGGCAGACAACCTGGTGGTCGTCGCCACCTACTGGCTGTCGTACGAATACGTGCGCAACCCGCGTGAGCTGCTCGGAGAGGCAGCCATCCGCCGAGGCGCCTTCCAGGTGCTCGCGATCGCGGCACCGCATCTGAAGGGGCGCTCAAAAGCCCTGTTTGAGAAGTTGGCCGAGAAATACCTGGCCGAATAGGCACGGGTGACAAGGGCCGTGGCCCCGCCGGGGGCGTGGAGAACGCAATGTCGAACTGGAGGCCGTTCCCCTATGGGGACCGCGCGTACCGTTACAGCGGGGACGCCCTGCGGGGGGCTTGGCCGCGCCTGCATCGGGGCGACCGGGAGCCGTTTCCGTCACGCCAGGCGGTCGAGGTGCGGCTCAGCGGGGCCCCCGAGCTCGCCACCGACCCTTCGGACCCCGAACGCATCGCGCTCCGCCTGCAGGACGCGTGGCGCGCCTTCCATGCGGGTGACTTCGCGTCAGCCGTGCAGGGGGGTATCGCGCTCGGGCCGATCGGCTGCGTGGTCGCGGCGCGCGCGACGCTGGTGCATACCGTCTATCTGGAGGAGAGCGAACAGCGCCAGCTGGCGATCCTCAATGACGTGGCGCGGCACTGCGAGGCGCTGCTGGCGCGGGTCGAGGACTGGCCCAACGCCTGGTACGTGCATGCCCTGTCGATGGGCTATGGCGCGCGCCTGGTATCGGTCGTCAAGGCGCTGGCGACGGGCCTGGGGAACAAGGTCCGCTCGAGTCTCGAGCAGGTCCTGCGCCTCGATCCCGGCCACGTGGACGCCCACATCGCCCTGGGGGTATTCGAGTCCGAAGTGGTTGCGAACCTGGGCAGCGTGGCGGCAGCCATCACCTTTCGCGCCCGCAGGGACAGCGCGCTGGAACACTTCGAAACCGCGCGGCGGCTGGCGCCCGACTCGGCAGTGGCCCACCTGGAATGCGCCCGCGGCCTGCAGCGCATGTACGGCCAGGAGCGCAGCCGCGAGGTGTTCGATCTCTATGAGCAGGCGGCTGCCTGCCAGCCGGCGGATGCCCGCGAGCGGATGGACGTGGAGCGGGCGCGCCTGCACCTCGAGACGGAGGTTTGAGGCGTTTCAGTCTTCCTCGTCGTCCATCTGCCGGCGCGGGACCGTCGCCGGATCGCAGGTGATCGCCCGGTAGATCTCGACGCGGTCGCCGGGTCGCAGTGGCGCGTCGAGCTTGACCACCTTGCCGAAGACCCCGACCTTCTGGCTGTCCAGGTCAATGGCGGGGAACATCCCGAGGATGCCCGAGCGCTCGATGGCGGTGCCCGCCGTTGCCGCCTCGTCCACCTCGATCCTCAGCCAGGCCTGCTGGCCCGGCTCCGAATAGCACACGCTGACTTGCATCGTTCCTCCTTCGATCGCAGGCCGTCCACGGGCGGCACCGGTCTGCCCTAGGCCGCGCTGGCCGACACCTCGAGATTGCGACGGCGCTCGGCGCGTCGGGCCTCCCAGATCCGCTTGCCCGCCAGCAGCAGGCCCAGCACGATGAATCCGCCGGGGGGCAGGATCATCAGCAGCGCACCGCCGTCGAAGAACTTCATCTCCAGGAAGGCAAAGGCCGGTCCCAGCAGCAGATGGGCCTGGGAGAACAGGCTGCCGCTGCCCAGCAGCTCGCGCACGCTGCCGATGGCGACCAGGGAAAGGGTGAATCCGAGTCCCATCGCCAGGCCGTCGACGGCCGAGGCGGCGATCGGCGATTTCGAGGCAAAGGACTCGGCGCGGCCCAGGATGCCGCAGTTGACCACGATCAGTGCGATGAACAGGCCCAGAACCTTGTAGAGGTCGTGGAGCCAGGCGTTGAGGGCCATGTCGACCAGGGTCACCAGGGTGGCGATCAGGACGATGAAGATCGGGATGCGCACGGCCGAGGGCACCAGCTGGCGGATGCTCGCCACCAGCACGTTGGAGGCCACCAGCACCACGGTCGTGGCCAGGCCCATGCCCAGGCCGTTGGTGGCGGTGGCGGTGACGGCCATCGCCGGGCACATGGCGAGCAGCTGGCCGGCCACCATGTTGTTGTCCCACAGGCCATCCTTGACGATCGTTCGATAGGGCTTCATGACGGGCTCCTCAGGATGCCTCGCGCCGGGCGAACCAGCGCTCGTGTTCACGGGCATACAGCTCCAGGCTGCGCTTCACGGCGCCCACGACCGCACGGGGCGTGATCGTGGCCCCCGCGAACTGGTCGAAGACGCCCCCATCCTTGCGGACCGCCCAGCGGGCCGGATCCGGGTCGGCCAGGTGGCGCCCGACGAAGTGGTGAACCCAGTCACTCTTGGCGACCTCGATCTTGTCGCCGAGGCCGGGGGTCTCGGAGTGACGGGTCACGCGTACCCCGGTGACCTTGCCCTCGCGGTCGATGCCGACCACCAGACCGATCTCGCCGGAGTAGCCGCGGGTCGAAGTCTCGAGCACCACGGCCGAGGGCACGCCGGCCTGGCGGGCGATATGCACCACGACGGGGATATCCCCGTCGCGGGCTTCGAGCCGGTCAGTACCGGGATCGTTGTCGAAGCTGCCGGTCGGCAGGACTTCGGCCAGGGAGCGCCGGGTATCCTCGGCGATGGCGTGCTCGATGGGTCCCCGGGTGAAGCCTTCCGCAAAGGACAGGGCCAGGCTCGCCGTCATCACCGTGACGGCCAGCGCGGCGGCCTGGTAGGGGATGGTCGGGCGGAGTCGTTCAAGGCTCAGGGGCTCGCTCATGCCGCACTCCTCTGCGCCGCGCCGTGGCCGTAGATGCGCGGACGGGTGAATCGGTCGATGACGGGCACGCAGGCATTCATCAGCAGCACCGCGAAGGCGAAGCCCTCGGGGAAGCCGGCGAAGCTGCGGATCGTCCAGGTCAGCAGGCCGATGCCGAGGCCGTAGACCAGGCGACCCGGCGCCGTGGCCGGTGAGGTCACGAGATCGGTGGCGATGAAGAAGGCACCCAGCAAGGCCGCGCCGGCGGTGAGATGATGCAGCGCGGAGAGGTGGTGGGCCGGGTCGATGGCATGTCCGATGGCGGCCGGTACGGCGAGTCCGGTCAGCACCGCCAGCGGGATGTGCCAGCTGATGATGCCGCGGAACAGCAGGAACAGCCCGCCGGCCAGGATCAGCCAGGTGCCGGTCTCGCCCAGGCTGCCGGCGTGACGGCCGATGCCGTCGGCCAGCCCCGGCCCGAGGGCCGGCACGCTGGCCAGCAGGTCGAGTCCCCGCGAGGCCTCGGCCTTGACGTGACCCAGCAGGGTGGCGCTGGTGAGGGCGTCCGGGATGGCCTCGCCGAAGAGCACATGCTCGAGGGCGTCGATCGGACCCAGGCCGGTGCCGGAGAACAGCGGGGTCGGGGACACCCACTGGGTCATCTCGAGCGGGAAGGACACCAGCAGTGCGACACGGGCGACCATGGCGGGATTGAAGGGGTTCTGGCCGAGGCCGCCATAGGCGTGCTTGGCGATGGCGATGGCGATGAAGCTGCCCAGCACGGCGATCCACCAGGGCGCCCAGGGCGGCAGGGTCAGGGCGAGCAGCCAGCCGGCCAGCGCGGCCGAGCCGTCCAGCAGACTGGCGGGGCCGCCCCGTCTGGCCAGGTTGAGGCAGACCAGCTCGAAGAGCAGGGCGCTGCTCACGGTGAGGGTCCAGATCCAGACGGCCGTCCAGCCGAACAGATAGAAGCCCCACAGGGTGACGGGCGTCAGCGCCAGCATCACCGCGGTCATCACGCCGCGGATGCTCTTGCCGCCGTGGGCGTGGGGGGAGTGGGTGGCGGCCATCATGCCGGGACTCCTTCGCTACCCGCAGCCGCCTCGCGGGCAGCCTGTTCTGCGGCCTTCTTCTTGGCCGCCTCCCGCTCCGCCTTGCGCCGGGCGGCGGCCTCGGCCTTCTCCTGGGCCTCGCGCTCGAGGCGCTCGGTGCGCGCCGTCGTGAGCTTCTTGACGGCCTCGTTCTTGAGGCGCGATCGCTCGCCGGCGGCCAGGCTGCCCTTGGCGTAGCTGAAGTAGTGGGACAGCGGGATGTGGGCCGGGCAGGTGTAGGCACAGGTGCCGCAGCCGATGCAGTCCTTGAGCCCGATATCGACGGCGGTGTCGGCCTTGCCGGCCCGGATGCGGGCCGCCATCTCCATCGGCATCAGGCCGATCGGGCAGACATCCACGCAGCTCGCGCAGCGGATACAGGCGGAAGGATCCCCGGCGGGGATCTCATCGGCAGTCAGGGCCAGGATGCCCGAGCTGCCCTTGACGATGGGCACCGTGTCGCCCGGCAGGATCATGCCCATCATCGGGCCGCCCATGACCAGCCGTGCCACGCCCGGCTTCAGGCCACCACAGTAGGCAATGACGTCCGAGACCGGCGTGCCGATGGCGATCCGCAGGTTGGCCGGTCGAGCGATGCCGCTGCCGCTGACGGTCACCACGCGCTCGGTGAGCGGTTCGCCGCTCCGCAGGGCCTGGCTGATCGCCGCCGCGGTCCCGACGTTGTGCACCACCACGCCGATCTCCGCGGAGAGGCCGCCGGCCGGGACCTCGACGCCGGTCAGGAACTCGACCAGCTGCTTCTCCGAGCCCATCGGGTAGCGGGCCGGCAAGGCCCTCACCGTGACTTCCGGGAAGGCCACCGAGGCCAGCTGGATGGCGGCGATGGCCGTGGGCTTGTTGTTCTCGATGCCGATCACGATCTGGCTGGCGCCCAGGGCGCGGGCCATCAGGCGGGCGCCCTCGACAACCTGGGGCGCGCGCTCGCGCATGATCCGGTCGTCGCAGGTCAGGTAGGGCTCGCATTCGCCGCCGTTCAGCAGCAGCGTATGGATCGGGTTGCGCTTTCCGAGGCCGAGTTTGACCGCGGCCGGGAAGGTGGCGCCACCGAGTCCGACCACCCCGGCCGCGGCCACGCGGCGGGCGATGTCCTCGGGCGGCAGGGCCAGCGGATCCGCGCAGCCCGTGAATTCCACGCTGTCGTCGCGGCCGTCTGGCTCCAGCACGATCGCCGGCGCGGTGAGGCCGGAGGGGTGCGGCACCGGGTAGTCGCCGATGTCCAGGATGCGCCCGCTGGCCGGTGCGTGGAGGGGAGCCGAGACGACGCCACTGGCGGTGGCCAGCACCTGGCCGCGCAGCACGCGCTCGCCGGGCGCCACCGCGACCCGCCCGGGCGCGCCGATGTGCTGGGCCAGGGGCAGGACCAGGCGTTCCGACATCGGCATGTCCGAGATGCCGCATTCGCTGGTCAGGTCCTTGTGGCCCTCCGGATGCACGCCCCAGCTGAGGCGGATGTTGGAGAGGAGATCCTTGAATCCCATGACGGTCCTCCTGTCAGGCGTAGGCCGGACGCGTCCACGTCCAGGTGCCGAGCGTGGTGGGCATGGGGATGAGCTCGAGGGCCTCGGTCGGGCAGACATCGACGCACTTGCCGCAGCCGGTACAGGCTTCCCGCATGACTGAATGGATCTGCTTCATGGCGCCATGGATGGCGTCGGTCGGGCAGGCCTTGAAGCACTTGGTGCAACCGATGCAGATCTCCTCGCGCACGGCGGCCAGCTGGGGGACGACCTCGGCCATGCCGCCCAGCGAGACGCTCACGCCGAGCTTGTCGGCAAGGGCCTGGGCGAGGGCCGGGCCGCCCGGCGGGCAGAGGGTGACCGGAGCGCTGCCCTCGGCCAGGGCCTGGGCCGCGCCGGCACAGCCGGGGAAGCCACACTGGCCGCACTGGCTGCCGGGCAGCAGGGCTTCGAGTTCGGCCACGATCTCGGTCGGCTCCACATGGAAGCGCTTGGCGGCCACGCCCAGAATGAGGCCGAGGAGGGTGGCGATCAGGGTCAGGGAGGCTACCGCGACGAGCATCTGAGTTCTCCGTCAGTTCAGGCTGAGGCCCGAAAATCCCATGAAGGCCATCGACAGAAGGCCTGCGGTCACGAGGGCGATGGGCGCGCCGGAAAAGGCCGCCGGCACCACGGCGAGTTCGAGGCGCTCGCGAATGCCGGCGAACATCACCATCACCAGGGTGAAGCCGGCGGCGGACCCGAGGCCGTAGAAGATGGACTTGAGGAAACCCGCACCTTCCTGGGCGTTCAGCAGGGCGACGCCCAGCACCGCGCAGTTGGTGGTGATGAGGGGCAGGTAGATGCCGAGCACCTGATAGAGCTCGGGGCTGGTCTTCTTGATGGCCAGTTCGACGAACTGGACCGCGGCGGCGATCACCATGATGAAGCTCACAATGCGCAGGTAGCCGAGCGAGAAGGGCTCGAGCAGCCAGTGCTCGAGCATCCAGGTGGCGCCCGAGGCCAGGGTCAGCACGAAGGTGGTGGCGAGGCCCATGCCGATCGCGGCGTCGAGTTTGCGGGAGACGCCGAGGAAGGGGCACAGGCCGAGGAACTTCACCAGCACCACGTTATTGACCAGGGCGGTCGAAACCAGCAGGAGAAGGAGTTCGGTCATGGGGGTCGGGTCCTGACATGCTTTGCCCCCAGTGGCGCACGGAGCGTGCCATCCCCCCGCGAGCCGACGGACCTGCCCTTGCCCATGGGCGGAAAGCCCGCAACGACGCGCGTTCCGGGGCATCCGGCGAGATCGGGTCGGCTTGGCGCCCGGTGTGGCAAACGACACTCGGGCGCTGGCCTTTGTTGCCTTTGTGACAGGTGGCCGACGGGCCTGCCGAGGCTTTCCGACATTGCACCGCAATGGTGCGTCGGAGCGGGGCTTGCGGCTGCCTCAGGGCGGGCCGGAATGCCCGTTCGAGCCCGAAGGATCCGCGGCAAGTCGTTTAATTGAAAGGCAAACAGCGCTTGGATCGGGCAGGCGCTCGGGTTCGTTTCAATTCGGGGCAAGCTTCTTGCTTGGTGCGTTGCAATATCGACCTATCCGGCCGCTTCGGCGGAGGATCCACCAGGGGATGAGCTGCATGGAGAAATCGACTTGCTGTAGCTCAGGAAAGTCCTGCCAGACCCTCGAGCAGATCATGGCGAGCCTCGGCGACTACGCGCCGGAACGGGTCGTCGAGGTCATCGAAGGCATCCTCAAGAGTGGGCACGGGCTGCCGCCGCGGGTGTTCGTGGAGACCACCGACCAGTCCTCGGTGGCGATCTCGATCACCGATGCGAAGGCCAACATCCTCTATGCCAACCAGGCCTTCCAGAAGGTCACCGGCTATGCACCGGAGGACGTCCTGGGGCGTAACGAGTCGCTGCTGTCCTTCCGAACCACGCCGCGCGAAGTTTACGAGCGGATGTGGACCAACCTCTCGGAACACAAGCCCTGGACCGGACGGCTCATCAACCGGCGCAAGGACGGCAGCCGCTACCTGGCCGAGCTGACGATCTCGCCGATCCTCGACGACGCGGGCGAGAACATCTACTTCGTCGGTATCCACCGCGACGTCACCGAGGTCCATCAGCTGCAGCAGCAGGTGGGGAGCCAGAAGGCGCTGATCGAGACCACCATCAACCTGGCCCCGGTGGCCACGGTGGTGCTGGACGGCGGCCTCAAGGTGCTGCTCGACAACCTCGAGTACAAGAAGCTGCACAGCCTCTTCCACGGCAAGGAGCCGGCCCGCGTGGTGCTGAACTCGCTGTTCTCGCGGGAAGGCGGACTGCCGGAAGTGCCGGCCAGCGGGTTCGTCGAGCAGGAGTTCGTGGTGGAGCGGGGCGGCGGGCCGGTTCGCTGGTTCTCCTGTTCCGGGACGTGGTTCGACGAGAACGATCCCAGCGCCGACAGCTTCTTCGAACCCCGGCGCCGCAGCTACCTGCTGCTGGTGATGGAGGACATCACGCCCCACAAGCGGCGCGCCGAGGAGCAGCGCATCAGCGCATTGCGGACCCTGCTGGCCGAGGGCGAGCTGAGCCAGAGCCTGCGCGAGACCATCAACGGCGCCATTTACCAGTTGCAGGGGCCGGTCAATATGATCGAGGCCGCGCTCAACATGCTGACCCGGCGGGGCTCGAAGGATCCCTCAGCCCTGATCGGGGTGCTGCGCGAAGCCCACCGGGCCGGCGAGGAAGCCCTGGCGAGGCTGCAGTCGAGCCTGCCGAGCGAGCCCCAGGAGTCGGCCGCCCCGTTGAATCTCAACGAGATCCTGCGTGACGTGCTGTCGGTTTCGACGGCCTCGCTGCTCTCGGCGGGCGTCGCGGTGGAGTGGCGGCCGGCCTCGGTCCTGCCGGCCATACCCGGGCGCGCGACGGCCCTGCGCACCATGTTCAAGCAGCTCATCGACAATGCCCTGGCCGCCATGCGTCGCGCGCGCTCGCCGGTGCGCGACCTGCGCGTCATCACCGAGGCCGCCGCCGACGGGGTGCGGGTGCTGATCGAGGACACCGGTCCTGGCATCCCGGAGGAGTTGCGCCACAAGGTCTTCGAGCCTTTCTTCACCACGGCGCGTCCGGCCGGCAGGAACGCCGGCATGGGGCTGGCCCTGGTTCAGGAGGTGGTCACCCGCCACGCAGGTACGGTCCGCATCGATCCCTCCTACGAGCAGGGGTGCCGCTTCGAGGTCTTCTTCTCGGCCAATCCCCGGGAGATCGAATGATGATGAGCGGCAGGGGGCCTGTGATCAGCGAGGGCGCGCGGATCCGCGACCTGGAGCGGGCGCTCGACACGCTGTATGAGGTCGGGCGCGTGCTGTCCCGATCCCTCGACCTGCGCGACACCCTCGGTGGCGTCCTCCAGGCCATGCAGGAGGGAGGTCTCTACAGCGGCATGGTGTCGCTGATCGACCCGGAAACCGAAGACCTCGTGGTCGATGTGGCCCTGGGCCTCGAGCTGCGGCGCCCGGTGCGCTATCGGCCGGGCGAGGGGGTGGTCGGGCGGGTCATGGAGTCGGGGCGGGAGGTCATCCTGCCGGTGATCGAGGATGATCCGGACTTCCTGAACCGGACCGGGCTGTACGATCCGGGCGGTTCGTTCATCGCCCAGCCGGTGCGGGTCGCCGGCGACCTGGTCGGCGTGCTGGCCTGTCAGCCCGAGTCCTGCAGTCTCGCCGGGCTGGAGGAGCGTGCCCACCTGGTGCGGATGATCTCCCAGCTGGTGGGCCAGGCCGTGCAACTGGCCTGGCAGGTGCGCAACGAAAAGGCCGACCTCGAGGAGGAGCGCGACGGACTGCGCCGGGCGGTGCGCAACCAGTACGGCTTCGATAACATCGTGGGGCATTCGGCACGCATGCAGCGGGTCTTCGAGCAGGTCCGCCAGGTCGGCAAATGGAACACCACGGTGCTGATCCGCGGCGAAACCGGCACCGGCAAGGAATTGATCGCCCACGCGATCCACTACAACTCGCCGCGCGCCGACGGGCCCTTCGTCAAGCTCAACTGCGCGGCCCTGCCCGAGAACCTGCTGGAGTCCGAGCTCTTCGGTCACGAAAAGGGCGCCTTCACCGGGGCGGTGTCGACGCGCAAGGGGCGCTTCGAGCAGGCCGACGGCGGTTCCCTGTTCCTGGACGAGATCGGTGAAGTGTCGGCGGCCTTCCAGGCCAAGCTGCTGCGGGTGCTGCAGGAAGGCGAGCTGGAGCGGGTCGGGGGCAGCCGCACCATCAAGGTGGATGTCCGTCTGGTGGCGGCCACCCACCGGGACCTGGAGCGCGCGGTGGAAGAGGGCGACTTCCGCGAGGACCTCTACTACCCCCTCAACGTCATGCCGATCAATCTGCCGCCCTTGCGCGACCGCATCGAGGACCTGCCCGAGATCGCCCGCTTCCTGGTGGACAAGATCGGTCGCCAGCAGGGACGGCCGCTGGATATCGAGGAGGATGCGCTGCGGGTGCTGACCCACCATGACTGGCCCGGCAACGTGCGCGAGCTCGAGAACTGCCTCGAGCGGGCGGCGGTGATGAGCGCCGAAGGCGTGATCGGGCGCGACGACGTGCTCGAGCTGGGACTCGAGGAGAAGATCTCCGAGATGCGCGGCGTGAGCGTGGTGCGCTCCAGCGTGCGATTCGATGACCCCAACCTGGACGAGCGCGAGCGGGTCATCGCGGCCCTCGAGCAGGCCGGCTGGGTCCAGGCCAAGGCGGCGCGCCTGCTCAACATGACGCCGCGCCA
>JAGRFX010000007.1 GCA_020445805.1 Rhodocyclaceae bacterium
CATGGCGCCATGCCAGTCAGATGATTTAAATGGACTTTTTATATTGGGCCGGAATTTTGCTTTGAACCAATCGATTCGCAATCAGCATTTCGGGATTTCGCCATGCACGCTCAATTCTTGACTCGACTCTCCGCCGCATCCCTGCTGTGCATGGGCACGGCGCACGCCGCCGTGCTCTTCGAGCAGGCCCCCCTGGATCAGGGTTTCCCCTTCTCCGCGTTCTATAGCCCGGGTGGCGTGTTCGGCACCCAGAATGCCGATGCATTCTCTTTCGGCCAGAGCACCGTCACCGGCTTTCGCTGGTACGGCAGCGAGGTCACCGACACCAGCCTGTTCGTCGTGCGCTTCTTTGAGGACATCGTGGCCGCACCGGACAGCTTCACCACGCTGACCGGCTTGACGACGAAGGGTACATCGCGCGTGGCCACCGATCGCGATGGCTTCGATGTCTTCCAATTCGAAATGACCCTCGGTACCAGCTTCGTCACGTCGGGTGGCGCGCTCGGGGTGTACTACGACAGCGATCCCAATGGCGAGGAGTGGTACTGGCTGGAGAGCGCCGTCGGGTCGGATGGCTCCTTCACCCGCGGCCAGGATGGCGTGGGCTGGCTGAATGCCGATGAGAGCCTGGCCTTTGCTGTGCTGGGCGATCGCGTTGCGACCGTTCCCGAGCCGGGCTCCCTGGCCCTGCTGGGGATGGCCGGCCTGGCGGGCGCTCTGGCGCGCCGCCGCGCCCTGCCGCGCTAGCGCTCGCCTGAGGCCCGTGCGGGCGAGCGGCGGCTCGCCCGCATCTAACGTTCACATCCGGATCCCCCTTGATGGCTCGGACATCCGCCCCCTCGACGCCCTTCGTGCGCGCCATGGCCACCGCCCGCGGCGGTCTGCAGCGCGTGGCCTTCTTCAGCTTCTTCATCAACCTGCTGATGCTGACCTCCTCGGTCTACATGCTGCAGGTCTATGACCGGGTGCTCGCCTCGCGCAGCGAATCGACGCTCTTTTACCTGACCCTCTTCGCCGCCGCATGCCTGGCCACCCTGGGCCTGCTCGAAGGGGTGCGCTCGCGCCTCTTGGTGCGCATGGGGGCGCGCTTCGACGCCCAGCTCTCGGCCCAGGTGTTCTCCGAGACCCTGGCCCGCGGGCGCAGCGGTCAGGCCTTGCGGGATCTGGACAGCCTGCGCGGCTTCCTCACCGGCACCCACATCCTGAGCCTGCTCGATGCACCCTGGATGCCGATCTATCTCGGCCTGGTCTATGTGCTCCACCCGCTGCTCGGCCATGTGGCCCTGGGCGGCGCGGTGCTGCTCTTCGCCCTGGGCCTGTGGAACGAACGGCGCACCCGTCGCACGCTGGCCGAAGCCGGGGGCGAGCTCTCGGCGAGCCACCAGTTCGCCGAGATGTCCAGCCGCAACGCCGACGCGATCAGCGCCATGGGCATGCTGCCCGGGCTCACCGCCCTGTGGCGGCGACGCCACGACCTGGGCCTCGGCCTGCAGGGGCTCGCCAGCGACCGGGCGGCCAGCGTCGCGGCGGTGGCCAAGGCCACCCGCTTCCTGCTGCAGGTGGCCATCCTCGGGGTCGGCGCCTGGCTGGTGATCCAGGAGCAGACCACGGCGGGGGTGATGATTGCGGCCTCGATTGTGATGGGCCGGGGGCTGGCGCCGGTGGAAGCGGCTATTGGTGGCTGGCGCGGCTTCCTTTCCGCACGCCAGGCCCACCAGCGCCTGCTCGAAGGCTATGGCCAGCAGCCCGCGGGCGAAGCCCGCATGCCACTGCCTGCCCCCAAAGGCGCGCTAAGCTTCGAAGGGGTCGCGGGCGGTCCGCCCGAAGCCCGCAAGATCACCGTGCGCGAACTCAGCTTCGCCCTCGAGCCAGGCACCTGCCTGGGCATTACAGGCCCGAGCGCAGCCGGCAAATCCACCCTGGTGCGGCTGGCCCTGGGCATCTGGCGGCCGATGGCCGGGGTGGTTCGCCTCGACGGGGTCAATATAGCCGACTGGGACCGCCAGGACGTGGGGCCCCACATCGGCTACCTGCCCCAGGACATCGAGCTCTTCCCCGGTACCGTGGCCGACAACATCGCCCGCTTCGGCGAAGTTGACCCCGGACAGGTGGTGGAGGCCGCCAAGCTCGCCGGCGCCCACGCCATGGTCCTCGAGCTGCCCGGGGGCTACGACGCCGAGATCGGCCCGGGCGGGGTCAATCTCTCCGGCGGCCAGCGCCAGCGCATCGGACTCGCCCGCGCCTTCTACGGCCGGCCGGCGCTGATCGTGCTCGACGAGCCCACCTCCAACCTGGATGCGGAGGGCGAGGCTGCGGTGCGCCAGGCCATGGACAGCCTTCGCGAGGCCGGCCGCACGCTGATCGTCATCGCCCATCGGCCGGCCCTGCTGGGCGGCACCGACAAGCTGATGGTGATCCAGCAGGGGCGCATTGGCGCCTTCGGCGATACCTCGGAGCTGATGCCCCAGATCACGCGCCGCGTGGTGGCTGGCATCGCCCCCGGCCAGGTGCCGGTAGTACCGGCAGGAGCCCGCCATGTCTGATGCGGTTCGCGACCCCTTCGAAGGCCTGATCGTCGGCGAGGCGGCGGCCGACGCCGAGCTGCGCCGCTGGACCCGCATCGGCGTCCTGATCCTGCTGCTCACCTTCGGGCTCGCCATCACCTGGTCCTGCCTTGCGCCGCTGTCGAGCGCCGTGGTTGCGCCGGCCATCGTCAAGGTGGACTCCAACCGCAAGAAGATCCAGCACCAGGAAGGCGGCGTGATCAAGGAGGTCCTAGTGCGCGACGGGGACCGCGTGAAGGCTGGCGATGTGCTGGTCCGCCTCGACGAGACCCGCGCCGGCGCGTCCGCTGGCGTGCTGCAGGCCCAGTACGACTCGGCCCTGGCCTTGCGCGTGCGCCTCGAGGCCGAGCGCGACAAGGCGGGCGCGATCCGCTGGCCCGACGAATGGGCGACGCGGGCCGAGGGCACCAACCTGGCCGAGCTGAAGGCGACCCAGCAGACCCAGTTCGCGGCCCGCCGGGCCTCGATCGTCGGGCAGCTTTCAATCCTCGACAAGCAGATCGCCTCCAAGCGCAGCGAGATCGAAGGCCTGGCCGGCCAGCAGGCGGCCAAGGCGGCACAGCTTGCCAGCCTCAGGACCGAGCTCGACGGCCTTACCGATCTGCTGGGCAAGGGCATGGTGGAGCGCACCAAGTACCGCAACCTGGAGCGCGAGATCGCGCGGGTCGAGGGCGAGATGGGCGAGCATGTCTCGGACATCGCCGCCGCCCGCTCGCTGATCGGCGAGAAGGAGCTGCAGAAGTTCCAGCTGCGCAAGACCTTCCACGAGGAGGTCGCCGACCAGCTGCGCCAGGTCCAGACCGAGATCTTCGATTACCTGCAGCGCATGGACGCCGCCAACTACGTGCTCGCCCAGACCGAACTGAGGGCCCCGGCCGACGGCATCGTGACCGGGCTGCAGGCCCACACCGAGGGCGGCGTGGTTGGCCCCGGCGAAGTGCTGATGGAAATCGTGCCCGACGACCACCTGATCCTCGAGGCCCGGATTTCTCCCCAGGATGTGGACCGGATCCGCACCGGCCTGCCGGCCGGCATCAAGCTCTCGGCCTTCGACCAGCGGACCCTGCCTGAGCTCGACGGCGAGGTGACCTACCTGTCGGCCGACATCGTCGAGGACGCTCGCACCGGCCAGTCCTACTTCGTCACCCGCATCCTCGTCCCCGACACCGAACTCGCCCGCCTCGACGGCCACAAGATCCAGCCAGGCATGCTTGCCGACGTGTTCGTGCGCACCGGCGAGCGCACCTTCCTCGACTACCTCCTGCAGCCCATTACTGCCAGCTTCGGCAAGGCTTGGAGGGAGCGGTGATTCGCCTGAAGCAGAGGTTTCCAGCGTGCTGCTTGCAGCATTGGTTTGCGCCTTCCGATCCAGTGAGCTGTCCTACGTTTTTCGCCTTCCAACGAGCCGGGTTCATGCTGCCTTTTCTTGCTGATCGTGTTGCTCTATCCAGTTCTGTAAGAAACGGATCGGCGACAGGTATCCCAAGGCGGAGTGGCGGCGGCTCCGGTTGTAGGACACGGCGATGTACTGGACAGATCGCTGCGAGCCTCATCTCGCGTGGCGTAGCTCGTGCCGTGCGCGCGCTCGTTCTTCAAGCTGTTAAAGAAGCTTTCGGTCGGAACGTCGTCCCAGCAGTTGGCCCTGCGAGACATCGAGCCTGTCATTCGATAGGCATCCAAACGGTCTTGGTAAGCATGGGTGGCGTACTTGCTTCCGCGATCCGAATAAAACAGCACGCCAGGCTCGGGACGCTGGCGAAACCACGCCATCGAAAGTGCGTCGAGTACCAGCTTAGTGGTCATCCTCGGCTTGATCGACCAGCCGATCACTTCGCGGTTGAACAGATCGATCACCACGGCCAGATAGAGCCAGCCTTCAGCGGTGGCAATGTACGTGATATCGCCTGTCCAGACTCGATTCGGCGCCTCGGGCGCGAACTGCCTGTCCAGCAGCTTGGCCGACACAGGAAGGCTGTGCTTCGAGCCTGTCGTCGCGTTGAAGCGCCGCATGTGCCGCGCCCGAATGTCGTTCTCGCGCATCAACCGCCCGATACGCGGCAGACCGATTTGATGGCCTCGCCCGCGCAGTTCGGCATGGATGCGGCGCGCGCCATACGCTTGCCGGACCTCCTGATGAATCCTGCGGATCAGCACCAGTGCCTGTGCATCGGCCAATCGCGTGCGATTCGGCGTCCCGCCCGAACACCAGGCCCGAAAGCCGCTCTGGCTCACCGACAATGCGCCGCACAGCGCTGCCAACGGAAAGGATCTACGCTGCTTCTCGATCCAGGCTTATTTCACAGCAGCTCCTTCGCGAAATATGCCGCTGCCTTTTTTGTGATCTCCAACTCCATCTCAAGGCGCGCCACGTTGCTACGTAGCCGGGAGGGTTCCATCGGTTCGGGGCTGATCTGCTTGGCGCTCGTCGGATTCAGCTTGCCAACCTTGGCCGCCTTGACCCAGTTGCGTAGCGTCTGCTCGACCAAGCACAGTTCTTCGGCCACGCGGCTAATGCTGCCAACCTCTTCAGCTCGCTTGACCGCCTGTTCCTTGAACTCGGCGGTGTACTCCTGTTTCGGAATGCGTTTCACGTCTTCCTTCCTGTCGTTGCGTCGATCGTACGACTGCTACGTTGGAGGACGGAATGTGCGGGGCAGCTCACTGGATAACCTCAATCAGCCCGCTAGGGTTTTTGGGCGTGGCTCCCTTTCAATTGCAGCAGAGGCGACGCCTGGGCTGATTTCGCATCGCATCGAGGGTAGTGCCATTGACGACAACGAAGACGTCGCTGTGCGAGAGCTCTCAAACTTGCAAGGGGCTGACTTCATCAGCAGTGGGGATCATGTTCCGATTGCCAGCTCCATACTCGACCGTGATCGACCCGGTGAAAGCCAGACGCTGTCCGTCTGGAGTCAGCAAGTCATAGTTGGTGATTCGGGCGCTAAATTCACGACAATCGAACCTGCATTATTGCAGTCTGCAACCGAGGACCATAGCTTCGATTATCGAACCGTCGATGGATCTGTATTGGCTGGGATCGATGACACGCCCATTGCCGGTGCGGTGACGATTCGTTCTATCGGCCGTCGACCAAAGAAAGCTTCCCGAAGGCGACAGCACGGCGAGCTACCTGTCCGCCGAACTCTTCGAGGACCCGCGGTCCGGGGAAGGCTATTTCCTGACGCGAATAGTGCGTCGCTATTCAACAGCGTGAATGCCCACTGCTGAACCGAATTTGAATACTCGAGACGTGTGAACCCATGCTTGGTTCGCACATCTCCGAAATCGAATATTTCTTGGAGCGTTGATCATGGCGAATGGAACTGGCGGGGTTGTCTTTCAAGGGGTCGTGGAGGGTGGCCTAGTTGGGACAGACCTGGCTGGCATCGGGGACATCAATGCCGACGGGTTCAGCGACATTGCTATATCTGCCCCGTTTGGTGGCGGATATGACAACGAGTTCAGGGGCACGTACGCTGCCTTTGTCGTGATGGGAGGAGGGACGGTTTGGCCAGACACAGTCCAGCTTTACGGCACCGAGGACCAGCGCGTCGCCTTCTATGACGCTGGTTCGTTTGGCTACTCTGAGCCATACCCCAGCGGTGGAACCGCGTCGGGCGATATTGCTTATTTGGGCGATATCAATGGCGATGGCTATGACGATTGGTTGATAAATACTCCCGTCTCAACAGGTGTCTACCTTGGCGCGGAGTTCCAGTTCGGTGTGGCTGACGCAGTGAATCCGTACAGTTATCTTTTTACGCCTTGGTCCTTTGGGGCTTCCGACATCAACGGTGATGGTATTGCCGATATCTTTGTGGGAATGCCCGGAATCGAGTCTCCTGAATACACTCAAGGTAGCATCCGGATCTTCATGGGTAGTTCGGATGGGTACTTGAGCCACGAATACATCGATGGTCAAAATAGTTTCTCGATCCTCGGAGAAGCGTACGGCGATCTTGCCGGTTATGCCGTGGCCAACGCCGGCGATTTCAACGGTGATGGCGTAGAAGATTTGCTTATTGGCAGCCCTGGCTTCGACGATCAGAGAAACGGCTTGGACTTTCCGGAGGCTGGAGCCGCCTATGTGATTTACGGCGACGAAGGCCTGACCATGCAGGATATTTCCCTGTCAGAGCTAGATAGTCAGAATGGATTTAGGCTGGCGGGCGATATGGCCGGCGATCAATTGGGGTACAGCGTATCGTCGATTGGCGATGTCAATGGAGATGGGTTCGACGATATTGCCATTGCCGCCCCCTACGCGGACGTCAACGGCCTGGAGGACGCGGGCCGAGTTTACCTGGTGTTCGGCGGCCAGGAATACAGCGACCAATTCGGTTTGGAAGATCATGTTGGACACGGCGTCGTGCGTATTGACGGGGCGACCCAGCATGGCCTGTTCGGAGCATCGGTGTCGGCGGCCGGGGATGCGAACGGCGACGGCATTGCGGACCTGCTGATTGGCGCACCGGGGGCCGATGGGCAGGGTCAGCCAGGTGAGGCTTATCTGGTATTTGGTCGGGATAGTTGGCTAGGTTCGTATTTCGAGCCTACGTACAATATTAACGATATCGCCTGGTTTGGCTATCGTTTCACGGGAGTCAATCCCGACGATCATGCCGGGTCGAGCGTGGCCGGAGTCGGCGACACCAACGACGATGGCATCGATGATTTCATGATCGGCGCCAGGGGCGCGGACCCCAATGGCTTGCTGGATGCAGGCGTAGCCTACCTGGTCTATGGCGGGGCCTTCCGCTTGGGTGCAGTGGACGAATTTGGCGGCCCCGCCGATGGAAGTATCGCCCTGGCCGACCTTGCCCTTCCTATCGCGGCACCTTCACCTGTGGCGACAGATGATGCTTACTCTGGGACTTTGTTGGTTGATGGAGGCGGTATTGGTTTCGAGTTCGACCCGTCGTGGAATGACTTCAGCCAGACCGATACTCCGCTGAGGATCGTGGGTCTGGATACCTCGGGAATCCAGTATGGAACGGTCGATTTTTATAGAGCGGGTGATTTCGATCGAGAGGTGGATACTGTCGTCTATAGCGGTAGTCAGTACACGAGCCTAGCCTTTAGTGCTCTGAAGGAGGGTGAGAGCCTGGTGGAACATCTCACCTATACCGTGGAGGATGCTATTGGCGGCCAGGCGACGGCTACCGTCACGTTTACCATTCGCGGCGCAAATGATTCTCCGCAAGCGTTGCCCGATATGGTCATCAGGGACGGCTCAGCAGACTATGTGATCGACGTGCTTGCCAATGATTGGGACCCGGAAGGCGCGCCGCTCACGGTGACCAGTGTCTCCGCGCCTCTGGGTGGGACTGCGGATATCAACCCGGATGGCACCGTCAGCTTTCGCCCGACCCCTGGCTACGTGGGACCGGACCGGTTCACCTATACCGTCTCGGACGGAGAGGGCGGGACAGCCACGGGGAGGGTGGACATCCCGGTGCTGGCAGACTACGCCGGTCTGACCCTGATGGGCGAGAGTATTCAGGCCCAGGCGGGTACCTCGGTGGCTTCTGCTGGAGATTTCAATGGTGATGGCATCGACGATGTCATCGTCGGCTCGCCGGGATATTTCACTGGGGCGGATCTAAACGCCGGCGCGGCCTATGTGGTGTTCGGTTCCCGGAACGGACTGCCTGCGGAACTCGAGTTGGCTGCCTTGGACGGTGAGTCTGGGATGAAACTCAGCGGTGCTGAGTTCCAACAAGGGTTGGGCTACTCTGTGGCCGGCATCGGCGACGTGAACGGCGATGGCATCGACGACGTAATCGTTGGCGCAGGAATTAGCTACGGCGATCTGCAGGGGAACTATGCGGCATTCAGCGGTGGGGACGCCTTCGTGGTGTTCGGCGGCCACGGCGGATTGCCATCCAACCTGGATCTGTCCACCCTGGACGGATCCCAAGGCTTCCGTATCGACGCGGACGGCCTTGCTGCTACACCCAACACGGTGTTGGCAACCTCCGTTGCCTCAGCGGGGGACGTGAATGCGGATGGCATCAATGACGTGCTCGTGAGCATCATGAGTCTCACTGGTGACGCTTTGGAAACGGGAGGATTCTCCCTGATTCCACAGTCTGAATCTGCGTACATTCTGTTTGGTTCGAACCTAGGGTTCGCGGCGGGAGTGTCCTTGGTGGATTTGCCTTCGCGTCAGGGGATACACCTGTCGATGGGTGCCACTGCTGCGATGACCCCCGGTGGCGTCTTGGCCGACGGCCTGAATACGGCAGCAGGAGGCGGAGACATTAACGGAGATGGCATCGACGATATCCTTTTCGGTGTGCCTTTCCTGATCTCGGACGGGGTTGCGTCCGGCGCCGTCTACGTCGCGTACGGTAGCCCGGGTGTGGACGGGGCTCTGAACGTCGACGATCTCGATGGCAGCAACGGTTTTCGCATAGATGGCATCAATCCCTACGATCGGTTCGGTTCGACGGTGGCCTTCGCTGGCGACATCAATGGCGACGGCATCGACGATATCGCTATTTCCGCACCTAGCGCCAACGCCCTTGGTGAGGCCTACATTGTTTTTGGTTCCCCGGCAGGCTTTCCTGCGGTCATGGATGCGGCGGACCTGAACGGCAGCAACGGCTTCCGGTTTGAAGGGTCTGGTAGGGGCAACTGGGGCTTCACGGTCGCCGGAGCGGGGGATCTGAATGCTGACGGCTTCGACGACCTGGTGATGGGCGCGCGACTCGGGACTGACAGCGGCGAAGCCTATGTGGTCTTCGGCTCAGATGCGGGCTTTCCTGCTGTCATTGACCAGGCAGATCTCGACGGCAAACTTGGCTATGTGCTGAGTGGTCGAGACGGGGGGGATAGCTTCGGGTCTTCGGTGGCGCCTGCAGGGGATGTGAACGGTGACGGCATTGCGGATCTGATCATTGGCGCCAGAACGGCTGACATAGGCGACGATTGGCAACTCGGCAACGCCGGCGAGGCCTATGTGATCTTCGGGGGCTCGGATGCCCTGAGTGTCATCGATGCTCTGGACGGCACCCGTGACGGCCGTATCGATGCTGAGATTCTGATGGTAGAAAGCGATACGGACAGCGGCGAGCCCCATGTGTTCTCCGCCATCGCCGCCAGCACGGTGACCGAGGGCGATACGGGCAGCAGTCCGATGACCTTCACCATTTCCCGCACAGGCTCTACCGCTGGCGAGGTTCGGGTGGACTACCGTATCGAGGGCGGCTCGGTGTCCCCGGCCGGCGCCGATGATGTGCAAGGCTCCTTGCCGGTGTCGGGGTTCGTGACTTTCGCAGATGGGGAAACCGTAAAGTCTGTATCCATTGAGGTAGTCGGAGACCTACTTGTGGAGCCGAACGAATCCCTTCGGCTGACCTTGACCGGTGGGGAGGCTGAGAACGGCGCGCCTGTGGGATTCCTGAACGGCAGCGTCAACGGCCTGATCCAGGATGACGACGAGACTCCGGTAATTTCCGTCAGCACGGTCAGGGTCACCGAATCCGATGAAGAAACGGTGGATTTGCCCTTCACCTTTACCCGTTCGGGCGGTCTCGAAGACACCATCACGGTGTCCTATTCCGTTAGCGGGACCGGTGCGCATCCGGCGGACGCCGGCGACCTGTCCGTTCCGCTGCCTGGCACGGGCCAGGTGGTCTTTGCCCCGGGGGAGACCTCCAAGGTGATCAACCTTGGCGTTCTGGGAGACGAGGAGGTGGAGTCCAACGAGCGGGTGAGCCTCACCATCACCGAGGCAACTTCGGACGCTGGCCGCAGCGTGCAGGTGGCCACTCCGGTAGCGACGGCCGTCATCCTGAACGACGACGAGCCCAGCACCGTGACAGTTGAGGCCGAGAGGCTATATGTGTCGGAAGGCATCAGTCGCTGGGGTAACGAACCAGGATCAACCGACTTTGTTTTCACCCGCACGGGAGATCTGGATACCGAGATCACCGTGGACTACTTCGTCTCTACATCGGTGCTGGAGCCCCGTCCGGTACCCATCCTCCTCTTCCGGGAGATTTCTCGCGGCTTGATCGTTGGAGATGGGCTGGCCGGATTCAGGTGGGTCGACACCGCCATTACTTTCGCGGAAGAGGCTCAGCGGGGCGACGATACCTATCTCAGCAAGCAACTGGTTCCGCATTTCGAGTTGGATGTGCCACTGCAGACTTTTTGGGAAAGCTTGGTCGCCGACGTACCTTGGGGCGATGTTGACCCGAACGGAAACGGCCAACTTTTTTCCGTCGACTATTCCAGTTCGGGCTCCTTTCATTCCCTGTTCGATTACGCCTTCGGCTTCGATCTGGGCTTGGGTTTCGGTCTTGATTTCATGAGTGGGGGCAGCTTTTCGCTTGATTACCCTGTCGTCAGCAGTCTTCGCATTCCCACCTTTGTCAACAGCGGCGAGGGCTTCACCATTTCGTCGGGGACGGATTATCACTCCGGTGCTGTCCAGGCAACGGGG
This sequence comes from Rhodocyclaceae bacterium, assembly GCA_020445805.1. Lineage (GTDB taxonomy): Bacteria > Pseudomonadota > Gammaproteobacteria > Burkholderiales > Rhodocyclaceae > Cognatazoarcus. Next base: position 11,017 of record JAGRFX010000007.1, read on the forward strand.
AGTTCCTTCGGTTTTGGTGAGATGGGGCTGTATTTGACCTTCAGCGCCGATCCCTCGGATTTCGAGGGGATCGACCAGTTTGGCATGACGAACTTCACGCCGCTAACCGTGTTCGGCGAGCCACTGCTCCAGCTGGATGACGTAGTGTTCGAGCCGGTAACGGATGTGGCGATTCCACTGCTTACCGTGTCGGCGGGCAGCTACGGGGGAGAGCTTGACAAGCTAGCGAAGCTCGATCTGCTGGACGGCGTGGAGTACGAATTTTCCTTGCCCTCGGGCGAGGAGAAAACCGTGACCGTGCAGGCAGGTGCGCCGGGGAGCCTGAGCCCAGTACTGCTGGCCATCGAGGAGTCTCTGGCCACCGTCAGCTTCAACATCGCCGAGTTGCTCTCAAAGATTCCGGCGCTCACGGGCCTGGACGCCCTGAGCGAAGACTACAACTTCGACACCGAGATTCTGGGCAAGGAGATCAAGTTCAGCGCGGAGTATACGGCCCTGGGTATCAAGGTCAGCGGCGGCTACGGTTTGGTCCAAGAATATGAGTTCACGCCTACCGATGTGTTGCTTACGGTCACCGCAAATGGCCAGCAACAGCAGGGAAAACTGGGGGATAGCTTCAATTTCGATACGCCCGAGTCATTCAACGGGGTGATCGACGGCAGTGTCCAGTACCAATTGAATGGCCTGTTGGATATCAACTACAAGCTGGCGCCCATCGGTGCCATCGCCATCGAGGTGCTGTCTGCGAATATCGGGGGCTATCAGACTGATGCCGACGCGGCCGGAAGTGGTGATCAGTGGTCCTGGGAATTCGGCCCGGTGTTCGAGCAGAGCTTTTCGGGCTCCACGGACTTTGGTTCGATCGATCTATTCAGGATCGAGGACATCGTCCTTGGTAGCGATTTTCTCGAGCCGGTGACCGAGAACTTCCGCATGGCCGTCGGCGAAATACCCGAGAACACGCTATTGGCGGGCCAGATCACCTTCGCACCGGGGGAATTCGAGACGAGCCTAAGCCTGCCTGTGTTGGCGGACACATTGCCCGAGGCCAACGCTCAGGTGACCCTCACCATTGCCAACCCGGTGTCGAGTGACGGTCGTCCGGTGACCCTGCTGGAGAACGAGGCCAACGTCGTAGTGCTGGACGACGACACGTTCTTTGAGATCCGGTCGCTGCCACGCTTCCGGTTCTGGGGAGACCCACATTTGGTGACGATCGACGGTTTGGGCTACGACTTCCAGGCCGTCGGCGAATTCACCCTTGCAGAAACCACCGCCGACGATTCTTTCCTGGCCCAGGTGCGCACCAGCGCCGTTGCCGGCAGCGATCTGGTTTCGGAGATCACGGCCTATGCCACTCGGCTGGGTGCCAGCCGCGTCAGCATTGACGTGGACAGCGTGACGCCCCTGCTGGTCGATGGCGTGGCCATCGACCTCCGTTCCGGTGACGAAGCCCTGGCGGTGGGCGATGGCCTCATCGCCTTCGATGGCACCACCTACACGCTGCTCTACGCCTCGGGAGAAATGGCAACCGTGGCCCGCTACGATGGCTTCCTGGAAATCAGCCTGAGCCTGAACGAGGATCGTGCCGGTAAGCTTCGCGGCCTGGTGGGCAACGCCGACGGCGATACGACAAACGACCTGCAATTGCCCGATGGGACGGTGCTGTCTCAGCCACTGGATTATGAGGACCTGTACGGCACCTTCGCCGATGCATGGCGGGTGACGGCCGATACCTCACTGTTCGACTACGCGCCAGGCCTGGGCACGGAGGACTTTCAGGATCGCTCATTCCCGCGCGCCCAGGTGACCCTGGACGACATTCCAGCGGACATCCTGGCTTGGGCCGAGGCCATCGTGGACAGCTATGGCATAGACGATCCCATAGCCAGGAAGGCGGCGATCCTGGATGTGGCCCTCACCGGCAACCCCCAATACGCAGAAAGCACCTTCAACATGCAGGAGGCAATCACCAGTGAGGCGGTCATTGAGAACGCGCCCGCGCTGGGTCAGGCCATCGGGGTCGGCGCCGACGCGACCCGGGTGTGGGAAGGCGACGATGCGGACCTGACTGATGTTGGCTTTACCGTCTATCGCATGGGTTCGAGCTCGGGTGTGGTTCAGGTGGACTACATCCTCACGGGCGACGTGGATGCGGACGATCTGGAACCCGGCCAGGCCCTCTCCGGCACGGTAACCTTCGCCGAAGGCGAGACTCAGAAACAGATTCTCGTCTCGCTGGCCGGCGACGATTCGCCCGAAGCGGACGAGGTCCTCCGGCTGCAGATCGGGCTGGACCGGGACGCCTACCCGGATATCCTGCTGGCTGCCCCCGTCGCTCAGGCGGTGGTGCAGAACGACGACGGACCGTTGCCGACCACCTTCACCCTGTCCGCGGTCAATGTGTCCCTTGCAGAAGGCACCGGCGCGGACACCACGTACCGATTCAGGATAGAGCGCAACGGCGACACGACTGCCGAGAATGCGGTTCAGCTTCGGGTCATCGACCAGGGCTCGGGTGCTGGTCGTGCAGGCCAGAGCGACTTCGTTGGTGCAGCGCTCCCGGCCGAGACCATTGTCTTTACGGTCGGCGAGAAGGTGAAGTACTTCGAGTTGAAGGTGGCAGGCGACACCGAGCTGGAGGGTGACGAGAGTTTCACGGTCCAGTTGACCGCGCTAACGCCGGGGGGCGACGTTTTCCTGACCGCGGATGCCGTCATTCGCAACGACGATTTCGCGCCTGTCGCAGTGGATGACGCTTTCGTGGCTTCAGCGAATGCCGGGGTTTCCGGCAACCTTCTCGCCAACGACAGCGACGACGGGCCAATTCGGTTGAGTGAGGTGGAAGGAAACGTGGCGAGCGTTGGCACGCAGGTGGCCCTGCCATCGGGGGCGTTGCTGCGGGTCGATGCGGACGGCAGCTTCGACTATGACCCGAACGGTGCTTTCGTGGCTCTGGCTGGCGGCGCAACGCAGGTAGACCGCTTCAGCTATACCCTCACCGACGGCACTCATACCGAAGTCGGTCATGCGTCCATCCAGGTCAACGGCGTGAACGACGCCCCCTTGGCCAGGGACGACACGTACCAGGTGTCCGAGGACAGAGTGGCGACCGGCAACCTCCTGGCAAACGACGTGGACCCGGACCAGGAACCTGTGTCGATCGTCTCGGTCTTCGGCCAGTCGGCGTTCCTGGATCAGACGACGGTGCTGCCTTCTGGTGCGCTATTGACGGTGGGCCAGGGCGGCTTCCTTACCTACAACCCCAACGGCATGTTCGAGTATCTCGGCGTGGGTCAACAGGCGGTCGATACCATCTTTTATGCGATCACCGACGGCAGCTTCGTTTCGATGGCGGACGTGTCTTTCGCAGTGCAGGGTGAAAACGACGTACCCGAGGCCCGAGGTGACGACTTCACAGCGTACAACAACCAGCCCCTGTCCGGAAATCTCTTCGAGGACAACGGGCTGGGTCCCGATCAAGATTTGGACGGAGACGAACTTTTCCTGGCAAGCGTGGATGTCTCGGGCTTGCGAGGGCTCCTGACCTATGCCGCGAACGGCGATTTCGTTTTCACGCCGGAAGCGGGCTTCGTGGGGGCCACAGGTTTTGACTACGTCGTTGGCGACGGTCAGGGTGGCTTTGCGGCAGCGAGAGCCGAGTTGAGCATCAAGGATTTTGTGGACTCGGACCAGGACGGGGTTCCGGACGACCAAGACAATGACATCACTCTGATGCTTACAGCCGGCGCCGACCTTACTTTGGAAGAGGGGCAGTTGCTTTCCAGAACCGTCGCTTTCACCGACGGTGAAGACAACGGCACTGCCGGCTGGAGTTACGAGATCGACTACGGCGACGGCACGACCGAAACCGCTAGCACGCTGGTGGAGAGTCTGGATCTCGCCCACATCTATGCCGACGGCGATGCAAGCCGCACGGTCACGGTGACTGTCACTGACGAGGTCGGCGAAAGTTACATCGACAGTTTCACTGTCGATGTGGCCAATGTCGTGCCGACCCTCGACCTGATCGGCGCCGACACCGTCGACGAGGGCAGCCCCTACACGCTGACCCTCGCCAACCTCGTCGATCCGGGCGCCGACACGGTCAGCGGCTACACCATCGACTGGGGCGACGGCAGCGCGCCGGACTCGGTAGCCAGCCTCGGCGATGTCATCCACACCTTCGCCGACGACGGGGCCTACACGATCACCGTCACCGCCACCGACGAGGACGGCAGCTACGTCTTCACCAAGCCACTCACTGTGGCCAACGTCGACCCGACGGTCATCCTCTCGGGTGCCACGGCGATCGACGAGGGCGGCACCTATCAACTCGGCATCGAAGGCATCGATCCGGGCATCCAGGACAGTCTCATCTTTGACATCGACTGGGGCGACGGCTCGGCCGTTGAGGCGCTCACCGGGGCAGAACTGCAGGCCCAGGGCGCCATCGTGGAGCACGTCTTCGCCGACGACGAGGATGGTCCGGTCAATGTCACCAACCGCAGCATCACCGTGACCGTGCGCGACGACGACGGTGGCATCGGCAGCGCGACCCGGGCCGTGGCGGTCAGCAACGTCGCGCCGCTGATCGCCCTCTCCGGGGCGCCGAGCGTCGAGGCCGGCATCGCCTACAACCTTACCCTAGGCGCCATCACCGATCCCGGCCAGGACATCGCCACGAGCGTCACGATCGACTGGGGCGATGGCACGAGCGACCAGGTCGCCACCGACGGCCCGGTCTCGCACACCTATGCCAGCGAAGGGCTGCGCACGATCAGTGTGTCGATCGAAGATGAGGACGGCACCCATGCCGACTCGGGCTCGCTCGATCTGCTCGTCACGCCGGCCGATCCGGGCAACACGGCGCCGGTGGCCAATCCGGACAGCTACACCGTCCATGCCGGTGCGTTCCTCAGCGTCGACGCCGCGGCTGGCGTGCTCGCCAATGACAGTGATGCCGACGGGGATACCCTGAGCGTGGTCGCCTTCCAGCCGGCGGCCAACGGCACGCTGAACATCGCTGCCGACGGTTCCTTTACCTATGCGTCCAACGCTGGTTTCAGCGGCACCGAGACGGTGGGCTACACCCTGTCCGACGGCACCGATCTCGTCACCAGCACGCTGGAAATTACGGTCGAGGCGGCAGTCGCCATTGAGACTGTTCGCATCGGTGATGCACCCACGCGCTTGTCCCGGACCAACCCCGACGGCTGGGAGCTGGCCTGGTCGCATCCAGACATCGAGATCAGCCACAAGGCGGTGCTCGATGATGCTCAGGAAGCCTGGAGCCCGGTGGCGCTGCGCAACTTAAGCCCGCTCACCCTGGCCGGCGGGGATTCCCTCTCGGGCGATCTGGGGGTCAGCGGTCAGACGCTGCCCAGCTCCGTGGTACGGCAGGAAATCGACGGCACCGAGGGACTGCGCTTCGAGCTACAGCGTGAAGCCGTGGGGGTGACTGCAGACCTGTCTCACTTCTTCCTTTCTGACGACGGCACGGTATTCGCGGAGACGGGGCGTATTCAGTTCCTCGACGCGGATGGCAGAGTTCTGGGCGAGCGCTATTTCACGGCTGAATCAACGAGCGGCGACCAGACTGTGTCCTTCGACTTCTCGTCCGGCTTTGAAGCGGTCACTTTCAGCGCGGGAGCCATCGATGGAGATGACTTCGTCTTCGGGTCCTACGTCGATCCGGAATCTGGGGAAGGCAGAGGGCCGATCAGTGATGCCGACGGGCAGCACGGCAGTGACTACCTGCTCGACTGGGTCGAGTTCGACTTCGTAGCCCCGGTTCTGGCTACCGCACATTTCACCGAGTTCTGATGGCACTGGATGGGGTTCAAGGGCTGTCGAGCGCGAGATCGAACCATGATGCGGGATTCGGCGCTAGTCAATCGCCGAGACCCGCATAGAATATGGCGTTTCGGGCGGTGTGACGGTAAACGAAAACTGCCAAATCGCTATGAATTTGTCGTTTTGACGGTAAACTTTGGACGTGAATCGGGCAGGCGTGCAGTAGACGCGAGGCATGCGTGATTTGCAGAAATTTTGCGCCGCTACCGATAGGTACTGAAAGGACGATTTTTTGGGGCGATGTGCTCACCGATAGCTGGCGAAAGCTCGTGAAGGAGAATTCAGCCCACTGAGCAAATCTGACGGTAAACGCGACGGTAGAAATGATGTTGGCGATTTTTAAAGACAAGCAATACAATAACTTAAGGCAGTCATTGACGATCGAGTGGGAGTAGGGGTCGCGACCGATCGGTGACTATCGGTAGCTATCGGTCGCTATCGTTTCAAGCCTCGAAAAGCGGCAGGTGAGGGCGTCTCTGAATGCTTTTCGATCGCTTTCGGTAGCTATCTAAACGGCATGTCGCGGTGGCGCGGAAGCTGAAGCCAGGCACTGCCGGCAAGCGATTGTTGCCGATAGGTGCTGAAAGCTGATGGGTGGATTGCCGCGGGGCCGAATGGCCCCTTTGGTGAAGCTTTCTGGTGCCCCTCAACCGACAAGAACTGGCCACTTTCCTCGGCTCGTGAAGCGCGAAATCTGCAACCTCGTTGATGATGTGGTTTGCGGAGCCTTCGACGCAGACAGCGACAGGTTCCGTTTCAGCCCGGAGTGCCGCCCTTTAACCACGAGCGAGCGCCGTGTGCTGGGCCAAGGCAATAATCCGAGGCTGGCGCTATAGCGCCATATCTTCGTATCGCCGATCCAATCCGATCAGTTCGACTGTTTGAAGGGGTGGGCGGCACGGGTAGGCGGTCAGTATGGACGCTTACCTATGGACGGCTAAGACCGAGTCACTCCCGTTGGCTGATTGGCGGCTTCCGGGGTGGAGGAGTCCCTCTGCGGTCAATGTTCAATTGAACCTTATCCGCAGGTTGTGGCCAGGTCGTTTCAGTTCGGTCGTTGTGGGACACTGACCTGTCCGCGGGGCTCATGGCCTGCGGCAGGTGCCGGCGCTCGAGTAGCGAATTGGCATGATCGTCCTGGGCGCCCTGAAGGCCGTCTTAACCTTGGTGGTGGGGCTGAACGGGGAATCAGGGCGCTGGGCAAATTGGAGGCGCCCATGTATGCCCCGGGTATTGAGGTGGCTCAAACTTAATCCTCCTTAGCCTCGGACAGGCTGCTGCGCACGGCCTCCAGCGTTTCATCGTACAACTTGCGCAGCAGCGGCATACCGGCCGCGACCCCGTCCAAATCGCCGTCGCGGGCGAGCTGGTGCATGCCCTCGAGATGCGCGAGCAGCGGATTGGCGTGGATCGTCAGCATGCTGCCCTTGAAGCTGTGCAAGGCGTCCCGGAGGGTCTCGATCCTGGCCGAGGATGTGCCGTCCACGAGTCGCTGGAAGGTGGCCTCCGAATTGGCCAGGAAATTTCTCAGGACCCGGTCGGCCATCTCCTCGGAGCCCACATGGTCCATAAGTTCCCCGTGGTCGAACATCCGGCTCGCCGCGCCTTGCTCGGCGGCGTGCACGGGCGCGGATCGGGCCATTTCGGTCCCGCCGACGACCCGGGCCAGTTCGCGCAGCAGGTCGTCCTGCATCACCGGTTTGGCCAGGTAGGCGTTCATGCCGGCTGCCAGCGCCGCTTCGCGGTGCGAGTCGAGGGCATTGGCGCTGACGCCGATGATCGGCAGCTCATGCCGGCCAAACCGGGCGCACAGTGCCTCCGTGGCCTGCAGTCCATCCATCTGCGGCATCTGGATATCCATCAGGATGGCATCGTAGCGCTCGCCATCCCCAAGGATCCGCTGGATCGCCTGCTGGCCGTCTTCCACCATGGTCAGTTCTACGCCGCTGTCCTCGAGCAACATGTCGACCACGTCGCGATTGATCGGGTTGTCCTCGGCATACAGGACCTTGAGGCCGCGCAGATTGACCTGGTCGCGCTCACCTTCGCTGTCCTCCGTTCCGTCGCCTGCCGCCGCCAGCGGCAATGTCAGGCGCACCGTGCATCGGGTGCCTTCGCCCAGGGTCGATTCGACTGCGATCTGCCCTTCCATGAGATCCAGGAGTTGCTTGACGATGGCCATGCCGATGCCCGTGCCCCGGCGGCCACTGTTGGCGGACGACGCTACCTGGGTGAACCGCTCGAACAGATGGGGGAGGAACTCCGGGGGCATGCCGATACCGGTGTCGACAATGTCGACCACGAGCGCGAGCTGTCCATTGTCCAGCGGATGCCCATGGGCGCTGAACCGGACACCGCCCCGGTCGGTAAACTTGATGGCGTTGGAGACCAGGTTGAACAGGATCTGACGCAGCCGTTGCTTGTCCACACGGACGGCCGTGCCCAGGCAGCTGTCGGAGTGGAACGCCAGGGTCAGTCCCTTCTCCTGGGCCAGGGGCTCGAGGATGGCGCGGATATTCTCGAACTCCTGGCTCAGGCGGGCCGCCTTGGTGTGCAGGACGAGGCTCCCGTCGGCGAGCTTCGAGAAGTCCAGGATGTCGTTGACCTGGGCCAGGAGCTCCTCAGATGCCTGGTAGGCGGTGCCGACCAGGTTCCGATTCTTCGCACCAACGAGTCGTTGCTGCGCGATGTGAAGCAGGCCGATGATGGCGTTGAGCGGGGTGCGCAGTTCATGGCTCATGTTGGCCAGGAATTCGCTTTTGGCGCGGTTGGCCTGTTCGGCCTCATCTTTCGCTCGACGCAGCGCCTGCTCGGTTTCCAGGATGGCGGTGATGTCCAGCCCGATGCCGCCCACCAGGCGTTGACCGTCAGGGGCTTCAAGCACGAATTTGCAGGTCTTCCAGTAGGCCGTGGCGCCACCGAGGCCCTCGGTCTTTTCGATGAGCTCCTGGGCCTCTCCGCTCTCGAGGACCTTGAGGTCGTTCTGCCGGAAGACTTCTGCGATGGCGGCAGGCCAGAGCTCGGCGTCCGTCTTGCCCAGCCAGTCCTCGAGCCTGACCTCGAAGCGGCGCTCGTACGTTTTGTTCAGGTAGACATGACGACCGCCCCCGTCCTTGATCCAGGCGACCGCGGGGCTGTTGTCCATGAAGCTGCGGAAACGCGCCTCGCTGTTCGCCAGCGCCTGCTCGCTCGCGTGGATCTCGCTCATGTCCTGGGCCTGCATCATCAGATAGGCTTCGCCCCCGATCTCCAGGCGACTGAGGGTGCATGCGACGTCGAGCGGCTGGCCCAGCGTGCCCGGGCCACGAATCGCCAGATGGCTGTCCGACCCATTGGCCGCCGTGGCGCGGCAGGCTGCCGCGAATTCGGGCCCGAGGGCCTGCTCGATGCGGGTCAGGTTGTTGGCCGCCAGCTGCTCGTCGCTGGCCTTGAAGATGACCCGGGCCTGGGCGTTGTGAGCCACATGGCGACCCGCCGCGTCCATCAGGTACATGCCGGAGACGCTCCTGTCGAACATGGCCTGCACCTGGGCGAACCAATCCTCGTGCCGGGCGAGGGCCAAACGGCGTTCGCGCACCCGCGCGATCGATGCGGCCAGCCAGCCCAGCAGCAGCGCCGCGCCGAGCAGCACCTGCAGGCGCATCGGCAGCTGCATGTCCGGGGTGGCCTGTGCCGATTCGGCGCGCAACTCGATCCAGATATCCACGTCTTCGGGGGCCGGGACGCCGGCATCCAGCATGCGCTGCAGGTCATGATCGTCGCGGGCATCGGCTGCCTGCCTGCGCAGGAGCGGAATCCGCAGCGTGGCCACCTGGCGTTCCGCCCGCCCCGTCCAGCCGCTTTCCGTCCAGGCCGTGCGGATCTCTTGCGGGGTCGGTCCCAGGGCGATCTGGTAGGCGAATGCCTTGTCAGTGTTGTAGACCCGGTCCAGTGCTTCGGGCAGCCTCAGCACGGCTTCGGCGAAGCCACGGATGAGGCCCGAGGACGTGAAGGCCGGGAGGCGGTAGGCCAGCGCCTGACCCCCCCCGTCCAGATCGAAGGGGCCGAACCAGCGGGGTCGTCCGGACTGGAGGATCTCCTCGGATCGGGCGCCGCGGCGGGGATCGTTTGCCAGGTCGAGCCCCACGACCTTCTCGAAGCCCTGCAAGGGGTAAACGGTGCGCAAGATCCCTTGAGGGGCCCACTGCATGGCCACGCCAGACCCCAGCATGGGCATCAGGCGATCGAGGAGAGCGGAAAACCGCGCCTGGCTGGCGAGTTCCGCGTCGCTTCGTTCAGTGACGAATTGCGTCAGCTGTTCGGCCCGCTTCAATAAATTCAGCAGCATCTGCGCCTTGAACGCGGTCGATTGGGCTGCTTCGGTCCTCAAGCGGGTCTGCTCGGCCTGGTGGAACAGGCCGATTCCGACGCAACCCGCCACCAGGACGCCCGCGCCCACGCCGAGGCCGATCCAGCCGGGCAGCCGGCCCGCCGGGTTGGCCGTGGCAGGGGCCAGGGCCTTGCCCGCTGCGGTCGCCCCGGTTCCGGGCCCGCGGGCCTCGAGTGCCCGGTTGAGCCACAGCATGGCGCCCAGGATGGCCGTGGCCGAAAGGCCGTGCATGAGGAGCGTGTCGAATTCGATGCCGGGTGCGCTGCCGACGATGGCGAGGAAAACCGCCCATAGGCCGACTGCCCAGGATGAACGACGGGCGGGAAGCAAGACGCCGAGCAGGACGGCCACCAGGCAAAGGCTGGGCGCAATGACATCCCCGTTCAGTCGGGCGTTGGACGCGATCACGCCATAGAACAAGCCCAGAATGACCCCGGGCATGTAGCTGCGGATGCGCCCATCGAAGCTGCCTGCCAGGACCAACATGCTGAGCACGATGATGCCCAGGCGGTTGTGCTGGGTCTCGACATGGTGGCTGTTGGCCTGCATCCAGGGATGGATGAGCGAGGTGAGCGCGATCGACAGCGTGACCCAGCCCGCGAGCCAGATGGACAGCCGCTCTCGCAGGCGCCGCGGCTCGACGCGGCGGGTCACGTCCAGCAGCATCAGGCTTGTCGCAAGAAAGACATCGAATGCGGACGCCCAGCCGCGAAACAGCCATTGAGCCTCCTTCACCAATCCGCCGGGCCCGTGCCAGATCAGCAGGCTCTCGAGCAGCAGCAGGCCCATCATGAGCAGTCCGCCGCGGACCAGCACGCCTTGCGCTGCCCGGGGCGAGATGAGCATTCGGGTTGCCACCCACGAAGCGACCGACAGCGCCCAGATCGGCCAGACCCAGAGTGAGAACGCGCCAGCCTGCCAGCCGCCGAGGGAGACGATCAGCGTCGACAGCGTCGCCGCGGTGGCTGTGGCCGCCAGCAACTGCGGGGGCTGTCCGGACCAGCGGCGCCACGGCAGGACCAGGACGATCATGCTCAGGATCACCGCCAACATGGCCCATGAGGATTGAGGTCCAAGGCCGGCGTCCGGCAGGACGGTCAGCCGGATTAGGTATATCGCCAGCAGCGCGGCCGTCGCGAAGCGAGACAGGGTGCCCGCCACAGTCAGCGGCACCGCGACTGATCCGCTCGGTGGCATCGGGACTGTCGCTTCGAAGCGTCCAGGATTCGGTGTCGGATCGGACATGTCCGGGCGCTATGGGTTGGCCGGGTTCCCGGCGAATGGCCGTTGGGCAGCGAGCATGCCCTCAACGAAGGCGGTATCACTGGCCTCGAATGGGCTGGCCAGGTCCCGGTTCTGCCACCGGCGCCAGAACAAGTCGTTGTCGACAATTGACCTTCCAGGGCTGGAAATGGCGGCGTCGTGCCGGTCGGCGACTCTGTTTATGGGTGTCATGGGTGGATCGGCTGCGGGGGCAGGATTGCGCTCAGCGCATCGCGCGTGCGGTTCATGGCGGCACGCACGGCAGACAGCAGCGCATCGACGTCGGGCGGTGGCACCTGCGACAGCTGGTGTTCGCTGTGCTGCGCCACCGCTGCCAGCTCCATCGCACCGAGGCTCAGCGCGCTGCCGCGCAGGGTGTGCAGCAGGCCGCCGGCTTCGTCGAAACGCGCGCTCGCCAGGGCCTGCTCCAGCTTGCGAAGGGTTTCGTCCTGGGTCAGCAGGAAGCGCCGCACCATCGCCGCGAAAATGTCCCGGTCGCCGCCGATGCGTTCGAGCGCAGTGGCCAGTTCGAAGCCGTCCGGGTCGGCCGCGAAGGCTTGAGGGCTCTCGGCCGCCGGCGGAGCGGCCGACGGCCCTGTCAGCCCGCACGCCTGGCACAGTACGCGCTCGAGCTTCCTGCCGTCGATCGGCTTGGCGATGAAGGACGACATGCCCGCCTCGGTGCAGGCGCGGCGGTCCTCGGCCGAGGCGTTGGCCGTCAGCGCGATGATCGGCATGCCGGCCAGCCCGTCGATGGCACGGATGGCCCGGGTCGCGGCCAGTCCGTCCATCTTCGGCATGCGCATATCCATCAGCACGGCGTCATAGGGGGGCTTCGCCTCGCGCGCGTACTGCAGCGCTTTTCGGCCGTCGCTGGCCAGATGGACATCGGCGCCGAGCTGCTTGAGCAGTGCGCGGATGACGAACTGATTGTCCGGATTGTCTTCGGCCACGAGGATGCGCAGGCCGGCCAGGGGGCGGGTGTCGCGGTCGATTGAGGAATCACTCTTGAACCGGCGATCACCGCCAACCCGGCGATCGTCGCCTGACCGGCGGTCGCCCGAGGACACCGAGGATTCGTCGGATGCATTCGCGTCTTCAGGGCTGTCCGAGGCGTCTGCGACGGCTGCCAGCGGAAGGCAAAGCGTGAAGGTGCTGCCGTGCTCCGGCATACTCGCCACCTCGATATGGCCTCCCATGCGCTCGGCCAGGCCGCGCGAGATTGTCAGGCCGATGCCGACCCCCTCCGCGCCGGCCCCATCGATCTGGTAGAAGCGCTCGAAGATGCGTTCCCGCTGCTGTGCCGTCATGCCGGGGCCGCTGTCGGTGACCGCCAGCCTGAGCTCGCCCGCACGCGACCCGTCGCTGTCGGCCGTGTCCCTGCTGGCCGACCAGTCGGCGACCAGCGCCACCCGGCCTTCGCGGGTGAACTTGATGGCATTGCCGAGCAGGTTGGTGAGGATCTGGCCCAGCCGTCGCGCGTCGCCGAGGAGGCGATCCGGCAGCGTCTCTTCCAGATGCATCTCCAGGGCCAGGCCCTTGGACTGGGCCGCCGGCTCCAGGTTGGTCAGCAACTCTGCCAGGACGGTCCGCGGGGCGAAGGGTGAAGGGACGATCGCCAGCGCGCCGGCATCGATGCGGGCGAAGTCGATCATGTCGTCGATCAGCCGCCCCAGACTGTGCGTGGCCGCCAGGGCGCGCTGCGCATAGTCGTGCTCGGTCGGTGGCAGGGAGCCCTGCTCGAGCAGCTGCAGCAGCCCCTGGGACACATTCAGGGGCGTGCGCAGCTCGTGGCTCACGTTGGCCAGCAACTGGGTCTTGGCCAGGCTGGCCGCCTCGGCCGCTTTGCGGGCCACCTCCAGGGATTCCAGCGCCTGCCGCTGCCTGGAGATGTCCTCGACGACCCAGATGCTGCCCCCCAGGGGCGCGGCACAATCGATCGCCTTGCCCGAGATGCGTGCCCAGAAGATGCTGCCGTCGGCGGCGCGCTGGCGGACCTCGGTCTTGTAGTTTTCGCCTTTCGCGAGGACCGGATAGCACGCCTTGCCAATGCGCTCGTAGTCTTCCTGCGTGACATAGTTCTGCGACAGCGGGCGCCCTGACAAAGCGGCCAGGGGTAGCCTGAGCAGATCGGCAAGCGCCTGGTTGGCCCACACGATCCTGCGGTCCCGAAGCATCGCGATCCCGACCGTCGAGTTGTCGAGGATGGTGCTGAGCTCGGCGGCCTGACCGCGCAGGCGCGAGGTCAGCAACACGCGTTCGGTGACGTCCCGAGCGACGCCGATGACCCGCAGCGGCCGGCCGCCGTCGTCCAGCGCGAGGATCATCGCGTCTTCGACATGGCGGATCTCGCCATCCGGCCGCACGATGCGGAACTGCTCGCTGTGGATGCCCGGTGCACACTGCTCGACCATCGTCCGCCGGGCGGCCTCGGTGGCGGCGATGTCGCCCGGATGCACCCGCTGCCGCCACGCGCCGTGGGTCACGGGCTGTCCGCGATCCTCCGCCGGTCGGGCGTAGATATCGTCGAGGCGCGCATCCCAGGTGGCCAGCCCGCTCGTGAGGTCGAGTTCCCAGATGCCGATCCGGGCCGCTTCGGTGGCCAGCGCCAGGCGCTGCGCCCGGCTGGCCAGTTCGGCTTCCGCCGCATGGATCGTGCTCATGTCGAGGATCTGGCTCATCACTAAGGGTCGGCCGCCGAGATCGACACGGGTGAAGCTGAAGGCAATGTCGACGGGCTGGCCGAATGCGCCCGGGCCGGCATAGTCGAAGCGGCGCTGGCGGCCGTCGGCCCGGGTATCGCGCAGGGCCGCGTCCCAGCCCTTCCGGCGGAACAGCGGATTGCTCAGCCCGTTCAGGGTCAGGAGTTGTTCGAGCGGTACGCCCAGCACCTCGCTCGCCCGCGGGTTGCACCAGGAGACCTGACCGCCGTGGTCGAAGAGCACCATGCCGCAGAGGCTGTGGGCCAGCACGCCCTGGGCCTGATGCAGCTCCTGGGCCTGGCGCAGCAGGCTGCGATGGGACAACTGCTGGCGGGCCAGGGCCCAGGCCAGCCAGCCGAGCCCGGTGGCGAGGGTGGCCAGCAAGGGCATCCGCGCAGCCAGGCCCGTGTCGACTTCGGCGCGCGGGCGCGCCGCCACCACGATGTCCAGCCCCGGTTCACCGCTCCCGTCGGCATCGGCCGGGCTCCCGGTCCATGTCTGCTGGATTCGGAAGCTCACCTCGCCTTCGGGCCAGGCCTGGCCCCAGACGGGAAGCGGGGTCTGTTCCGGTGCCCCGATCCAGATGCGGAAATCGTGGTCGGGACCGGCTTGCCCGACCGCTCCCGCCAGCGCGTCCGGGAAGCCCAGCAGGCTGATCGTGAGGCCCTGAAAGCCCGCGGGCGAGGGCGGGGAGGGCTCGCTGAAGACCGGCGCGCTGAACACCAGGCCGGTGCCGCCCTGCTGCCGCTGGAACGGCCCGGACCAGCGCGCCAGACCGCCATCGATGCCTTGCGCCACTCCGGCATCTCGCTGCGGGTCGGTGCGCAGGTCATGGCCGATGGCCGGCGTGTTGCCCGCGAGCGGTGCCGAGAAGCGCACCACCGCCCCCGGTGCCCATTGCAGGCTGACGCCGGGGCCGGCCAGCAGCACCAGGTGCTCGGTGAGACGCTCAAACTCGGCCTGCGTGGCGACCCGCGCCAGGGGCAGGTGCGTGAGCGCCTGGGCAAGGTTCTCGGCCCGCATCAGTGCGTCCGCGACCCGGTCGGCAAGCAGGTGTGCGGCCAGTTCTGCGTTTGCACGGGCGAGGGCGCGCGCCTGCCGATCGTCGCGCCACAGAGACAGCCCGCCCAGCAGCAGCACCGCGGCGGCGGTGGCGAAACCGATGCGGCGGGCGAGTCGGGCGGGGTCTGCCCTGTCCGTTGGCCGCGTCGCAGGCGGATCGTCAGCCTTCCTGCGCATCCCAGCGCTGCTTGATGTCCAGGATGGCCGGCAGGATCGCCTCGAATCGCGCCACCAGGCGTGGCTCGAAGTGGCGCCCGCTGTCCGCCCGGATCGTCTCCATGGCGCGCTCGACCGGCCATGCGGCCTTGTACGGCCGCTGCACCGTCAGCGCATCGAACACGTCGGCCAGCGCGACGATGCGTGCCGATTCGGGAATGATCTCTCCAGCCAGGCCGTCCGGGTAGCCGCTGCCGTCCCATTTCTCGTGGTGGCGCAGCGCCACCTCCGCCGCCATCAGGAAGACCGGTGCGTCGCTGCGGGTCAGGATGCCGTGGCCGATGGTGGTGTGGGTCTTCATGACCACCCACTCGTCGGCGTCGAGCTTGCCGGGCTTCCTGAGGATGGCATTGGGGATGCCGATCTTGCCGGTGTCGTGCATGGGCGCAGCCATCTCCAGCAGGTCTGCGCGTTCCGCGTCCCAGCCGCTGGCTTCGGCCAACGCACGCGCATAGGCCGCCATGCGCCAGATGTGCACACCGGTGTCATGGTCGTGGAAGTGGCCGGCTTCGCCGAGCATGCCGATGGCGTCCCGCCAGCTCTGCTCGAGGCAGGTGGCGCGGACCAGCGAGAGGTGGGTGTGAACGCGGGCCCGCACCACGGCGGGCGAGACCGGCTTGATGATGTAGTCCACCGCGCCGGCGGCGAAGCCGGCCGCCTCGTTGCCGACGTCCGAGAGGCTGGTGACGAAGATGACCGGGATGGCGCTGGTCGCCGGGTCGGCCTTGAGCCGCTGGCAGACCGCGTAGCCGTCCATGTCCGGCATCTGGATGTCGATCAGGATCAGGGAGGGCTGGTGCTTGCTGACCGCGGCAAGCGCTTCGCGCCCGTTGCGGGCGAACACCAGGCGATAGTCGTCGGCGAGGATGGCCCGCATGGCCTGCAGGTTCACCGGTTCGTCGTCGGCGATGAGGAGCGTGCGCTCAGCCATGATCGGCATTCGTGCTCACACCGTGCGCCGCGGCCAGCGCACGCACGGCGGCTTCGATGCCGCGGAAATCGAAGGCCGCGAGGTGTTTGCGCAGTGTCGCCAGTTCGGGGGCGGTCAGGAGCGGGTCTGCCGTGGCCAGGAGTGCCTCGAGGGCGTCCGGCGTGTCGGAGTCGCAGGCGCCGAGCAGCGCGCTCAGCAGCGCCTGCAGCAGTGCCTTGTCGGGGGCGCTCGCCTTGTCGGCCCCGGTCCCGGCCGCGACCTGGTCCCCGCCGGCCTCGGCCAGATAGGCCGCCACGGCACGCTGCGCGTCGGCCAGGGCTACGCGCAGGGCATCGAGCAGCGACAGCGGGTTCTGGCCGGCAACGAGGCCGGCTTCGAGCTCGCCCGCCCGCTGGGAGAGGGCGAGCAGGGCCAGGTTGCCGCTCGACCCCTTGACCCGGTGGGCGTGGCCGATGGCGAGCGCAAGCTCGCCAGCCGACAGGGCCTCGTCGACCTGATCGGCGATGTTGGCGTTCTCGGTAACGTAATTCCCCAGATAGTGACGGTATTTGGCGTGATTTCGCCACAGGGCCTCACCGCGAGCGATGTCCAGCACCGCCGGGGGCGCGACCTGCCGGGCGGCAGCGGACGGGGCCGCGGCCGGCGTCGTGCAGCCGGCAGGCGGCGCGCCTTGCCCGGGCACTTGGGCGTGGCTGAGGATGGCGGCGATGGCACGCTCCACGTCGAAGGGCTTGGGGATGTAGCCGTTCATGCCGCTGTCGAGGGCTTCCTTGCGCTGATGTTCGAGCGCGCCGGCCGTCAGGGCGATCACCGGCAGGTGCTTCAGCGCGGGTATCCGGCGGATGCGGCGGGTGGCTTCGTGGCCGTCCATGCCGGGCATCTGGACGTCCATGAGCACGACATCGACTTCGCCGGGATGCGATTCGAGCCAGGCCAGCGCGCTGACGCCGTCATCGGCCAGCGCAATGGCGGCGCCCTCGTCGCCGAAGATGCGCTCCGCGACCTCGCGGTTGATCTCGCTGTCGTTCACCACCAGCAGGCGCATGCCGGCGAGGCGCTGGACGACCGCGCGCTCCGGCTGCTCGCCGTCGCCGCACCCGTCGCCGAGCGTGCGGCGCATCGCGATCACCGCGTCATAGAGATCGGAGGGGGACAGCGGCTTGTTGAGGATGGCCGACACCGCGTGCGCCGAGGGCTCGGCCTGCAGTTGCTCGCGATTCTGGACACTGAAAAGCACCAGCAGCGGCCGGCGCTCCGGGGGCAGGGCCTCGCAGACGGCGGTGGCGACGGCGAGCCCGTCCAGCTCGGGCATGCGCCAGTCGAGCAGCACCACGGCGTCCGGCCCCTGCAGTGCCGGCGTCTCGAGCACCTTGTCGAGCGCCGCCCGGCCGTCGGTGGCGGTCTCCACCGACCAGCCGAGGGAGGCCACGGTGGCGGCGGCGCCCTCGAGGGCGACAGGGTTGTCGTCGGCCACCAGCGCATGCATGTGCAGGGCCTGCTTCTGAGACCCGCTGTCCTCGGCCGTACGGAAGGACAGCTCGAAGTGGAAGGTGCTGCCCTGGCCGGGGGTGCTGTCCAGCTCGAGCTGCCCGCCCATCAGCGTCACCAGCTGGCGGCTGATGGCCAGCCCCAGCCCCGTGCCGCCGAAGCGGCGCGTGGTGGAGGCGTCGGCCTGCTGGAAGGGTTGGAACAGGCGGGCCTGGGTGTCGGCGTCGATGCCGATGCCGGTGTCGCGCACCGAGAAGCGCAGGTCCACCTCGCTGCCCCGCGAGCCGGCGACATCGATGCGCAGCTCCACCTCGCCCTGGTCGGTGAACTTGATGGCATTGCTGGTGAGGTTGAGCAGCACCTGCTGCAGGCGTACCACGTCGCCGACGAGGCGCGGTGGCAGCTGTGCCGGCGGGTGGATGACGAGTTCGAGCGTCTTGTCCCGCGTGTTGGCCGCCATGATGGTGCCGATGGTGGACAACATGTCGTGGAGATGGAACGGGGCCTGCTCGATCTCGAGCCGGCCGGATTCGATCTTGGAGAAGTCCAGGACATCGTCGATGATGCCGAGCAGGGTCTGGCCCGACTGGTGGATCTTGTGCGCCAGGTCGACCGCCGACGGCGATGTCGCCTCGCGCTGGAGCAGGTAGGAGAGGCCGAGCACGGCATTCATGGGCGTGCGGATCTCGTGGCTCATGTTGGAGAGGAACTCGCTCTTGGCCTGGGCCGCATGCTCGGCCCGCTGGCGGGCGTCCTCCAGCTCGCGGGTGCGCTCGGCGACGCGCTGCTCCAGCTCTTCGGCATGGGCGCGCTCCGCTTCGGCGAGGCGCACGCGTTCGGTGACATCCTCGTGGCGCATCAGGAAGCCGTTCGGATTCCCGTCTGCGTCGCGCAGGGGCGACAGCACGGAGTGGAAGACGCGCTCCGTGCCGTCGCGCGCCAGACGGGCGCATTCGCCCTGCCAGTGGCCCGCGCTCTGCAGCGCCGCCTGCAGGGCCTTCCCATCCCGCGGCGCCAGCATGCCCGCGTATTTCTCTCCCACGTCGAGACCGAGGATCTCGTCCGCGCGGCGGCCGGTCAGTGACAGATAGCTCGGGCTGACATATTCGATCCTGCCCCGGGCGTCGATGAGGAGCATCTGTTCGCTGCTCTGCTCGATGGCCTGGGACAGCTTGTGCAGGCGCTGCGCCTGGGCCTGCTGCTCGCTGCGGTCCTGGCTGATGCGGACGAAGCCGATGGCTTCGCCCTCCGGGTCCTGGAGCGGGCTGAGCGTGCTCGACCCCCAGTAGCGGCTGCCGTCCTTGCGCACGCGCCAGCCCTCGTGTTCCGCCTTGCCCTGGGCCAGGGCCGTCTCCAGAAGCCGGCCGGGGATCTTTTGCTCGCGCGCTTCGGCATCGAAGAACAGGTCGAACTTCTTGCCCAGCACGTCGCGGCGCTCGAAGCCCGTGCTGGCCTGGGCGGCGGCGTTCCAGCTGGTGACGTAGCCCTTGGGATCGAGCAGGTGAATGGTGAAGCCGGGCAGGTTGTTCACCATCAGGCGGAAGCGTTCCTCGCTCTCGCGCAGGACCTTCTCGGCCGCGACACGCTCGTTGATGTTCACCAGGCTGAGCACCACGCCCTCGCAGCGGGTGGGGCCTTTCGGCCGGGCCTCACTTGCGATGGGCACGATGCGCAGCATGTAGTTGTTGCCGATGTTGTCGGTCACATCCTGCACGACACGTCGGCCCTGGGCGGCGACCCCTTCGAGGGTGGCCATCAGGTCGGGAATCATCAGGTTGTGGCGGGCATAGGCCACGGGTCGCCCGATGTCCTGCTCCTGGAGCGAGAACACCCGGGTCAGGGAGGGGGTGAACTGGCGCACATTGAGCTGTTCGTCCAGGAGCAACAGGGCCGACTCGCCGCTCGAGAGGAGGTCGGCCACGTCCTTGCCCAGGCTCACCAGCTCGTCGTTCTTGCTCACCACTTCGGCGTTGACGGTGTGGAGCTCCTCGTTGACCGACTGCAGCTCCTCGTTGGTGGATTGCAGTTCCTCGTTGCTGGAGAGCAGCTCCTCGTTGGAGGTCTCCAGTTCCTCGACCGCCGCCTGCAGGTTCTCGCGGGTGATCTGGAGTTCACTCTCCAGATCGCGGATGCGCGCCTCCGAGGCAGTGTCCAGATCGAAGGTGGCCTTTTCTTCCGCCACGCTGCGCCGAGCCGTCTCGGCCCGTTCGATCACGGCGGCGACCAGCCCGGGCTGGCCCCGGCGCTGGCCCGGCAGGGGCAGGCAGTGGAGGTTGAAGAGCTCGGTCTTGTTGTCGCCCTTGATGCGCAGGTTGGTGTAGCTGACTGCGTCCTTTTCCCGGAACACCTTGTGCAGCCCGGTGGACAGCGGCAGGGACAGGTCAGGGTGGGCGAGCCGGGTCACGTCGGCGGTGGGCTGGCCCTCGGCCAGGCGGAAGATGCCGCGGGTATCGCCCGACAGGTGCACCAGCTGGTTGTGCTCGTCCACCACGATGACGAGGGGCAGGTAGCTGCCGGTGAGCGCCGTGAGCAGGCGCTCCATGACACTGTCGCTGTTGCGCTGCCCCCCCGCAGCCCGGGCGGGCAGCTGCACGGGCCGGGCCGGGCCCAGCTCGTCCGCCGCGAGCTTGCCGGTCATCATCATGCGGCGGGTCTGGAGTCGATAGAGCTTGTGGCGCCCATCGAGGACCTCGTAGTCCTTCTGGGCCAGACCCGGGCTCTCGCTCTTGCCCAGGAACAGGGCACCGCCGGCGCGCAGGGCGAAGCCGAACACGCTCATGGCCTTTTTCTGCAGCACCGGCTCGAAGTAGATCAGCAGATTGCGGCAGGAGATCAGGTCGATGTTGGTGAAGGGCGGGTCGGAGAGGACGTTCTGGCGCGCGAACACCACGCATTCGCGCAGCTCGCGGGTGACCGTGTAGGTGCTCTCCTGGCGGGTGAAGTATTTGCTGCGCAGGGGCTCGGGCATCTCGCTCAGGGCGGCGGCCGGATACACGCCCTTGCCGGCGCTGAGGATGGATTCGTTGTCGATGTCGGAAGCGAACACCTTCAGGTCCAGCTTGCGGCCGGCCCGCTCGCAGGCTTCGCGGGTCATGATGGCGAGGCTGTAGGCCTCCTCGCCGGTGGAACAGCCCACGCTCCATAGTCGCAGCCCACCCTTGCCGGCATGCTGGATCAGTCCCGGCAGAACTTCGGCAGCGGCGAAATCCCAGGCCGGCTGGTCGCGGAAGAAGCTGGTGACACCGATCAGCAGTTCCTGGTAGAGGGCGGCCAGTTCCTCGGCGTTGGCCTGCAGGTGGCCGAGATAGTCGCCGATGCTCTCGAGCTGATGGACCTGGATGCGGCGGCGGATGCGGCGCATCAGGGTGTTGGGCTTGTAGTTGCGGAAATCCACCTTGTAGTGGTCGGCCAGCAGGTCGAAGACGCTCTCGAGCGCGCCCTCCGGCTGCAGCGGTTCGATGTCCTCCTCGTCGTGGGCGGCGTAGGGGTGATGGCTGAAGGCCAGCAACTGGGCCGCCATGTCCTGCGGCGCCAGGACGTAGTCCGCCAGGCCGGTGTCGGCGACGCTCCTGGGCATGCCGTCGAACTTGGCGCTGTCGGGCGCCTGGGCGATGACCAGGCCGCCCGCTGCCTTCACGGTCTTGATGCCCTGGGTGCCATCGGAGCCGGTGCCGGAGAGGATGATGGCGATGGCCTGCTCGCCCTGGTCCGAGGCCAGCGACTCGAGGAAGAAGTCGATCGGCAGATTGACCAGGCCCCGATGCCGATCCTGGTCGGTGAGCACCAGCCGGCCCTCCTTGAGAGCCATGTTCTTCTTGGGCGGCAGCAGGTAGACGCAGTCGGCCACCACGACCATGTCTTCCTCGGCGCGGAGCACCGGCATGCGGGTCTGCTTGGAGAGCAGCTCGACCATCATGCTCGGGTAGTCCGGTGACAGGTGCTGCAGCACCACGAAGGCCATGCCGGTGTCCGCTGGCGTATTGCGGAAGAAGGCGTCGATGGCCTCGAGGCCGCCGGCCGAGGCGCCCAGCGCGACGTAGTAGTGCGGCTTGGGGACCTCTCGCGAGGGTGTGTGGGGCTGGCCTGGCGTGGTCTGTTTGCGTCGGGTCATGGTCGAGGGCCTTTGTTCCTGGCGAGGGGGAGGGGCAGCCGGGGCCGGCAGGCGGCGTTCAGCGTGAGGGCCGCTGGTTGAGCAGCAGCCAGTACATGCCGAGGTTGCGTGCCGCCTCGGTGAAGGCTTCGAAGTCCACCGGCTTGCGCACGAAGCTGTTGGCGCCGCGGTCGTAGCTGGCGACCATGTCGCTCTCGTCCTTGGAGGTGGTCAGGATGACGACGGGCAGCCGCTGGGTGCGCGGGTCGGCTCGCAGCCGGGTGAGCAGCTCGAGGCCGCCCAGGCGCGGCATGTTGAGGTCGAGCAGCACCACGGCGGGCAGCTCGCTGGTGTCGCGCCCGGCGTATTCGCCTTCGCCGAACAGATACTCGAGACATTCGATGCCATCGTGGACGACCACGATGTCGTTGGTGATGCCGCCGAACGTGAGGGCCTCGACCGTGAGGACTTCATCGTCGGGATTGTCTTCCACGAGGAGGATGGTCTGGCTATTCATGATGGGATTCCGGAAGGGTGGGTAGGGCGGAAGTCAGTGTGAATCGGAAGGTGGCGCCTGCATCGATGGTGCCCTCGGCCCAGATGCGGCCGCCGTGACGCGCGACGATGCGCTGAGCGATCGTCAGGCCGATGCCGCGGCCGGGGAACTCCCAGGGCCGGTGCAGGCGCTGAAAAGCGTTGAACAGCTTGCCGGCGCCGGCTGCGTCGAAGCCGGCCCCGTTGTCGCGAACGAAGAATATCTCTGCGCCGTCGATGCGCTCGCAGCCGAAGGCGATCCGAGCGTGCTCGACCCGCGCGGAGAATTTCCAGGCATTGCCTAACAGATTGCCGAGGACGACGCGCAACAGCAGCGGATCGGCGGTGACCGACAGCGCCGGCTCGATGTCGAATTCGACGGCGCGTTGCGGCTCGCCGGCCTGCAGGTCGGCGGCGAGCTCCGCGGCCATCGCGCTCAGATCGAACCGTTCAAGCTGCAGAGCGCTGCGGCCGATGCGTAGCAGGGCATGCATGTCGTCGTACATCTGCCCCATGTGCTGGGCGGCCGCGCGGATGCGTCGCAGGTGGTCCTGGCCGATCGCGTCGATGCCGCCACCCTGGTCCCTCAGCAGGAGCGTGGAAAAGCCGTCGATGGCGCGCAGGGGCGTGCGCAGGTCGTGCGAGACCGCGTAGGCGAAGGCTTCGTGTTCGCTGCCCAGGTCCACCAACAGGTGGTTGGCCTGCTGCGTGGCGGCGCTGGCCGCCTGGGCTTCGCGCGTGCGCACGGCCAGCTGTTCGGTACGCTCCTTCACCATCTGTTCCAGACCCGCCTGTTGCTCCCGCAGGGCGCGCTCGGCCGAGGCACGGCGTCGGTTCTGCCAGCCCAGCGCCACGACGAGGGCCGCCAGCAGTACGAGGGATGCCGCGGCCAAGATGACGGCTTCCCGGAAGTCATCCCACAGGGTGCTGGGTCGGTTCAGAAACAGCGTCCCGTCCGGCAGGCTGGCTGTGTTCCCGCGCCAGCGCTGCAGCTGTGGCCAGTCGAACATGGGGTGGGGGGCCACGTGTTCTTCCGTCATCCCCGGGGCGAAGCGGCGCGCGCCGCTCAGGAACTCGAAGGCGATCTTTCCGGCTTCCCGACCGATGTCGCCGCGCAGCAGGACAGATCCGCCCAGCAGGCCTGCGCGGATATGGGCTTCGTAGATGCCGAGCACCGGCGCGTTGGCGCGTTCGGCCACCGCTCTGGCCACTTCCGCAGGCACATAGTTGTGCCCGGCGTGGTCCCTGAAGTAGGCACCCATGAGGATCAGCGTATCCGGCGCCAGGCGGGCGACACGCTCGAGCATCGCGTCGTAGTCCAGCTCGGTGACGACCTCCAGCGTAGGCCGGTTCGGCCCTTGGGCGAGGAAAGCCTCCACCGCCGGCAGGACGGGCGGCTGGACGCCGTTCGGACCGTCGACCACGAGCAGGTGACGGGTGTCCGGGAAGAGGGCCATCCCGAGTCTGAGCGTCCCGACGACGTCGAATCCCGGAAACACGTTGATGAGCTGGCCCTGCTCGAGATCGTCGATGGCGGGGTCGCTGGCCAGGGTCGTGATGACCGGGGTCTCGGGCGGCACGAAGGACCTGCCCTCGCGGTGGATGAAGCCCAGCGCGCCCCCGTCTGCGACGATCACGGCTGCGATCTGTCGCCCGGACAGCTTCGCCTGCAGTTCCCGGAGCTTCAATCCCCGCCAGTCGGGGTCCGTGTTGCGGGCGATGTCCAGATATTCGACGTAGGTGAACTGGGCGGACACCCCGCGCTCGCGCAGGGACGCGAAGGCGGCGTCCATGGTGGCGTCGGGAATGGGGTAGCCCCGCTGCAGCGAGGAGAGTATGAGGACGCTGGCGCGGGCCGCGGCCGCTGGCGCCGCCGTCGGGTTCCCGGGTGCCGCCGCCACCGAATCGGCACTCCACAGCACCGACAGGGCGAGCAGGGCCGGAAGGAAACAGATACGTATCATCACGCCGGGCTGGTGCTTCATGACGCACCCCTGCCGGGTGCGAGGGTGAAGTAGAAGGTGGCGCCCGCGTCGACGGCGCCCTCGGCCCACAGGCGGCCGCCGTGGCGCTCGACGATGCGCTGGGCGATGGCCAGGCCGATGCCGTGGCCGTCGAACTCCTCGGGCCGGTGCAGGCGCTGAAAGACGTTGAACAGCTTGCCGGCGTTGTCCATGTCGAAGCCGACGCCGTTGTCGCGCACGAAGAACGCGTCTTCGCCATCGACGCGTACGCGGCCAAAGGCGATTCGCGGGCGCTCGGCTCGGGCGGTGAACTTCCAGGCGTTGTCCAGCAGGTTGCCGAGGACCGCCTTCAGCAGCAGCGGATCGGCGTCGGCCATGAGGGCCGGTTCGATGTCGGACTCGACCGGGCGCTCCGGTTCGCGTGCCCGCAGGTCTTCGACGAGCTTGGTGGCGAGGCCGCTGAGGTCGATCCTCGCCCGCTGCAGTGTGCTGAGGCCGACGCGCAAAAGGGCATGGATGTCGTCGTACATCTGCCCCATGCGCTGCGCCGCCGCGCGGATTCGCTGCAGGTAGTTGCGCCCGGCGTCGTCGATGCGGCCCGCGTAATCCCGGAGCAGCAGCTTGCTGAAGCCGTCCACCGAACGCAGCGGCGTGCGCAGGTCGTGGGACAGCGCATAGGCGAGCGTCTGCAGCTCACGCATGCCGCGTTCCACGTCGGCGGTGCGCTCCGCGACGCGCTGCTCAAGGCTGGCATTGAGGGCCTGGATCTCTGCCCGGTGGCGGCGCTGCTCGGTGAGTTCTTCTGCCAGGTGGTCGAAGCGACGTTGCCGTGCCACCAGCCACGCATTGAACAGCCAGGCGACGAGCGCGCCGACCACGGCGGCCAGCAGCCCGCGCGCCAGCGGGCTGGGCTGGGCCAGTGACGCCACGAGCCCGGGCGCGGCCGCCAGTTCGACCTGCCAATGGCGGCCGTAGAGGGTCAGGTCGCGCCTCGCGACCAGGCCATTGGCGTCAATGCGCTGCGCGTCTGGATGGGTGCTGTAGAAGCGGGTCGCCTGCCCATTGTCGAGGTCATCCAGGGCAATGGTCAGGCGTTCCTGTTCCAGCGTGAAATCAGCCAGCACTTCTTCGATGACCAACGGCGCGTAGGCCGCAGCCACGCCATGTGCCAGCCGCTCGGCTGGCGCCAACTGCTCCGCGTCGCCGCTGTCGGTGCCATTGACGCGATAGATGGGCAGCATCAGCAGGAAGCCCTGGTTGGTCTTGCCGCTGGCCTGCACCAGTGTGATCGGGTGGGTCAATGTCCCCTGGCCTGTGGCGATGGCCTGCTCCAGCGCCTTGCGGCGGTTGCCTTCGGAGGCGATATCGAGGCCGACCGCACTGAGGTTGTTCGCTTCGGGTTCGATGTACTCGATCACCCAGCGATCGCCGTCGTGCGGGGCGAGGTGCCGAATGGCGCGCTGGCTGCGCGCTTCGTGCTCGAGGCGCTGCACAAAGGCGTCTTCGACCGCGACCGGTACGCGCCGGATGAAGCCGAAGCCGCGCGCGCCGGGAAACTCCGTGGCATAGCTGCGGGTGGCGCTGTAACGTAGAAAGGTCGGGTGGTCGAGCCGGTCGATACCGACGGCGACGATCATGCCGCGCGCGCCGCGCACCCCTTTCTCGTACTGGATGAGGCGTCGTTGCAGGGCGTCCATGGCCCGTTCGACCCGCCGCTCGAAAACCGCCCGGCGTTCTGTGGCATTGCGCTGCGCCTGGTCGCGCGCCAGCCCGGCCGCGAGCGCCATTCCAGCCGCGAACAGCAACAGGGCGGGCAGTTTGAAATCGTGCTTCCTAGCCATGCGCGGCCTCCGCCGGCGGCGCGCCCAGGGTGAAATAGAAGCAGGCTCCCTCGCCGACCGCGGCCTCGGCCCGGATGTGGCCGCGGTGCCGGGTGATTACACGCTGCACCGTGGCCAGGCCGATGCCGGTGCCCTGGAACTCGGAGGCCTTGTGGAGACGTTCGAAGGCGACGAAGAGCTTGTCGGCATGGGCCATGTCGAAGCCCACGCCGTTGTCGCGTACGAAGTACTCCCGGGCGCCGTCAGGCCCGTCACAGCCGAACTCGATCTGCGCCCGGTCGGTCTTGCCGGTGTATTTCCAGGCGTTGCCGAGCAGATTGGCAAGGGCAGCACGCGTCAGCGTGGGGTCGGCCTCGGCGACCATGCCCGGGGCGATGATGACCTCGACCTGGCGCGTCGGCGCGACTTCCCGCAGTTGGGCGACCAGCTCGGTGGCCAGGGCGCTGAGGTCCACCGGAACGCATGCGAGCTCGCTGCGGCTGATGCGTGACAGGGTCAGGATCTCGTCGATCATCTGCTCCATGCGCTGGCTGGCAGCACGCATGCGCTGCAGGTAATCCTGGCCGGTGGCGTCGAGCTTGTCGCCAAAACGCTTGAGCAGGATCACGCTGAAACCTTCGATGGACCGCAGCGGGGTACGCAGGTCGTGGGACACCGAGTAGGCGAAGGCCTCGAGCGCGTCGTTGGCCTCGAGCAGCTGGCGGTTGGCCTGCTCCGTGGCGTCGTGGGCGGCCAGGATGCGTGCGTTGCTGTCGCGCAGGGAAGCCTCGGCCTGCTGCTGGGCCGAGATGTCGCGGATGGCGCTGATCACGCGCACGCCGTCCCGGCCCGGGAGGGCGTTGAGGCTGATCGACACGGGGAACTCGCTGCCGTCCTTGCGCCGGATGGTGAGACTGACGCCATCGCCCATGGCGCGGCTCTGCGGTTCCGAAAGGTAGTGCTCGCGCAGCGCCGGATGGGCGCTCCGCAGGCGGTCGGGCACGAGGGCCTCGATGGACTGGCCGGGCAACTCGCCGGGTGCATAGCCGAGTGATGACTCCGCCAACTGGTTGGCCAGCACGATCCGTCCCTGGGCGTCGCTGACGACGAGGGCGTCCGGTGCGCTGTCGATGAAACGATCCAGGGCTGCCGCCGTGTCGCGCTCGGCGGCGAGGGCTTCCGCGCGGCGACGGTTGAGCCAGGCGATATACCCGCTTCCGAGGCTGACCAGCAGCACCAGTGCGCCGCCAATCCACGCTAGACGGGCGACGGTGGGGGCTACGGCGGCATCGATCTCGGAGGCCGGACTCCAGCGCGCGAGCGTCCAGTAGACGCCGGCGGCGTCATGCAACCTGACCTCCGACAGCAGGCTGGCAGTGTCGGCTCCCGGGTCGTAGCGCTGGAAGCTGAAGACGCCGCCGTCGATCCGGCGGTGCACCGTCTGCGGGCCCGGTGGCGAAGCCTGCAGCGCGGCATGCAGGGCGGGATGGGCACTGTCGAGGCGGAACTGGCTGCGTTCGGGCAGCATGAAGCCCCATTCCTGATCAGGCGCGTCACCGAGCAACCAGTAGCCCTGCGGGTCGAGCAGCCACACGTGGCTGGGACCGCTGCCCGTGGCATCGCTGCGCAGGCGCTCCAGGATGGGCTGGGCGAGTACGTTGAGCACCAGTAGGCCGCCGTCCTGAAGCCGCCCTCGCAGCGGCGCAGTGACCAGCCGCAGCATCGGCTTGAGCGGCTGCTCGACCACGCCATGCTCCATGTTGAGATCGAGTCGCGACAGATAGATCGTGTCGCCCGGCAGGCTGCGCGCCTCCTGCACGTAGTAGCGGTCGAACTTCTGTTGCAGCTCTGCCTCGGGTACCCGCTGCACCCTTCCCGCACGGTTGTTGATGCGCGCGCGCTCGCGACCGTCGCGGTCCAGATAGCGGATCTGGTCGTAGAGCGTCGGGCGGGTCGCCATGAAGCGGCGCCAATCCTCGGCCAGCGCGTCGAGCATCGCTGATTCCTGGTCCTGCGCACCGTGCCCGCCCAGGTATGCCTCGAGACGCTGCGTGTTCGCGAGATAGCGCATGTCGCGCACGACGGCGGCGAGGCGATTGCCCATAATGGCAAATGATTCGTTGATCTGGGCCTCGTGGCGCGCCTCGAACCTTTGTGCCTGGTGGCTCCGTTCCTGTTCATAGATCAAGAGGAGCAGCCCGACGACGAGGGCCATCGACGGTATCCACAGGCGCAACACGTCCACCACCCAGGATGAACGATCGGAGCGGTGTGGCGTCATGATTTTGATGATTTCTAAGAGTTCTGTTGCCCTAAGACTCTGAACGAATTGCACTTCGTACTTGTAAAATAAATGTAATTAGTCTGCAGATGGCCGCATTCGGGCGGCGTCGGCGGCAACGGTCGAATCCTGCGAATCATGGCGCACACCATTCACATCGGATTGCTGGAAGACGACCCCGTGGTCGGCGAAATGTTGGTCCTGGCCTTTACTCGGGCGGGCTGGCGCTGTAGCCACCACACCACCGTGTCAGCCATGACAACGGCACTGGCGACCGTTTCTTTCGATCTTCTGGTGCTCGACTGGGTGCTGCCCGACGGCACTGCCGAGACGATCATCCGCCAGGTGCGCAACCGACCTGGCGAAGACGTGCCCATCCTGATCGAGAGTCTCAAGGACGACGAGGCGCGGATGGTCCGTGCCCTGCAACTGGGCGCCGACGACTATGTAGTCAAGCCCTTGCGGCTGGCCGAGGTGAAGGCCCGCATCGAGGCGCTGCTGCGGCGGCGCAGGGGCGTGGCAGTGGAGTGGCCATCCAGCGGCCCGTTCGAGGTGGACATGGGGCGTGGGCTGCTGCTGCTCGACGGTGTGCCCGTAAACATGACCCGGACCGAGTTCGGACTGATCTGTTATCTCTTCCAGCACGCTGGCGAACTCCTGACCCGCGACCGGCTGCTGCGTGAGGTGTGGGGCACGGTGCCGGATCTGGACACGCGTACCGTGGACAATCATGTCAGCCGCCTGCGCAAGAAGCTGGGTCTTGGACCGCAGCGAGGGGTCGAAATTGTCACTGTGCACGGGTATGGGTATCGGCTCGAGGTCGCTCCTGAGAGGGTACAGTGACCCGCGCTCGTACCCACCGGGTGCCCATGGACCGGCCACTATGGTAGGCCGCGGGAGCGAACCTGGGATGGGCAGGCGACGAGCCTTTCGCGCTGAGATTTGTGGCGGCTTTGGTCAGGCGCCCGGCAATCAGTCTCCTTGGTTGATCACCCAGCCCAGTCTTGAAGCTTTAATCCGCCCACTCGCTCAAACTCGCATGTGCTTTTGGTGGCGAGTCCACCATCAATAGCCAGCGCAAACGCGAAGATCATCTTGTGCAGTGTCTACCGAACGTCGGGAACCCGCATAGAATAAGGCGTTGCAGGCAGATTGACGGTAAACGCAAGCTGCCAAATTGCTATGAATTTGTCGTTTTGACGGTAAATTTTGGACGTGAATCAGGCAGGTGTGCAGCAGATTCGAGACGTGCGTGACTTGCAGAAATTTCGCGCCGCTAGCGATAGGTACTGAAGGGACGATTTTTTCGGGGCGATGTGCTCACCGATAGATGCCGAAAGCTCATGAAAGCAAATTCGGCCTACCGACCGCATCTGACGGCAAACGCGACGGTAGAAATGATGTTGGTAATTTGAAAGTATAAAAAATACAATAACTTAATGTGGTCATTGACGATTGAGTGGGAGTAGGGGGCGCGTGACGCAGATCCAATGTGGGGCGCCGGTGCTCTCAACGCCAGCCCATGAATTGCCATGGGTCGATCGCGCGCTCGCCCATCAAAAACTGAAGGACGAGCACTTTCAGCCTTACGGCACGATCACGAAATCCGGATTGGCGACGGCAAAGGCCGCAGCCTTGTCCGCCGCGGGCGGGTAGATCCACTTGGTGTTGATTTCGCGTTTGAGTTGTTTGCCCTCTTCGCGCGTGAGCCGCACCTGCCGGTCCCATCCTTCGGTGTAGAGCGCACCCCACGGCCCCAGATCGAGGCAGGTCACGTACTTTGGCTGGCTGTAGGGATGCTGGGGTAGATCCAGCAGCGAGGCGGCGGCGTTGTAGCCGGCCACGCGCCCGAGGCTGAGCGCATGCTGGCATGACATGGCAGCGACGTTGCCGAGCGCGTCGGTCGCCGCGTGGGCCACATCCCCAGTGGCGAAGACCGCGTCTGCTTCGGGTGCGCGCAGATAGGCATCCACCTCGATGCGACCGAGTGCATCATGCGCGCCGGGAATCTGCGCGGCCAGGGGATGCGCGCGCGCGCCAGCGGTCCAGACCACGGTGGCGGCGTCAATGCGTTCACCTGATGTGGTGAGTAGCCCGTCGGCGTCGATGAGTTCGACGCGGGTGCCGGTGACGAGCTCGACGCCGCACTCGGTCAGCGCCGCTTCAATGATCGGGCGGGGTGTGTCCCCCATCTCGGGTCCAACCTGGTCTGCGCATTCAATCAGGACGGCTCGCACCGGCGTGTCTTCGCCGAGGATCTTGCGCAGGCGCGCGGGCATTTCCGCAGCGGTTTCGATACCGGTGAAGCCGCCGCCGACAACCACCACGGTGTTCCGGGCACTGGAGGGCGGCTTGCCTGCCAGCTCGGCGAGATGCGCTTGCAGCACTCGAGCGTCATCGTGTTGATCGACATTGAAGCCGAATGCTTCCAGCCCCGGCACCGGCGGCGTGTACAGCGTGCTGCCGGTAGCGAGGACGAGACGGTCGTAGCTCAGCTCGTTGAGTTCGCCCGCCGTGCTGGTTATCTCCAGGCGCCTGGTCCTGGTGTGAATGTGTTCGATCTTGCCGGCGAAGTGTTTGACGCCGGTGGCAGCAAACAAGGCGCTCAGATCCGGATCCATGTTTTCGATGGCCGCCTCGTAGAGCCGGGGCCGGATGACCAGCGCCGGGCGGGGCGAGACGACCACGACCTCGATACGGTCGCTTGCACCCTGCAGATCGATGGCGCGGGCGGCGGCCAGTGCGGCCCACAGGCCTGCGAAGCCGGAGCCGATGATGACAATTCTCTTTTCCATGAAACGTTCTCTTTGAAAATGGCCGGACGAGCGAAGTCCCGCTGCGCAGGCGCGCAACCATGCCCGGCACCTCCGGCGGGCACCGCGAATGACGGGGAGTTGGGTCAGGGGGCAGCGGGGCGCGGCCCCCGATCAGGGGGGCGGTTCGGGGGTTTTCGGCCGGCGGCCGGGTTTGCGGTTCTCGGCGCGCAGCTGCGTCCAGTCGCGCACTTCGACGACGAAGGTCTCGGGAATCTTGTGGCTGAAGCCTGCCGCGATAGAGGCCAGCGAATGGGTGGCCAGTTCGTCACGCATGGCCTTCTCGGCCTTGAGCATGACGCCGTGAATGCCGCATGTACCGCTGGTGGCCCACTGGGGCGGCTTGTCTTCGAACAGGGCGCAGCGGCTACGGACTTCCTGGCAATCAAAGAGCGGCTTTTCCCCTTCGATGGCGTCGACAACGCGCAATACGCTGATCTGTTCGGGCGGGCAGGCCAGTCGGTAGCCGCCCCGGACGCCTTCGCAGGCGACAACGATGCCGGCTTTTTCGAGCTTGGGAAAGATCTTGGCGACGAAGCTGGGCGAGATGCCCTGAAGCTCCGCCAGATCACGGCTGCTCAAGGGGGTATCGCCTGCGTCCACAAGCCACAGGAGGCAATGAAGCCCGTATTCGACGCTAACAGTCAGATGTGCCATAACACGGACTATATCTGTCAGTGTTTAACTGCGCAAGAAAAACGTGGACTAAGTTAGTCTTCGTATATACGGGTGATCATCACCTATTGGAATCGAGCGGCAACATCCCGCCGGCCGAAGCCGAGGCCGATTTCTATCGTAAGCACAACGAGCCCGCGGTCACCGCCTGACGCAAGCCAAATGGCCTCCGCGATTGCCGGGGCGAATCAGCCGGTGACCCCAGCCATCGTCTTCGGGCGTCGGCCGTGGGATGGGGTGCGCAGATCGATCTTTAGGCGGAGTCGAAGCCGTTGATGATGGCGGACGGAATCAGGCCTTGTTTGCCTCGACCACCTCGTCGGTGTGAACCTTGAATCGGGCCAGGCGGTTGGGTCCGAAGGTGCTGCTGATGGCCACATCGGCGGCGTCACGACCGCGGGCGATCAAGATGCGACCGATGCGCGGCGTGTGGTTGCGTGGGTCGAAGGTGTACCAATGACCGTCGAGGAAGGCCTCGAACCAGCCGGCGAAATCCATCGGCTCGTCGGGCGGCGGAATGCCGATGTCGCCGAGGTAGCCCGTGCAGTAGCGGGCCGGAATGTTCATGCACCGGCAGAACGCAATGGCCAGATGGGCGAAGTCGCGACACACCCCGGCGCGCTCGTGATAGACCTCCCACGCGGTCTTGGTCGGTCGCGCATGCTGATACCCGAATTCGATGTGCTTGTGGACGTAGTCGCAAATCGCCTGCACGCGGTCCCAGCCGCTCGGCGTCTTGCCGAACAGGTGCCACGCGATCTGGGAAAGCCGGTCGGTTTCGCAGTAACGACTCCCAAGCAGGAATTGCAGCGTTTCGTCGGGCAGTTCCTCGACCGGCGTCTGCTTGGCCCGGGGTGCCACGACATCGGGTAGCCCGCTGTCATTGATCAGCGCGTCGGTGGATAGCCTGAGGCTACCCTTGGGCGCAACGATGCGCGAACACCAGTTGCCGAAGGTGTCGCGATAGGCGGCGATCGGGACCGGCGGATCGGCAATCATGTAATCCGGAACAATGATGTCGGACACCCGCGTGTAATGGACGCTCAGCGTCACGATCATGGGGGTCGGCTGGGGGCACTCGTAGACGATTTCGTAGCCGAAGCGGATTTTCATGTCGGTTTTTCCAATGCACCCGCGGCGCCACGGCGTGGCGGGATTGACTGACCGTGGGTGGCCAGAGGTACGGACTAGGCGTCGCTCGCGGTGCCGCGAGGCTGGAGCGTTGTTCGCAGGGATTCGATGATGCTGGCGCGCAGGGTCGCCCATTGCCCGGGCGGTCGGGCGACGTGCAACTGGTTGAGTTCCAACTCGATGCCGATGTAGGCCGTGCTTGACAGGCGTTTCCGAAACCACGCCGTCAGGCCGTCGCACTTGCCAGCATACGGGTAATTGCGACGGACCGTGAAATCCGGGGCCGTGGTGCCGAGCGCGGCCTTCCAGTGGGCGCACAGTTCGACTTCGCCCGCGCGCGAAGGATCGTAGAGCAGGCCGATGTCCGCGGTCCGGCGCTTGCCGTCGAGTTCGGGCGTGAAGCTGTGACACGAGAGGTGAATGACCCGGCCCCGACGGGCGATCGCCTCCATCACCAGGCCCTCGGCACGGAGGCGATAGGGCTGGTAGCACCTTGCCAGGATCTGCTCCCGAATCGCCAATGGCGCGCGGCGGACCGTCTCGAAATGGAGGCGAGGATGTCCGGGCGAGCGATTCAGGTCGACCAGCAGGCGGCTCACGGTGGAGGCCACCAGCGGGGCGCCGAAGGCGCTGGCCAGTGCCCTGGCCATGACCAGGGCGCCGGGGTCGAATCCCCGATGCGTATCCAGCACGGCTCTGTGAGCGGCAAACAGCGCGCGGTACGGTGCCGGGATCCTGTTGCCGCCATGTTCGCAACTGATCACCAGCGCCTCATCCGTCAGGCACATGTCGCTCTCCCCGCAATGGGTTCCCATCGTCGTCGGTGCAATGGTAGGGGCAACGCGTCGGCTGCCGCGAAACCGATTCGGGCCATGTCGCGACTGGCGGCGCGCTCGAGCCCGACGCGGAAGGGCCCCGCTCGGGGGTCGTCGAGGATGCCCTCATGATGCGGGCGTAATACTCGGCCCTGCGAAAGGCGTCCTTCACCTTCTGCCTGCGGATGAACGAAGGGACGGGACGCCCCAACGCGCGCGTTGTTGATAGCGTCAATATTGTGTATAAGTTGATTCAGTCAACATTCCGCGCAGGCATGACAACATGACCCGTTCTCGCGAACACGACATCGCCGCCCTGCGCGCCTTCAACCGGACCTACACGGCACGGATCGGCCTCCTGAAATCCCGCCTGGACGGAAGCCCCTTTACCCTGAGCGAAGCCCGCGTGCTTTACGAGCTTGCCCACAGAATCGATCCGACGGCGGCGGAGATCGCGCGGACCCTGGGTCTCGATCGAGCGCAGATCAGCCGCACGCTCAAGCGCTTTGTCCACCGGGGTTTGGTCGAGACGCGGGAAGATCCGCGGCATGGCCGCAACCAGCTGCTTGCCTTGACCGATGCGGGACAGGCCACGTACGTGGCCCTGGAAAACAACACGCGGGAAGGCATCGGCGCGCTGCTCGATGGTCTCGCGCCGACGCGGAGGGAAAGCCTGCTTGCAGCCGCCAGCACGATCACGCAGCTCTTCGAAGCCGAGCTGCCCCCGACCGCGCGGTTGCGCGATCCCAAACCGGGCGACCTGGGATGGGTCATTCATCGCCAGGCCGTTCTGTATGCTGAGGAGTACGCCTGGAACAGCGACTACGAGGCCCTGGCTGCCGGGATTCTTTCCAGGTTCCACGCCACCTTCAATCCGGACCGCGAATCCGCGTGGATCGCCGAGCTGGATGGGCAAATCGTCGGCTCCGTGTTCCTGGTGGACAGCGGACAACCCGGAGTCGCAAAGCTCAGGCTGCTCTATGTCGAACCGGCCGCCCGCGGCATGGGCGTCGGTGGCATGCTGGTGACGGCGTGCATCGAGCGCGCACGGCAGTTGGCCTATGGGCGCCTCGAGCTCTGGACCAACAGTGTCCTGGTCGACGCACGAAGACTGTACCAGCGCGCGGGCTTTACGCTGGTGGACGAGGCACCCCACACATCCTTCGGCCATGATCTGGTCGGGCAGACCTGGTCACTCGATCTGTTGCCTCAGGTCGCGCAGGGGCAGGCGTAGTCGCATGTCCTGCGGGGGGCCTGGGATCGAACTGGTCCTTCTTCCGGCGAACAGAAGCGTCCCTCCCGGCGAATCGCCAGGAGGGGCTCCGCACACGGTCTTTCTGCGCGCCTAGCCTGCGAGTTCCGGGCGCTCCGCGAATTGCCTCAGGGCGTCCGGGTTCGCCAGGGACTCGACGTTCCTGACCGGCTGTCCATGAACGATGTTGCGGACCGCCAGTTCCACGATCTTTCCGCTCTTCGTCCGCGGGATGTCGTTGACTTCGACGATGCGCGCCGGCACGTGGCGGGGCGAGGCGTTGTCGCGGATCACCTGCCGGATACGCCCGGCGAGGGCCTCGTCGAGTGCTTGCCCCTCGCGCAGCCGCACGAACAGGACCACGCGCACGTCGGTGGGATCCTGGGGCGGCCAGTCCTGGCCGATCACCACCGATTCGAGCACCTCGGGCAGCTTCTCGACCTGGCGATAGATCTCGGCGGTGCCGATGCGCACGCCGCCCGGGTTGAGCGTCGCATCCGAGCGCCCGTGGATGACCAGGCCGCCGTGGCGGGTCGCTTCGCAGAAGTCGCCCTGGCACCAGACACCCGCGAAGCGCTCGAAGTAGGCGCTCGCGTAGCGGCTGCCGTCCGCATCGTTCAAGAAGCCGACCGGCATGCAGGGGAAGGGGCGGGTGCATACCAGTTCGCCCTTCACGCCCGCCACGGGGTGCCCATCGTCGTCCCAGACCTCGACCGACATGCCCAGGCCCGCGCACTGGAGTTCGCCCCGCCAGACCGGCAGGGTCGGGTTGCCGAGCGCGAAGCAGGAGACGATGTCGGTGCCGCCCGAGATCGACGAGAGCTGAATATCGGCCTTGATGGATCCATAGACGAAGTCGAAGCTCTGCGGCGCCAGCGGGCTGCCGGTGGACAGGACGACGCGCAGCGACTCGAGCCGGTAGTCGCGGGCGGGGCGCAACCCGCTCTTGGCGAGGCCTTCGATGTACTTGGCCGAGGTCCCGAAGTGGGTGAAGCGCTCGCGCTCGGCGTAGTCCCAGAGGAGGCGCCCGTCATCGACGAAGGGATTGCCGTCGTAGAGCATCAGCGTGGCGCCGCTGGCCAGGCCCGAGACCAGCCAGTTCCACATCATCCAGCCGCAGGTGGTGTAGTAGAAGAGGCGGTCGCCCTCGCGCACGTCGGCATGCAGGCGGTGTTCCTTGAGGTGCTGCAGCAGCGTGCCGCCGGCCCCGTGCACGATGCACTTGGGCACCCCGGTGGTGCCCGAGGAATACAGGATATAGAGCGGGTGGTCGAAGGGCAGGCGCCGGTAGTCGATCGTGCTCACCTGGGCGTGCGGCGCGAGGAACTGCCGGTAGCTCAGCGCATCGGGCAGGTTTGCGAGATCCGGCTCGCCGTCGGCGAGGTAGGGCACCACCACCAGCCGCTCGACGCTCGGCAGTTGCGGCAGCAGTTCGGCGAGCTTGGTGCGCACGTCGATGGCCTTGCCGTTGTACCAGTAGCCATCCACGCTGATCAGCAGCTTCGGCGCCGTCTGTCCGAAGCGGTCGACGACCCCCTGGACGCCGAAGTCCGGCGAGGCGCTGGTGAACACCGCACCGAGGCTGGCCGCGGCCAGCATCGCCACCAGGGTCTCGGGCAGGTTCGGCATGTAGGCCGCGACTCGGTCGCCGGGCTCGACGCCGAGTGCCTTCAGGGCCGCCGCGAAGCGCGCCACCTGGCTGCGCAACTCGGCGCGGCCGAGCCGCCGTTCGACCTGGTCTTCGCCACGGAACACCAGGGCCTCGGCGTTGCCGCTGTCGCGCAGCAGGTTCTCGGCGAAGTTCAGGCGGGCGTCGGGGAACCAGCGGGCATCCTGCATCCGCGGGCCGTCGAGCAGCGTCCGCTCGCC
>JAGRFX010000089.1 GCA_020445805.1 Rhodocyclaceae bacterium
GTCTATGGCGGCATGGAGGCCCGGGGCATTGCCTTCGAAGGGGTGGCCGAGGCCCTGGCGGTGCCGCGCTCGGACCTGCGCCTGTTCGGCAAGCCCGAGTCCTTCGTCAAGCGCCGGATGGGGGTGGCCGTAGCCAACGGCGTGGATGTGGACGAGGCCCGCGAGCGGGCCAAGCTCGCCGCCAGCCGTGTCCGGCCGGTGCAGGGCTAGATCGTCACGACGCCCCGCGGCGGCCCAGCAGTACCCACACGCCGGCCGCCGCCAGCAGCCCCCCGCCGGCCCGATTGAAGCGCCGCTGGGCGCCGGGGCTGCGGAGCATCCGCCGCGCCCCGGCGGCGAACAGGGCATAGAGCGTGGCATTGAGGGTTGCCAGCACGACGAAGGTGGCAGCCAGGATCCACAGCTGCCGGCTCGCGTCTCCGGCCGGATCGATGAACTGGGGCAGGAAGGCCGTGAAGAAGATGATGCCCTTGGGGTTCAGTGCGGTCACCAGCCAGGTATGGGCGAAGAGCCGGGCGGCGGACTGCCGGGGGGGCGCCTCGCTGCCCGTATCCGGCGGCAGCGCCACCGTCGGCGAGCGCAGCATGCGCACGCCCAGATAGAGCAGGTAGAGTCCGCCGGCCACCTTCACCACCGTGAACCAGAAGGCCGACGCCGCCAGTATCGCGCCGAGGCCCACGATGGAGGCGAACAGGGCCGTCGAGTCCCCCAGTGCCACGGCCGCCACCAGCGGCACATTGGCACGGGCACCATGGTTCAGCGAATAGCCGATCACCGTCAGGATGGTCGGGCCGGGGATCACCAGCAGGACGATGGACGCCAGGACAAAGGCCAGCCAGGTTTCCAGGCTCATGGGAAGTTTCCTCGGTCGGGTCGAACCGCCAGCCTACGCCTGGGGTGCCGATTTGGCATCATGGCGACACACGCCTCGCCCAGGGAGTCCCCGTGCCCCGCTCACCCGCCCTGTTGCTGCCGCTCAGCCTGATCCTCGGCGCGGCGCTGGTCGTCTCCGGCATCCACCCGCACGACCGGCTGACCTGGCTGATGGAGGTCCTGCCCGTCATGATCGTCGTGCCGGTGCTGTGGGGCACGCGACGGTCCTTCCCACTCACGCCCCTGCTGTATGTGGCGATCCTCGCCCACGGCCTGGTGCTGATCCTCGGCGGCACCTACACCTACGCGCGGGTGCCGCTCGGCTTCCAGATCGCCGAGTGGCTGGACCTCGCCCGCAACCCCTACGACAAGATCGGCCACCTGTTCCAGGGGCTGGTGCCCGCCCTGGCCGCCCGCGAGATCCTGATCCGGGGCCAGCACGTGAATGGCCCGCGGATGCGGGCCTTCCTGGTGGTCTGCGTGGTGCTGGCGATCAGCGCCTTCTACGAGCTGATCGAATGGTGGGCGGCGCTGGCCATGGGCCAGGGCGCCGACGATTTCCTGGGCACCCAGGGCGATCCCTGGGACACCCAGTCCGACATGTTCTGTGCATTGATCGGGGCCATCGCGGCCCAGACCCTGCTCGGGCGGCTGCAGGACCGCCAGATGGCGGTCCTCGAGGGTCCGAGGGCTGCGCCGCCTAGACCTTGAAGCGGTGCGTGTCCGCCAGCAGGGCGTCCGCCACCGAGCGCAGGGCATCGGCGGTACCCGAGGCCTCCGACACCTCGCGATCGGCCGTCTCCGACATCGACGCGATGCGTTCCACGTGCCGGGCGATCTGCTCGGCCGCGCCGCGCTGCTCCGCGGCCGCATGGGAGATATCGCTGACCCGCACGGCCGTATCGGCCGCGGCCTCGTTGATGCGGGCCAGCGCCGCGGCGGCCTGGTCGGCCAGGCGCGCGCTGGCCGTCACCTGCTCTGCGCTGGCGCGCATCTGGTGCAGTGAGGTCTCGGTGTCGGCCTGCACCGCCTCGATCATGTGGGCGATCTCGCCGCTCGCCACCCGGGAGCGCTCGGCCAGTTTGCGCACCTCGTCGGCCACGACCGCAAAGCCGCGGCCCTGCTCGCCCGCCCGTGCCGCCTCGATCGCCGCGTTGAGGGCCAGCAGGTTGGTCTGATCGGCGATCTCGTGGATGGTGCCGACGATCGAGCTGATCTCGGCGGCCCGCTCGCTGAGTTGAGCCACGCCCTGGGCCGAGCCCTGGACCGCCTCCGCGGCGCGGTTGATCTCACCGGACGCCTGGCGCGCCAGGGCCTCGCCCTCGGTCGCCACCTCGTGGGCCCCGTTGCTCAGCTCACGGGTCTCATCGGCCTGCTGCGACACCTCGCCGATGCTGACGGTGAGCTCCTGCACCGACGCCGCCGTGGCCACCGAGGACTCGCTCTGGGCGCGGGCGCTGCCGTTCAGCGCCGTCACCAGGCGGGCCAGGGACTCGCTCCGTTCATTGACCGCGTCGGCATGGCCGATGATGCGCCGGACCATGCCCTGCAAGGACCCCAGCAGCCGGTTGGTGGCCGCCGCCACGCGACTCATCTCGTCGCCCTCCGGCTCGGCCAGGCGCACGGTCAGGTCGCCGCCCCCGCCGGCCACCGCGTCGAGCGCGCCCGCCAGCTCGTCGATGCGCTGGTGCAGCACCGTGCGGAACACCACCGTCACCACCACCCCGATCAGCAGGGCCGCCAGGGCCACGGCGCCCGAGATCGCCATGGCGAACTGGCCACCGGCGGCCAGCGCGTCGGTCACATCCACGTCCACCTCGAGCACGCCGCGGACATCGCCCATCTTCCAGTCACGCTTTGGGGTGTCCGGATGCGAGTTGTGGCAATTGACGCAGGCCTCGGCGACCATGCGGTCGGCGATCGCCACCCGCAGGACCTCGCGGCCGTCCTGCTCGACCAGGCGCGAGAAGCGCTCGTCCGGCCGCGCGCTCAGGGTCTCCCAGGCACTCTTGGCGAACCCGTCGAGCTGCCGCGACGCCCGGTTCGGGAAGGGGAACGCGCTGTAGAGGGCCAACGAGGTCCCTTCGGCCTTCAGCTCGGCGGAGAGGTCGTGGATCATGGTCGCCGGCAGGGGGATCCGGTTGGGATCGTCGCGATGGTCGAAGTGGGGCTTCAAGGCACCGCTGCGGACCACTTTGCCGACCACGTTCTGGGTGTAGTACTTGCGGATCGCCTTGAACTGGTCGACGGTCCGCTGGGCGTTGGTCGCGGCGCTCTCGATCGCCCGCTCCTGGACCATCTGCGGGATCACCAGGGCGCAGGCCGCGATGAGCACCGCCAGCACGGCGAGCACGGGGATGTTGATCTTCCAGAACAGGCTGCGGGGTACGAGGCGCATGGCCGTGGCTTCCATGATGGACAGATACCTCGGATTCGGCCCGCGCCGATGCACCTTAAGGGTATTTGTTAATTTTGTTTTCCGGTTCTTGTTCAAAGTCAAGATCGGCCAGTCCTTGACCTCGGCACCGGGTCGGCCGGCGGCCTGCCACCCTGTGGATGAGCGGCCGGGTGGACCGCGACACACGCCTGCAGGGATCGCCCCCGGGACAGAATGAAATCCGTCCGTACGCGACGCCAGGGCCGGATTGCGGATGGAGAAGGACGTGCGCCACAGCGCGCGGATGTCGCGACCCGTGCGCTGCAACGCTCAGTGGCTGGTGCCTTCCGACTTGGTGATCTTGTTGTACAGGTTGTACTTGCCGACCGGCTTGGAGGCCGGCAGGCGCTTGATCTCTTCCA
This sequence comes from Rhodocyclaceae bacterium, assembly GCA_020445805.1. Lineage (GTDB taxonomy): Bacteria > Pseudomonadota > Gammaproteobacteria > Burkholderiales > Rhodocyclaceae > Cognatazoarcus. The sequence continues at coordinate 3,673 of JAGRFX010000089.1, forward strand.
GCGTCGTGGCGTCGTAGAAGATCAGGGCGCCGTCCTTCTCCCACAGGCTGGCGATGGCATAGCGGCCATGCCGGTCGAACTCGATATGCGCCAGCGTCTTGCCGGGCTCCGGCCGCAGCGTGCGCACCACTTCCAGGGTTTCCTTGTCGATCACCTGCAGGGTGTCCCGGCCGGTGGGGCTCATCATCGAGTCGACGAAGGCGTAGCGGGAGTTCTCGTGGCTGCGCATGAAGAAGCCCGGGCCCAGGGTGGGGATGCGCTTGATGGTGTGCCAGTCGGCCATGTCGATGACGCTGACGACCCCATCCTTGAGGTTGGGGCTGCCCATGACCCGCCGGCCCCGGTAATTCCAGGTGATGCCCGAGCCCAGGTGGGGCATGCCGGGGATGTCCAGCTGGGCGACCGACTTGCGGACATCGAGGTTGACGACCTGCCCCTTGCCACCCCGGGTCGTTCCCATCACCTCGGAGTAGTCCTGGGTGAAGAAGAAGTCGTCCATCGGCGCATCCAGGATAGAGCGGCGCGGGTTCAGGTAGCCGGGCACGAAGCTGCCTTCCTTGTACTGGTAGTCATGCACCAGACCGGTGGCGATCGGTTCGACCGCCCGGGTGTAGCTGATCTCCCAGACCTCGGGCACGTCCTTGAGGGCGGCGATGAAGGATTGTCGGGGCGATGCGTCGTACACTGCCGAGACCCGCGAGCTGTGCTGGCCGGAGGCGTCGCTGACCGCGATCGACTTGATCAGGTTCAGGTCGCCATCCAGCAGCACCAGGGTATTCGGCAGGTAGTTGGCCACGGCGATGGTGTGGCCGTCGGCCGACACCGCCGCATTGCGGGTATTGATGCCGGCCCGCACTTCGGCGACCAGCTTCAGGTTCCAGATGTCGAACTTGCTGATCCAGCCATCCCGCGAGGCAAAGAACACGTAGCGCCCGTCGGGCGTGAACTTGGGTCCGCCGTGGAGCGCGAAGCGGGACGGGAAGCGGAAGATCCGCTCCATGCGGTCGCCGTCGAGGACGCTGACGTGGTGGTCGCCGGCTTCGACCACGATGAAGAGATTCATCATGTCGGCCTCGAAGGCCGGCTTGTCGGGCAGCGAGCCCGGTGCGTGGTACTCGATGCGCGAGGCACGGATGTCGCCATCGCTCCAGGTCGGCGCCGGCACGACCGGGGTGTAGATCCACTCCACCAGGGCGGCCAGCCGTGCGTCGTCCAGCTGCGCACCGAAGGCCGGCATCTGGGTCGCGGCGCGACCATCGCGGATCGTGGCCTGGGCCTCCCCCTTCTTGAGGCGCGCCAGGTTCTCGGGCAGCAGGGCCGGCCCGGTGGCGCCCAGGCGGCCGGCGCCGTGGCAGGCGGCGCAGAGCTGGGCATAGGCAGCGGCAGGGCCGTCGTCCGCCGCGCTGGCCCAGGCCGCCGCAAAGGCGGCCAGCAGCAGGATCGCCACGTGGGTGAGGATGCGTGTCATGCCCGCTCTCCCTGCTCGGGGACCAGGCGGACCCAGGGGGTCACCTGCACCCGCTCGGTCCCCGGCGCGATACCCAGCTCCGCATCCTCCAGATAGCAGCCCGGATCTTCCTGCCACGGGTCGCCGGTGACCTGCTCGGCCCGCACCCGGGAGCTGCCGTTGCACACGTCCAGGTAGGCACAGGCGCCGCAGCGTCCCTTGAGCGCCCGGGGCCGCTGGTTGAGGCCGGCCATCAGCGGATCGCTGCGATCCTGCCAGATGGCCGAGAACGGACGCTCGCGCACGTTGCCCAGGGTGTGGTGCCACCACATGGTGTCCGGATGCACATTGCCCAGGTTGTCGATGTTGGCCACGCCGACGCCGCTGGCATTGCCCCCCCAGCGCGCGAGCTTGGCCCGCGTCTCGTCCAGCCGCTCGGGCAGGTGCCGCGCCACCCAGTGGAGGAAATAGACCCCGTCCGCGTCGTTGTTGCCGGTGGTGAAATCCTTCGGTCGCCCGGCGGACTCCATGGCCCAGCAGGTGTCGAACAGGAGGTCCATGGCCTCGCGGGTCATCCGGTGGTGGGCGTCGTCGCGGCGATGCTTGTTGCCCCGCCCTGCATAGTTGAGATGCGACAGGTAGAAGCGGTCGATGCCCTCGTCCTCGACCAGCTGCAGCAGGGCCGGCAGGTCGTGGGCGTTGTCGCGGGTCAGCGTGAAGCGCACCCCCACCTTGAGCCCCAGCTCCCTCGCCAGCCGCAGGCCGTCCATGGAGCGGTCGAAGGCGCCCTCGAGCCGACGGAAGCGGTCGTGGGTGTCGCGGATGCCATCGAGGCTGATGCCCAGGTAATCGAAATCGACCGCCGCGATGCGCTCGGCCATGGGCGCGTCGATCAGCGTGCCATTGGTGGACAGGCCCACGTAGAAGCCCTGGGCCTTGGCCCGTGCCGCGATCTCGAAGACGTCCGGGCGCAGCAGAGGCTCGCCGCCCGACAGGATCAGCACCGGAACCCCGAAGGCCTTGAGGTCGTCCATGACGACGGCGACCTCGTCGGTGTCCAGCTCCCCGGCAAAGTCCTTGTCGGCACTGATCGAGTAGCAGTGCTTGCAGGTCAGGTTGCAGCGGCGGATCAGGTTCCAGATGACGACCGGGCCACGCCCGGCCGGGGCGTCGGGACGCCGGGTCTGGCCGCCCTGCCCTGCAAGTTGGCGCATGGTGCGCGAGATCCTGAACACGGTGCTCTCCCTGTCTGAGGCCTGGAACCGATTGTGGACAGGGGGGTCAGCCGCAGCCTTGATGGTCATCAAGCGGCCGGGAAGGTCCCTGGCCCGCCATCAGGCGCGCCAGCTCCCGCTCGCCCGGAGGGGTCGCCACGACCACCCGCGAATCGGCCTGGCGCCGCAGCCAGCCGGCGGCCTGCAGGCGCGCGAAGAGGGCGGCGCCGAGCGCCCCGCCCAGGTGGTAGCGGCGCTCGCTCCAGTCCAGGCACAGGCGGCAGCGCTGGCGGCGACCCTGCAATTGTCCGGGTTCAATGCCCAGGCGACCGAACCAGTCAGCCGCCGCCGGCCCGGGCTGGACCTCGTCGCCATCGACCACGATGGCCGCCTGGGCCTGCATGGCGTCGAACAGGCCCACGGCCAGTTCTCCGGCCAGATGGTCGTAGCAGGCCCGCGCGCGGCGCAGGGCCGGCTCGCGGGGCGAGCTGCGGGCGCGCACCGCACCGGTCCGGAAGGCCACGCCCATCAGCGATTCGAGCAGGCGGGCGACATCCGGGTCGGCGAGGCGGAAATAGCGGTGACGCCCCTGTCGGCACATGCCCACCAGGCCAGCCTCGACGAGCCGCGCCAGGTGGCTGCTCATGGTCGCGCGGGTCACGCCGGCGACCGCTGCCAGCTCCGTGGCGGTCAGGGCCCGGTCGGCCATCAGCGCCGTCAGCACCTCCGCCCGGGTGGCGTCGCCGATCAGCGTGGCGATCCGCGCAATATGGGGTCCGTCTTTCATGGTTCGATCGTAGTCAAAGCATCGGCTCCCCTCAAGCGGCCAGAATCGGGACTCCCCCCACCGGAGATTCCCATGATCGTCTGCGTCATCCGTTACCGCATCGACCCCTTCCAGCGCGAAGCCTTCATCCGCTACGCCGAGGCCTGGGGCCGCATCATCCCGCGCTGCGGCGGCCATCTGCTGGCCTACCTCAGCCCGCACGAGGGCAGCAACGAGGAAGCCTTCGGGCTCATCGGCTTCGACTCGCTGGCCGCCTACGAGCGCTATCGCGAGCGGCTGCGCGCCGACCCCGAGGGACGGGAAAATTTTGCCTTCGCCCAGCGCGAGCGCTTCATACTGCAGGAGACAAGGACCTTTCCGGCGCTCGTGCCGGGCACCCTCGGACATCCCCCCACGCGGACGGAGGAGACGGCATGATCGCGGTGATCTTCGAACTGGTCGTGGCCGACGACCAGAAGTCGGCCTACCTGGACATGGCAGCGCGCCTGCGGCCGCTGCTCGAGGACATCGACGGATTCGTCTCCATCGAGCGCTTCCAGAGCCTGACCCAGCCGGACAAGCTGCTCTCCCTCTCCGTCTGGCGGGACGAGGCCGCGGTGGCCGCCTGGCGCAACACCGAGGCCCATCGCGCCGGCCAGGCGGCCGGACGGGCGCGGATCTTCAGCGACTATCGCCTGCGGGTGGCCGAGGTCGTGCGCGACTATGGCCTGAATGAGCGCGAACAGGCCCCGGCCGATTCGCGCCGCCAGCACGGCTGAGGCCCGACGGCTTCCATGCTGGCCCAGACCCTTTCCGATCCGACCTGGTGGGCCGCCGCGGCGGTGATCGCGCTGGGCTGCACAGTCCAGACCGCGATGGGCTTCGGCCTCGCCCTGGTCGCCGCCCCGCTGCTGGTGCTGTGGGAGCCGGACTGGGTACCGGCCGTGGTCACCTGCGCCGCGCTGATGCTGAGCCTGCTCAACACCGCGCGGCTGCGGCGCTCGGTCGAGTGGCGCATGATGCTGCTGCCGATGCTCACCCGGATCCCTGGCACCGTCCTCGGGGCCTGGCTGCTGCTGAGGCTCGACCGGGCCGCGCTGCAGCTGCTGGTGGCGGCCATGGTGCTGGCGGGGGTGGCGGTGTCGGCGATCGGCAGGGCCTTTCCGGCCACGCCGCTGCGGCTCGGCCTGGCCGGGCTGGCGTCCGGCTTCACGGGCACCACGACCTCGATCGGCGGTCCGCCGATGGCCCTGGTGCTGCAGCACGGGGCCGCCGAGACGATCCGCGCCAACCTGTCCTTCTATTTTGTCTACAGCTGCGCCCTGTCGCTGACCAGCTACCGCCTGATCGGTCGCTTCGACGACGCGCTGGTGGTCGCGGGCCTGTTGCAGCTACCCGCGGTGGCGGCCGGGTTCGTGTTCGGGCGCCGCATCCGCCACTGGACCGACGGGCGATTCCGCCCCCTGCTGCTCGGCCTGTGCAGCGCATCCGCCCTCGCGGCCGTCATCGGCGCCCTGGCCGGCCATGGTGCCGGTTGAGGGTTCCCGCGTGAGCTGCTGGAGGGATTCGACAAGCTGCACGACCTCGCCTCCACTCTGGCCGATCCGCTCGAAGTAGCGCCGCGCGGCTGTCTCGCCGCATCGTCCGCGCCCGAGTTCAGCGTAGCCGACCATGGAATGCAAGGGCACCCGCAAGCGACCGAGCAGGACGTCCGACTGGTCGCGCAGCCGCGCCAGCGCACGCTCGCTGGCGTAGCGCGCGGCCCGCGCCTCGCGCAGGGCATCGAAGCGTGCCAGCTCGAGTGCGAGATCGCGCTCGATGCGCCGGGCGCGGCTGCGCCCGAGACCCAGCAGACCCGCCAGCAAGACCACAAGCACCACGCCCGGCAACACCGACGCACGGGCATCGAGCCACAGGGCAAGGCTCTCGCTCGAGGCCATTCCGCCGACGAACAGCGCGTAGGCCGGAAAATGGGTCGCGAGTCCGCCCACGCCCACGGCCCCCAGTCCGGCCAGCAGGAAGAGACCGAAGCCGATGGGCACGGCATGGCCCACCGCCGCGAGGACCATGGGCAGCGCCCCCCACGCCAGGCCGGCGGCCAGGGCCAGGGCGCTCAGCCCGCACAGCCAGGCCGACCGGGATTGCTGGCACTCGCCACCCCGGCGCCAGCATTGGCAGGCCATGCAGCGCAGGCCCGTGAGGCCGACCAGCAGGCCGACCCACCACAGCACCGGGCCATGGGGATCGGCCACGCACACGATCCCGAGGGTCGCGGCCAGCGAGGCCACCGTCACGGCAGGGGTTGCCTCCAGCAATCGCCCCACCCGGATGCGCCGCAGGTGTGCGTCCCGGGTATCCGGAAGCCGGTCGTCAGGGGCTGACAGGGCCAAACTCGCGCTCGAGGGCATCGTTGCGGCTGTGGAGGATCAGATTGACCGATGATAGTTCAGGCATGAACGTCGATTGCGGCAATTCACCGCGGCGGGCGGCATTTGCGGCGGCCACGCCACGGCGCCGGACACCCTCAGGCGGCTTTCGAGACCGATACCGGCCGGGGCATGGCGATGCAGATCTCGGTGCCCCCGCCCGTCCGGCACAGGGCGCGGATGCGGCCGCCATGGGCCTCCACGATCTCCCGGCAGATGGCGAGGCCGAGGCCGGTTCCGCCGGCGCCCGTGCGGGTCTTGCTGCTCTGTACGAACTTGTCGAAGACCCGCTCGAGTTCGTCCTCGGGAATTCCGATGCCCTCGTCGGCAACGCACAGGGCGAAGCCGCCGGCCGCGTCGCCGGACAGCTGCAGGGTGATGGTGCTGCCCGCCGGCGAGAACTTCAGCGCATTGCTGACGAGATTGCGCAGGACCTGCATGAAGCGCGCCTCGTCCAGCGCGAACCAGACCTGTTCGGGTACCAGATCGGCAGCGAGGTGGATGCCCCGGTTCTGGGATTCAGGCGAGAACTCGGCGATGGTCGCCTCGATCAGGCGCCGGGGGTCGATGGGCCGGAACTGGAAGTCCATCCGCCCCGATTCGAGCTTCGCCAGGTCGAGCAGGTCGCCCAGCAGCACCAGCAAACCGCGGGCGCTGGTCTGGATACGCTCGAAGTAGCGGCGCAGACGCTCCTCCTCGCCCTTCTCGATGCCGAGCTGGGCATAGGCCAGCACGGCGTGCATGGGCGTACGGAGCTCGTGGGACATGTTCATCAGGAACTGGTTCTTGGCGAGGTTGGCCTCCTCGGCCACCCGGCGGGCCCCCTCCTCGGCAGCGACCGCCGCCTCCAGTTCCATCTGCAGGCGGATGCTGCGCTCATTGGCCCGCGCGCTGCGACGGCCGCCGACCAGCAGGAGGATCAGGAAGAAGATCAGCATCGGCGCCAGGGTGCGGGTACTGGCGCTCTCCTGGCCGGCGAAATGGACGATCGCCGGGACCAGCATGCAGGCGAGATAGGTCGCATAGGCGCGATAGTGGTCCACGTGCGAGACCACGACCGCCGCCGAGATGCCCATCATCAGGGCCGCGATGGCCGGCCGGAAATGACTCTCCTCGGTGGGCAGCATCCAGGTCGCGAGGAGGCTCCAGCTGAGGCCGGTGAGGGCGGACAGCACCAGGATGACCCGTGACCAGCCGACGGCATGGGCTTCACGGGCCGCGTCGCGACGCCACAGGTAGAGGGTCAGCATGCGGCCGGCGCTGACCGAGCCGATCACCCACATCCAGTCGAACAGGGAGCGCCCGGCGGGCAGGCCGGGGCTGAAATAGATGTGCATCGCGTAGGCCGCGATCACGGTAGCGGACACCATGGACGGCGCGCTTTTCAGCACACTGCCGTTCTGGCTGTCAAGGACCCGGCGTTCAAGATTGGCGACGGGTGGCGGGACGAGGTCTGCGTCCTGGCGGATCATGGGGGGGGCCAATGGAAGACGAAGGGTTAACGGCCCACGCGGCGCGCATCTTGAGGCTTGAGCAGGCCGCTCCGGGGACGGTAAAGTCGATGTCATTCGAGTCTAACAGGATCGTGGCGATGACGGAACCCTCACGACCCCGTTCGCCCACACCATGAACACCGGCCTGTCTTCAGCCTTGTCCATCCCGACCTTCATCGACGTGGAGGCCTCCGGGCTCGGACGCGGCAGCTATCCCATCGAGATCGGCATCAGCCTCCCCGATGGCTGGCGCTGCTGCTGGCTGATCCGGCCCGCGGACACCTGGACCCATTGGGATCCCGCCGCGGAGGCCATCCACCACATCTCCCGCGACCGCCTGCGCCAGCATGGCCGCCCCATCGACGAGGTGGCCGCGGAGCTGAACGAGCGGTTGAAGGGCGCCATGGCCTATTCCGACGCCTGGGGCAATGACATGCCCTGGATCGCCCGCCTCTACGACGAGGCCGGTCTGCCCCAGCGCTTTCGCATCGAATCGGTGCGCCGCATCCTCTCCGAGGCGCAGGCCGCAAGGTGGCACGGGGCCAAGGCCCTGGTCATGCGCGAGACGGGTGGCGAGCGCCATCGCGCCAGCGGCGACGCCATGATCCTGCAGCAGACCTGGCTGGAGGTCGCCGGCCTGCGCGCGCGGCCCCGCTCGGACGGCGCGGCCTGAGGGCGCAAGCCCGACATCCGTCGGGCCCGTGTCGCACACGCCACATCGCCGGGCTCCCGGGAAACCCGACAAGGCATTGATTTCATAGCGCATTGCGATCAGGCTCAGTCCTTGCTCGTGTCTTCGGCGAGATCAGACACGACGAGTAGCCGCCATGACCCCTGCGCTTCGCGACACCTGGCTGGAAGGCATTTCCAGCGGACAGATCGTCCCCTACCTCGGACCGGGCGTCCTCGCCGACGTGTCCAACGTGGAGACCGGCGCCCCGATCCCCTCCACCAGCGACGCCCTGATCCTGGCCATGAACGACGGCCGCCCGATGGCGCCGAAGCTCATGTACGAGTTTCCCCGCGCCGCCATGAATGTGGAGCTGAAGCGCGGTCGCTCGGTGGTGAACAAGTTCCTGACCCGGACCTACGGCGAAACCGCCTGGACCCGCAGCGCGGTGCATGACTGGCTGAAGCAGCTGCGACCGGGCTACGTGATCGACATCAACCGCGATACCCAGCTGCAGGACAGCTATGCCGACGCGCCCCACAACCTGGTGGTCGGCGTCGCGCGCATCGGCGGCACGCCCTTCCGCTACAAGCTCTTCCACTGGGACACGGCCACGTATACCGAGGTCGAGACCCTCGACATGTCGCTGCCGATCCTCTTCAAGCCCATGGGAACGCCCCGCCCCGAGGCCAACTACATCGCCTCCGACGCCGATTACGTGGACTACATCACCGAGCTGATGGGCGGCTACGCGATCCCGCCGCAGATGAAGACGCTGCGCCAGGGCCGCCAGTACCTGCTGATCGGCCTGCGCCTGAACCGCGACACCGAGCGCATGGTGATGTCGGACATCATCTACGGCGCCGGCAGCCCGTCCGGCTGGGTGCTGATTCCCGAACCCACGGCCAAGGAGCGTCGCTTCTGCGCCAAGCTGGGCCTCGAACTGGTCGAGGCCGACATCGCCGACCTGATCGGCGCCACCGAACCCGCCTGACATCCTGCCGGAGATCCCCCCATGCTCGTCGCCACCTCGCTCATGGAGCAATACAGCCCCCTGTTCTTCAACGCCAATTTCTGCGAGGCCGCCACGCGCGCCACCTGGCAGGCCTACCGGGGCGAGCTGGCCCTCGTGGAGGGCGAGGTCGCCGATGCCCAGGGCCGTCGCAAGCCGCCGGTCAATGTGCTCAAGCAGGTGATCCTGCTGACCGCGGGCGACAGCCTCAAGCTGGTGGCGGGCTCCCTCGATGAACTGCAGGAGTTCCCGTACTTCCTCGACAAGTTCGGTGCTGCCCTCGTCGAGGGCAGCACGGTCGTGCTGTTCACCGTGAATATCCCCGAGCCCTTCCAGACCACGATCCAGGGCGCCCGGGTCTGTTTCATCCCGATGGTCCAGGGCATGGTGTGGACCGAGCTGGCCGACCTGGTCGCCCTCGAAAAAAGCGACTTCAAGGGACAAAGCGCCGCCGACAAGGTGGTGACCCTGTTCGACGCGGTGGCCACCCATGACTTCAAGCTGCCGGCGTCCACGGTCGAGGCCGCCCTCCAGACCACCAACGACGCGCGCCGCGAGAACCACGGCGCGATCTGATTTTCACCCTCCCGCTCGCACGCCGGGATATCGGATTAGCCGCGCGCAACGGCGACGCCGTGGGGCCGGAGCGCATCCACGCCCCCACCCCCGGTAGAGCGTTTGGCGGGCCGGCCACGCTTTGCGGCTGGCCCGCCACCCTTTTTGCCCGACCCCGACGACGGCCAACCGGTCGTTCGCGACGGCAACTCGTCTGGCATGGCCCCCGCGCCGACCCTGCGTCCGCGGCGGCGCGCCCCTTTTAGCCCCTTCAGCCGCCGATGCGCAGGCCGGTCTTCTTGAGGATGCGGCTGGAGAACAGCACATCGTGGCTGCGGCAGCCGCCGTGGAGGATCGCGCGGATCTCCGCCACGTGGGCCAGGACTTCGTCGCGGCTGGCCCCGTGAACCATCGCGAAGAGGTTGTAGGGCCAGTCCGGCAGCGCCCGCGGCCGGCGGTAGCAGTGCGTCACGAAGGGCAGGGCCCCGACCCGTTCCCCGAGCGCATCCACCACGTCGTCACGCACGTCCCAGACGCTCATGCCATTGGCCGTGTAGCCGATGGCATAGTGATTGGGCACCGCACCGATACGCCGGATCACGCCGCTGGCCAGCATTCGCCCCAGCCGCTCCCGCACCTCGGCCTCGCTGCATCCCAGCTGTTCGGCGATGGCCGCATAGGGCCTGGGCACCAGCGGCAGGCCGCCCTGGGTGGCCAGCACCAGGCGCCGGTCCAGATCGTCAGCCATGTCGCCCTCCCCGCACCTGAAGGCGCATGTCCACGAAATATTCGCGCTCCTTCGGAAAGGCGCGCACCACCAGTCCTGTCTCGCGCTCGATGCGGGCGATGGCCCGGTCGATGCCCTCGGCGGTCTCGGTGGCGAGCACGAACCACATGTTCATGGCGTGTTCGCGGCGGTAGTTGTGGGCGACCTCGGGCAGCGCATTGACCAGCGTCGCCACCGCCTCGTAGCGGTCCTCGGGCACCGCCAGCGCCGCCAGCACGAAGCGACCGCCCATGCGCTCGACCTGGAACATGGGCCCGAAGCGGGTCAGCACCCGTTCCGAGAGCATCCGGTCGAGGCGGGCGAGGAGTTCGGCCTCATCCAGGCCCAGCGATTCGGCCACTGCCCGATAGGGCGCCTCGACCAGCGGAAAGCCGCCCTGGAGCGTATCGATGATGCGCCGGTCCAGCTCGTCGAGTGGCACGGGAACGGAGCGCTCAGGCATCGGCGGCCACCGCGTAGCGCGCGCCGCACTGCTTGAAGCGCCGCGTCGAGAACAGCAGCTGGTGGGGGAAGGCCTGCAGGCCGCAGCGTTGGCGGATGTCGCGCAGGCGGGTGTGGACTTCGGCCCGGTCGTGGCCGTGGATCATGCAGTACAGGTTGTAGGGCCAATCCTCGGCGCGCCGGCGGCGATAGCAGAGGTTCACCCCGTCCTGGCCGGAGAGCGCCTGCCCGAGCCCGTCGACCCGGTCCTCGGGCACGTCCCAGACGCACATCGCGTTGGCGCGCCAGCCCAGCTCATGGTGCCGGACCACCA
>JAGRFX010000090.1 GCA_020445805.1 Rhodocyclaceae bacterium
CCCACCGACATGCCCTCCCTGTGGAATCTCGGCAAGTACAAGGCCGAGGCCGGCATGCGGATGAACTTCGCCGGCGACAGCCACGACGCCTATTCGGTCCTGATCGATTCGGCCCTGGGCCTGCTCGGTGCGCCGCCCAAGAACAACCGGGCCTTCCTGGACCAGATCGACTGGCTGCTGGCCTACTTCACCGAACAGCGGGCGCCGGCCTATCCCTTCGGGATCGACACGGCACTGGCCGCGCGCGGGCGCGAGGTGTTCGTGGCCGAATGCGCGTCCTGCCACGAGAGCGCGCGCACCGGCACCATCGTGCCTGTCGAGGAGGTCGGCACCAGCCGCGACCGGATCGACACCTGGAACGAGCGCGCCGCGCGCGAGGCCAATGCCGTTGTCGAGGAGATGGGCATCCGGCGCAAGGGCCTGGTGGAGGAGCCGCTGCGCGGCTACGTGGCGGCCTTCCTGGACGGCATCTGGATTCGCGCACCCTACCTGCACAACGGCTCTGTGCCGACCCTGCGCGACCTGCTCGAGCCGGTGGCCCTGCGGCCGGCCACGTTCCGCCGCGGCTACAACGTCTATGACCCGCTGAGGGTCGGCTTCGTCACCGAAGGCCCCGAAGCGGAGCGCGTCGGCTCGCTCCACGACACCCGCGACAAGGGCGGCAGCAACCGGGGTCACGAATACGGTACCGCCCTGCCGGCCGCCGACAAGTCGGCCCTGGTCGAGTACCTGAAGACGCTCTGAGGGCTACCCCTTCGCGCGGCCGGCCTCGCGCGGCGGCGCATCGGAGGGCGGCGCCACGTGCGCCCCGAGCGCTTCGCTGAGCCGCGCAAAGGTGTAGGGCTTGCTGAGATAGGCGTCCATGCCGGCCGCCAGGCAGTCTTCGGCATCACCGGCGACGGCGTTGGCGGTGAGGGCGATGATCGGCGTGCGGTCCAGGCCCTCGGCCGCTTCGACGGCACGCCAGCGCCGCGTGGCCTCGAGCCCGTCCATGCCCGGCATCTGGCAGTCCATCAGGACCGCGCCATAGCGCTGCCGGCGCAGGCAGGCGAGGGCCTCGTGGCCGTCTCGGGCCTCATCGAAGTCGAGGCCCAGCTGTTCCATCGCACTGGCTGCCACCAGCCGGTTGGTGGCGTTGTCCTCGACGATCAGAATGCGATTGCCGTTCAGGGAATCCGGGGCTTCGGCCAGCGGGGGCGTGGCTGGCAGCGGGGGCGTGCCGACCTGGAGCGGGAGCGACAGGGTGAAGCTCGCGCCGCTGCCGGGCGGCAATCGATCCAGCGTCAGGCTGCCCCCCATTACCGTGGCGAGCTGGCGCGAGATGCTCAGGCCGAGGCCGACGCCGCCCTCCTTGCGGGTGATGAATCCGTCGAGCTGGCGGAAGGTTTCGAAGATGCGCTCCCGGTCGGCTTCGGCGACCCCGGGGCCGGTGTCGCGGACCTGGACGAACCAGCTATTGACGCTGTCCTGCTGGCGGCAGCCGAGGGCGACATCGATCCGCCCGCTGGGGCAGTACTTGATCGCGTTGGAGAGCAGGTTGGTGATGATCTGGCGGACCCGGTGGGCGTCGCCGACCAGCCACTCGGGCAGGTCCCGTTCAATGTGCACCGCCAGCGCCAGCCCCCGGTCCGAGGCGCGGGGGCGCATCAGGCTGGCCAGCTGGTCCACCAGTTCGGCCGGAGAAAAGACCGTCGGCGCCAGTTCCAGGCGGCCGGCCTCGATCTTGGAGAAGTCGAGGATTTCGTCGAGCAGGCGCAGCAGGTGCTGTCCTGAGTCCTGCAGGGTGCCCAGGAATTTTCGCTGGCGCTCGTCGAGGGTCGATCGACCGAGCAACTGGGCCATCCCCAGCACCCCGTTCATGGGGGTCCGGATCTCGTGGCTCATGGTGGCCAGGAACATGCTCTTGGCGAGGTTGGCGGCATCGGCTTCCTGGCGGCTGGCTTCGGCCCGCTCGGCGCTGGCCTCCAGATCGAGCTGCAGCTGCAGGGTCTCGCGCAGGTTGCGCTCGATTCGCCGACCGTTGATGTACAGGGAAACCATGAAGATCGCCAGGGTGATGGCGATCAGGTGTTCCAGGTAGGTGTCGCGCACGGCATAGCCGGCCACGCTGGGCAGCAGCATGGCGGCGAAGAAGCCCATGTAGGCGGGCAGCAGGGGCGACAGGGAGACCAGCCCGGACGAGCCGACGCCCATCAGCGCCACCGCCGAGATGACCGACAGACCGCTGTCGGGGGGTGGGCACAGTACGCTGCCGAGCAGGCCCCACAACAGGCCCGCGAAGGTGGCTTCGACGATCAGGCGTGGGCGCATCGCCAGGGCCTCGGCGCCCGGGTCGGGCGCCTGTCGCCACTGCCGGACGCTGAGGGCACGCCAGCCCGTCAGCGCGAGGACCGCCAGCCACCACAGGAACAGGGGGGCGGGTGAAGGATAGGCCTCGCGCAACAGGACCAGCAGCATCGTGCTGATGAACACCGAGACTGGCAGGATGTAGCGGTGCTGTCGCAGGTGGGCCTCGACCAGCATCGCTTCGACCTTCGAATCCCTGCCAGCCTGATCCCTGTCCATGGGTCTACCGTCCGACGGATCGAACCATTATGGCATCGTCGGCCCGATCGCCGCTCTGCACGGGCGGATCAGGCCGGCGCGTCCGTCTGGCGGAGTTTGCGGTACAGGGTGGTGCGGGTGATGCCCAGCTCCCGGGCGGCTGCCGAGACGTTGCCGTCGTGGCGGTCGAGGCACTCGCGGACCAGCCGGCGCTCGGTGGCCCGCAGGTCGCCGCCGGCGGGGAGCGGCTGCGGGACATGGCTGGCGTTCTGGTCGATGCCGTCCTCGGGCAGGTGCGAGGGGCGCAGCTCGTGTTCGTCCGGCGAGAGCATGGCGATCGCCACGCGGAGCACGTTGCGCATCTGGCGCAGGTTGCCCGGCCACGCCTGTCTTCGCAGCAGGTCCAGGGTCTCGGGGGCGATCCGCACCGCCCGGCCAGGGCTCTCGTCGTCCACCACGCGGGCCACCAGGGTGTCGAAGTCGGCCCGCTCGCGCAGGGGCGGCAGCCACACCGTGAGGCCATTGAGGCGGAACAGCAGGTCGGCGCGGAACTGGCCGTCGGCCACCATCTGCTGCAGGGGGCGGTGGCTGGCGCAGACCAGGCCGATATCGACGGGCACTTCCTCGCTGGCCCCGAGGGGTACCACGGCGCGGGTCTCGAGGACCCGCAGCAGCACCGCCTGGAGGGCCAGCGGCATGTCACCGATCTCGTCGAGGAACAGGGTGCCGCCGTGGGCCTCGAGGATCTTGCCGCGGGCGCCCCGGGCCCGGGCGCCGGTGAATGCCCCCGGGGCATAGCCGAAGAGCTCGGCCTCGATCAGGGTGGCCGGGATCGACGCGCAGTTCACGGCCACCCAGGGCGCGTCGCGGCGGGGCCCGCTGAGGTGGAAGGCGCGGGCGAACCATTCCTTGCCGCTGCCGGTCTCGCCCTGGATCAGCAGCGGGATGTTGCGGTCAGCGATTTTGCGGGCCCGCTCCACGGCCACCCGCATGCGGGCGTCGCCGTGCTCCAGCTCGTCGAAGCCGTCGCCGCCGTGGGCCGGCTGGGTGGCGGAGAGGGAGCGCACCCGCTTGCGCGGCGCGACCCGCAGCCTCACCTGGGCCATCAGCCAGCGGCCCTGCCGCGTGCGCAGCTCCAGCGCCTGGCCCTCCACCGGCGTGGCCAGCAGCCGCCGCCACTCGGCATCGAAGCAGTCCTCGAAGCCCGGCATGCCTTCGATGCTGCGCAGCCCCAGCATCTGGCGCGCATTGCGGTTGCAGGCCAGCATGCGGCCCGCCTCGTCGAACACCGCGATGGCCTCGAGGGGGCTCCCGAGCATCTCCTGGTAGGGGCTGAAGTGCAGGGACAGGTGGCCGTTGCTCATGCTCTCGAGCAGCCGGTGCTCGATCATTTCGGCGGTCGAGTGCAGCAGCGCCCGGGCATGGGGCAGGGACACCCGGACATCGCTCGACAGGTCCAGGATGCCCAGCATCCCGCCGGATGGCGCGTGGATCGGCGTGGCGATGCAGGTCAGGAAGCGGTTCCGTTCCAGGAAGTGCTGTTCGCCGATCACGGACACGGTCTGCATCTCGTGCACGGCGGTGCCGATCGCATTGGTGCCCATCTGCGCCTCGGCCCAGTGGGCGCCGGGCATCAGGGCCACGCGCTGGGCACGGGAGACGAAGCTGCCGTCACCCACAGCCCGCAGGACCAGGCCTTCGCGGTCGGCCAGCAGCACCATCGACGAGGCATGGTCGAGCTGCCCGTGGAGGTGCTCGATGATGGGCTGGGCGAAGGTGACGAGGCGTGCGTTGGCTTCGAGCCGCTCGGCGAGCAGCACGCGGTCGACCGGCTCCGCACCGAGCGGGTTGTCGGGCGCGAGTCCATAGCCGGTGCACCGCGTCCAGGAGGAGCGGATCAGGGGGTCGTGGGGGGTGGCCTTGTCCGGGAGGCTCATGGCCGTCGCTTCTGCACGAAACATGCCGGTTCGCTCGGTTGTCGGCAATGTGCGCGCCGGGCCCCAGCGGGCTCGCGACCCGTGCCGGCTGCCACCGCAATCGTCGCTTCGACAGCCCTGTCCCGCCAGGTGACCGCTCTCGGAACACCTGTTCCAAAAAGGGTCAATGCGCTGTGCCGGCGGGGCCGGCGGCGGCGTGCTGGCAAAGCTTGATTCGCATCAATGACATTCTCGGGGCGGTTTGATCGCCGTCAAATTCGCTTCAGGAAAGGGGGCTGGGGCGGTCAAGCCGGCGTTAAGCTGCGCCGCAATATATGCAACTGTTGTTTGCAATCTGTAACAGAGCGATTATGTGCGCTTCTGGCCGTCCGGCCGGAGCCAACCTCGGAGCGACATTCAAATGAATACCCTGAACGCGCGGCTGACGGCCCGGGCCCTCCTGGCTGCCGCTGTCTGGGGCCTCGTCACGTTCGCGCCGGCCGCGTCGGCCGAGCTCAGCGACGGAGAGGCCAAGAAGATCCTCAAGAAGAACGATTGTTTCAAGTGCCATGCAATCGACAAGACCAAGAAGGGACCGTCCTACTAGAAGATCGCCGAGAAGCACCGCGGCAAGCCGGACGCCATCGAGAAGCTCACCCACAACCTGACCGACTCGCCGAAGGTGAAGCTCGAGGACGGAACGGAGGAGGAGCACAAGGTCTTCAAGGGGGAAGACCAGGAAAGGACCGATCTGATCAACTGGATCTTGGCGCGCTAGGGATTTGGGAACGGCTCCGGACTCGGGGCCGTTTTCTGTTGTGGGGTTTGGGATCAAACAAGGGGAACGAAGATGAGGAACTGGCGACGAGTGTTGGTTGCGTTCGCGCTGTTCGGCGGCGCATTGACGGGAGCAGGCAGCTGGGCGGCGGATGGTCCGCCCCGGGCCGAGGGCGAAGCCAAGGGGCTGGTGCTGCGCGGGGACGCGCGCTGTACCGAGTGCCATGACGAAGTGGACGCCCCCGAGAAGCTGGCGATCGGCAAGACCCGCCACGGCACCGTGGCCGATGGCCGCACGCCGTCCTGTGTCTCTTGCCATGGCGAGAGCGAGAAGCACGTAAACGAAGCGGGGCGGGGCAGTGGCCCGACGCCGCCGGTGGACGTGGGCTTCACGGCCAAGAATCCGGCCGGCGCCGAGGCCCGCAATGGCGCCTGCCTCGCCTGCCACCAGGGCAGCACCCGGATCTTCTGGCAGAACAGCACCCACAGCCGGCGCGACGTCACCTGTACGTCCTGCCACAAGGTGCACGACGGCCACGACAAGGTCCGCGACGCAGCTTCCCAGCCCGAGGTCTGCATGACCTGCCACAAGGAGCAGCGCGCGCAGATGGCCCGGCCCTCGCACCACCCCGTGCCGGAAGGCTCGATGAGCTGCTCGTCCTGCCACAACGTGCATGGCGACAACCCTTCGCAGCTGGCCAAGAACAGCGTGAACGAGACCTGCTTCAGCTGCCATGCGGAGAAGCGCGGCCCCTTCGTCCACAACCACCAGCCCGTGTCCGAGGACTGCACCATCTGCCACAACCCGCACGGAACGATTCTCTCCAACCTCCTGAAGGCGCGCCCGCCCTACCTGTGCCAGGAATGCCACAGCCATGACAGCCACCCCAGCCAGCTGGCCGTGCTGCCGGGTGACCGGACCACCAGCACCTCGGTGCTGGGGACCGTCGGGCGGGGTTGCCTGAACTGCCACACCAACATCCATGGCGGCAACAGCACTGTGAACAGTGCGACCGCCGGGCGCTTCCGTCGTTGAGTGCGCAAGGGAGAACAATCATGAGAAAGACTGCTTCGATTTTCAGGCTGAGTGCCTGTGCGGCAGCGCTGATGGCTGCCTTTGGCCAGGCCGTGGCCGATGAGGAAGAACTGCGCTGGCTCTCCGAGCCCGACAGCTTCGTGTCCCTGGGGCTCGGCAACTGGAGCCACGACCGCAACCAGCTCGGTATCTACGACGGCATGCGCGAGGGCGGGATCTACGGCCTGTTCGACCTGCGCCTGGTGAGTCGGGAAGAGGCCAGCGGCAACTGGTTCCGCGTCGAGGGGCGGAACCTCGGACTCGACAACCGCCGCATCTCGGCCGAGGCCAGCAAGCAGGGCGACGTGGGTGCCACGGTGAACTACCAGCGCATCGTGCGGGAACATCCGCTCGAGATCACGACCGGCCTGCAGGGCATCGGCACCGACACGCTCACGGTGAGTGGCGCGGGCGACGATGCGCTGCCCTTCCGCGAGGTCAAGCTGGGCACCAGCCGCGACATCGTGCAGGTCGGCTTCTACAAGTTCCTGACGGAAGGCCTCAAGTTCAAGCTCGGCTTCCGCAGCGAGGAGAAGGACGGCACCCGTCACTATGGCGTGGGCAGTGCGCCGCTGTTCCTGGTCGAGCCGGTGGACAGCACCACCGAGCAGATCGACCTGACGGTCGAATACACCGCCGAGAAGCTGCAGCTGGCGGGGGGCTATGTGGGCAGCTGGTACTCGAACAGCAACAAGCTGATCATGGCCACGGTCAATGGCGCGGCCCAGCCGGGCACCACCAGCGGCCCGAACCCGACGCCGCTGTCGCAGCCGCTGGACAGCCAGGCCCACCAGGTGTTCTTCAACGGGGGCTATTCCTTCACGCCCTCGACCCGAGGCACCCTCAAGCTGTCCCGCACGGTGGCCACCCAGGACGAGCAGCTGCCGACCTACTCGCTGGCCGCACCCAACGACCCGTTCGTGGGGGCGCCGTCGAGCCTGGACGGCAAGATCGTGACCTCGGTGGCCGAGATCGGCCTCAGCGCCCATCCGATTGCCGACCTCTCCCTGAACGGCCACCTGCGCTACCACGACGTGGATGACCAGACGCCGCTGGCGGCCTTCGTCGGCAACAACACCACCGGTGAAGGCACGGTGCACAACACCCCGCACTCGTACAAGACGGTCACCGGCAAGGTCGAGGCCGCCTACCGGCTGCCGATGCGCTTCCGGGTCATCGGCGGGGTGGACGTGAAACAGCAGGACCGCTCGGCCCCGACGCTGGTGGAAGAGCGCTACGTGCCCTACCGGACCGAGGTGGACGAGACCACCCTGCGCCTGCAGCTGCGCCGCTCCATGTCGGAGACCCTGAACGGGGCGGTGACCTTCCTGCACAGCAAGCGGGATGGCAACACCTACATCGCGCCGCACGATCCCGAGATCTTCGACACCATCAATCCGCTGCACATCGCGGATCGCACGCGCGACAAGGTGCGCCTGTCCCTGGACTGGTCGCCGACCGAAGTCTTCGGCGTCCAGTTCAATGTCGAGAGCGCCAAGGACGACTACGACCACGACTCGGAACGGCCCTACGGCCTGCAGGACGGCAGCGCGCGGCTGATCTCCCTCGATGCCCGCTACGCCCTGTCGGACGACTGGCAGCTGACGGGCTATGTCTCCCACGACGAGACCGAGGCCAACCAGCTGGCCGGGCGCTGGCCGCGGAACGCCGCCTCGCCGGTTCCGGACATGGTCAAGGACGCGGAACTGCGCGACAAGGGTGACTCGGTCGGCATCGGCGTGCGCGGCGCGATCGGCGAGCGCGTCAAGCTGGGTGGCGACGTCCAATGGACCCGGACCACCAGCAGCTATGACGAAGCGACCGATCCGGCGCGGGCGGCGACCGAAGCGCCGCTCGAGGATATCGAGAACAAGCTGACGCGCGTCTCGATGTTCGCCCGCTACGACGTGGCCAAGAACCGGGAAGTACGCCTCGACCTGGTCCATGAGCGCTGGGAAACCGACGACTGGAGCTGGAGCTTCGCCGACGGCTCGCCCTTCACCTATGGCACCACGACCGATGGCACCACGGTCTTCGTGCAGCCCAAGCAGACGTCGAGCTTCGTGGGCGTCCGCTATATCGTGCGATTCCAGTAGGCCCCAGGCCCTTGAGCCCGCGGCCGGCCCCGGCCGGTCGCGGGCGGGAAAGACACCATGTCATCGAAAATTGCTGTGCGGACCGGCCGTCTCGGCCGGTCTGTCGGCTGGGCTGCTGCCCTCGCCGGTTTGATTGTCCTGTTCGGTGGCGCGGCAGCGAGCCGCGCCGACGAGACGCCGGCGCCGATCGCCGCGTCCGGCGCCAACGGGGCCTGTCTCGAGTGCCACAGCACCTCAGCCGAAGCGATCGAGGTCGAGGCGGCGGACGGCGAGCGCCGTGAACTGACCGCCTACGGCACCGAGGCCTTTGCCGCCAGCGTCCATGGGCGCATGGCCTGCACCGATTGCCATACCGACATCCAGGACAACGACGCGCCGCACCAGAAGGTGGGCGCGCCGGTGGCCGACTGCGCCACCTGCCACGACCGGCTCTGGGAAGCGGCCAAGGCCGCCGGAACCGCGGCCGAGCGGCCCGCCCTCGAGCGGGTCGTCAAGAACGCCGCGGCCTATCGCGAGTCCTTCCACGCGCGGCCAGACGCCGACCATCCGGAGCGCGCCAAGGCCACCTGTACCCAGTGCCACAACACCCACACCTTCAATGTGCCGGCGGCCGGCACGCCGGCCCATGACGCATGGCGGGCCACGATCCCGGCGCTGTGTGGCGAGAGCTGCCACGAGGACCACCTGGAGGACTA
Source organism: Rhodocyclaceae bacterium (assembly GCA_020445805.1). Taxonomy (GTDB): domain Bacteria; phylum Pseudomonadota; class Gammaproteobacteria; order Burkholderiales; family Rhodocyclaceae; genus Cognatazoarcus. Next base: position 9,104 of record JAGRFX010000090.1, read on the forward strand.
CAGTGCCTCGGTCCATGGTGTCGCGATCCTCGAGGAGGGCAAGTCGGACGCAGCGGTGTGCTCGGACTGCCACACCACCCACCAGATCGACAACACCTCGAAGGATCCCACCAAGCTCCTGATCACCAGCAACTGCGGCAACTGCCACGAGGCCGAGTACAAGACCTACCGGGCCACCTACCACGGCCAGGTGCACAGCCTCGGCTATGCCTACACGGCGAAGTGCTTCGACTGCCACGGCAGCCACGACATCCTCAAGCCCACCGACCCGGACTCCTCGGTCCATCCGGACAACCGCCTGGAGACCTGCCGGGAGTGCCACGACGGCAAGAAGCTGCCGCTGGCGACGGCGGGCTTCGTCAGCTTCGGCCCCCATGCCCACGCCGGGGACTTCGAGCGCTACCCGCAGCTGTGGATCGCGACCCGCTTCATGGTCGCCCTGCTGATCGGCGTGTTTGCCTTCTTCTGGCTGCACTGCGGCCTGTGGTACTACCGCGAGTGGAAGGACCGCCGCGACGGCGTGCCCAGCCCGCGGGTCAAGGTCAGCGAACTGCCCATCGACGAGAAGCGCCACGTGCGGCGATTCGCGGCCGGCTGGCGCGCCGCCCACCTGGCATTCGCCCTGGTGACCATGACCCTGGTGCTGACCGGCACCGCGGCCCTGTATGCCGAGACGGCCTGGGCGCGGTCGGTGGTGGGGGCGCTCGGCGGGCCCGCCAACGCCGGCATCGTCCATCGGGTGGCCGCCACGCTGTTCGTGGGCATCTTCTTCATCCACTTCGTCTACGTGATGTTCCACCTGCTGGTCCGCCGTCGCGGGCAGTTCCGCTGGTTCGGCCCGGATTCGCTGATCCCGCGGTGGCAGGACTTCATCGACTGCTACCAGATGTTCCGGTGGTTCCTGGGCATGGGCCCGAGGCCCCTGCTCGATCGCTGGGCCTATTTCGAGAAGTTCGACTACTGGGCGGTGTTCTGGGGTGTGAACGTGATCGGCTTCAGTGGCCTGATGCTGGCATTCCCCAACGTCACGGCCAGCCTGCTGCCGGGCTGGGTCTTCAACGTTGCGACCCTGGTGCACGGTGAAGAAGCGTTCCTGGCTGCCGTCTTCCTCTTCACGGTGCACTTCTTCAACAACCACTTCCGACCGGACAAGCTGCCGCCGCCGGATATCGTGATGTTCACCGGAACCCAGTCACTCGAGGAATTCCGGCGGGATCATCCGGCCCACTACAACCGGCTGGTCGAGGAAGGGCGACTGGAAGCCTTCCTGGTCGATGCGCCGTCGGGCTCGTTCATCACGGCCTCACGGGTCCTGGGCCTGGTCCTGATCGGCTTCGGGCTGATCCTGCTGGTGCTGGTCTCGATCGGATTCTTCTCGACCGTCTGAGCCCGATCAGCACCGTGCGCCACATCCGAGGATGGCAAATTCATCCTGGGTGTGGCGCATTTGCATCGCAGCATCGACCGACCCGCGCTATTCTCGCGAGTCATGAGGGCACCGGCGGCCGAACCGGCGGCGCCCAGGCCTGTCTCTGAATCGATGATGCGAATCCTCCAGCGCCTGTCGTCACGTGTCCGCCTCTCGCTCGCGCTTGCCGCGGCGGCGCTGCCCTTCGTGACGGTCCTGGTGTTCGCGAACCTGTGGGTCTATGGACCCATGAAGGTGGACCTGCAGGTCATTTCCGACGAGGTGCAGGCGCGCTTCGAGGAAGTGGGGCGGCTGCAGCTGCTGCTCGCCCAATGCGCCATGCCGCCCAATGACTTCCTGATCCACGGCGCCAGCGACGAACGGATCCGCTTCGAGCTGATGGCGGGTCGCATCGAAAGCATCTTCGGCAATCTGCTTCGTACCGTATCGGCCACCCATGAGGCGGAGCAGAAGCGCCTCGGTGACATGGTGCGGCGCTGGGCGGTGGCCCGAAAAATGGGTGATTCCCTGCTGACCTGGCCGGCGGAGTCGCGTCTGACCTCGGGCGCCGAGTTCATGGAGCGCTTCGATCGCGAACTCGACCAATTGACCGAGGATGCCGAAGCCCTGCTGGCGCATGTGCGGGTCGAGCTCGAAGATGCCCGCGACCTGTCGATTCGGCGCCGGCACGACCTCAACCGTTTTGTCGGGCTCGCCACCGCCATGGCGGGCATCCTGACCCTGCTGCTGATGACCCTGCTCGGTCGCGCGGTGTCGGAGCCCGTGGCGGCGCGCAGCACCGCCGTGCCGCCCCCCATCCTGCCGCCCTCGCCGGTGCTGGCCACCGAGCCCGCGGTGCCGGACTTCAGTGACGAACCGCCGCCAGCGTCCGTCGAAGCAGTGGCGCCGATGGCGGGTTCTGGCCAAGAGCCGGCAGTCGATCCGCTGACCCGCCTGTGGAGCCGCGGCAGCCTGCAGCGTCAGCTGGCGATCGAGACCGAGCGTGCCATGGTGCTCGAGACCCCGTCCTCGATCGCGATCATCGAGATCGACGGCTTTGACCAGCTGGCCGAGCGTTACGGTGAGGAGTCACTGTCATCGGTCGTGCTGACGGTCTCGGAGCGCCTGCGGCACATCATCCGCAGCACGGATTTTCCCTCGCGCTCCAATGCCGGTGAGTTCGCGGTGCTGATGCCCGCGACCGACATCCGGCAGGCGGTCGCCCTGTCGGAGCGCCTCTGCCAGGAAGTGGCCGAAGTGCCCGTCTCGATCGGACGGCGCACGGCGTCCATCACCGTCAGCATCGGCGTGGCGGGTGACAGCGTCGGTCGGGCGGGGCAGGTGGGGGCCTCGACGCTGCTGGGGCGGGCCGATCAGGCCATGCACCGGGCGCGCCGGGCTGGTGGCAACCGCGTGGAGCGCAGCGGCGGTCGCTAAGGTCGGTGGCCATCTGTCTGGCGACGCCGCCGGGATGGACCGTGCCGGTGCCCACCGGCCGCCCCAAAGCGTGACGTGATGGCCAGGCGCTGCGCTGCGGGCTGGAGCACCTGTCCAGTTTCGGGTCACAGTCCGCGGTTCGCGCAAATCGCCGCCATCAGCCCGATTGCGGCGCCCAGCAAGGGTTTTCGGGCATTCCCCGAGTTTCCGGCACGGCATCTGCAACGGTTCCTGCCGTGGGTGCAGTCGTCGGGCGGCCCTCCCTCTTCCGCCCTGCGCCTCGCCATGTGCCAAACGGCGCCGCGAGTCCGACGCGCTGCATCCACGGTTTCTCCCTCCACGGCGTAGCTTGGGGGCGGCCCGCAGGGCGGGCCGCCCGATTTTTTTCCTGCGACCCGACACCTGTCCCGGTCAGCTGTCCCAAGGTGAGACACTCTGCGTCGTGCGTGAGGTCTGCGTGCCGCCGCCTGGCGTCGCTCAGCCCAGGCGCCGCGCGGCCCGCCGGACCCGGGAAAATCTCCCGGAGCTGGCACGTGGCTTGCACCTTCGGGAACAACCCGGTTATACCGCCATCTCAGTGCAGTGGCAGGCGCTCGCCTAGAAGCGCCGCCCAAGGAAGGAGACTCTCCATGTGGATTCGACTGCCCCGCGCGGGCCTGTTGCTGGTTGTCCTCTTGATGTTCGCTGCGTTTGCAGCCCGGGCCGAGAACCCGGTGCTCAAGGTCGGCGTGCTGAAATACGGCACCGTGAACTGGGAACTGGACGTCATCCAGCACCACCGGCTCGATGCCGAGCACGGTTTCTCCCTCGACATCGTTCCCCTGGCCCTCAAGGATGCCGCGGCCGTGGCGGTGCAGGGCGGGGCGGTGGACATCATCGTCAGCGACTGGCTGTGGGTGGCGCGCCAGCGTTCGGAGGGCCGGATGTACGCGTTCGCGCCCTACTCGCGCGCGGAGGGGAGCCTGATGGTCCGGCCCGATGCGGGTATATCGACCCTGTCCGACCTGAAGGGCAAGCGCCTCGGCGTGGCCGGCGGCGCCCTCGACAAGAGCTGGCTGTTGCTGCGGGCCTATGCGCGCCAGCAGACCGGCATCGACGCGGCGGAACTGGTCGAGCCCAACTTCGCCGCGCCGCCCCTGCTCAACCAGCTGGTGCTCAAGGGTGAGTTGCCCGGGGCCCTCAACTTCTGGCACTTTGCCGCCCGGCTGGACGCAGCCGGCATGAAGCGACTTCTCAGCATCGACGAGATCCTGGGCGGGCTCGGCATCGATCGGGAGCTGCCGATGGTGGGCTGGGTGTTCAAGGAGGACTGGGCCAGCGCCCATCGGCAGGCCGTGGACGGGTTTCTCGAGGCCTCTGCGGCCGCCAAGAAGATCCTGCGCGAATCGGATGCGGAATGGGAGCGCCTGAAGCCGATGATGAAGGCCGAGGACGACGCCACTTTCGTGGCCCTGCGCGAGGGCTACCGGGCCGGCATTCCGCAGGCCGGAACGGAGCAGGCCGAAGCGGCCGCGCGGAAGGCCTATGAGGTGCTGGCGCGCGAGGGCGGCGAAGCCCTGGTTGGTCGTGCCGCGACCCTGGCGCCGGGCGTGTTCTGGCGGACCGGATCCCGGTGAATCGCCGCAGCGACGGCGCGACGACGGCGGGCGTGCTGCAGGATTCGGGAGGCACGGGGCGCAGCTGGCGGCCGGGTCGCGAGGCGCTGATCCGCCTGGCCTCCCTGGTCTGCTTCCTGCTCCTCTGGCAGGTTGCGGCGATGTCCGCCCATGATCCGACGGTGCCCTATCCGGCCGTGGTCTTCGAGCGCATCGGCAGCGAGGTCGCGTCGATGGCGCTGCCGCACCACCTGGGCGTGACCCTGCTGCGGGTGGTGGTGAGCTTCGCCGCCGCCATGCTGATCGGGGCGGCCATCGGCATCGCCATGGGGCGCTGGCCGGTGCTCGACCGATTCCTCGACGGCTGGCTGGTGCTGGGCCTCAATATCCCGGCCCTGGTCACGATCATCCTGTGCTACATCTGGTTCGGCCTCAACGATACGGCGGCGATCGTGGCCGTGGCCATCAACAAGATCCCGACCGTGATCGTCACGGTGCGCGAAGGGGCCCGGGCCGTGGATCCGCGGCTGATGCAGGTGGCCCACGCCTACCGCCTGAGCCCGCAGCGCAAGTTCCTCCAGGTCTACCTGCCCCAGCTCCACCCCTACCTGTTCGCGGCGGCGCGGGCGGGGCTGTCGCTGATCTGGAAGATCGTCCTGGTGGTCGAACTGCTGGGGCGCAGCGAGGGCATCGGCTTTCAGCTCAATGTCTTCTTCCAGTTCTTCGATATCGCCGGCATCCTCGCCTACACGCTGGTCTTCGCCTCGGTGGTGCTGCTGATCGAGGCCCTGGCGGTGCGTCCCCTCGAGCGCCGACTGAACCGCTGGAGGCCCCACTGATGCTCGAGGTCGTCGTCGACGAGAAGCGCTACGAGGACCGAGGCGGGCGCCAGCATCTGGCCCTGCGCGATTTTCGCGTGAGCGCGGCGGAGGGTGAGTTCGTGTGCCTGGTCGGGCCGTCCGGCTTCGGCAAGAGCACCCTCCTCAACATCATCAGCGGACTCGATCCCGACGCGCGGGCGACGGTGCGTCTGGACGGGCGGGCACCCGGTCGCGAC
>JAGRFX010000091.1 GCA_020445805.1 Rhodocyclaceae bacterium
CTCATCGACAGCAGCCGCACCGGGGTGGTGGCGGCCACCTCGACCACATTCGGCGCGGGCCACGAGCCGGCCGTGGCGAAGCCGTCCACCTGGCCGTTCTTCATCGCGGCGCCGGCGCCGGAGAGCTCGATGTCGATGACCTCGATCTTGCCCTCCAGGCCGAAGTCCTTGAAGTTCTGTTCGGCCTCCTTGGCACCGAAGGAGCCCTTGCCGGTCACGAAGCGCTTGCCGGCGAGATCGCCGAAGTGGGTGACGCCGGCGTCGGCCCGCACCACGTAGTGCATGGTCAGCGAGGGGATCGGGAACAGGGCGCGGACCTTCTCGAATACCGGGTCCTTCGGGTCGAAGGGCTTCTCGCCGGCGACCGCCTTCGCCACCAGGGCCGGCGGCGAGGTGAACAGGTAGTTGGCGCCCCGTCCAGCGGCTTCCTTGACGTTCTGGACCGAGCCCTGGCTTTCCTCGACGGTGATCGACACCGCGCCGTCGCTGGCCTGCTTGACCGTCTCGGCGATCTGGACCGCCATCTGATAGTACGAAGTGCCCGCCTTGGCGGCCTTGAAGGTCACGCGGGTCTGGGCGGTGGCGGGCTGCATCGCGACGATGCCGAGCGCGGCGGCCAGGGCGGCGAGGGTCTTGCGGGTCATCGGAGGTCTCCTGTCTGGAACGGGGCCGCGGGCGCTGCGGTCCGGTAGCGCGTCCGGTACGGTGCCGGGCAGCCACTATCGCACAGGCCCGGCGCGTCTGGCCACGGCTCCGGACGCCGCTCAGGGGCCGGGCGGCGGCTCGGTTCGGGCCGCCTGGCGCTGGGCCGGTGCATGGACCTGTCGCTCGAACCAGCGCACGAAGCGCGGCGCGGCCGGATCACGGGCCACCCTGGCGAGCCGCTGCAGGCCCGCCAGCGAGACCCGCGCCGGGCCGTCCGCCGGCGACCGGAACTCATGGGCCGTCAGGCTGCTCAGCAGGAGGCCCTGGCGGACCAGGTGCAGTTCGCGCAAGGCATCGTCGAGCCACAGCCAGGGCAGGCCCTCGCCGTCCAGCTCGACGCGGATGTGCCGGCCTTCGAACGCCTGGTAGCGCCCTTCCCAGCCGCGGTAGCGCCAGACCCGCATCAGCCACGGCAGGCGCGATGCACCGTCGACGAGGACAGCGCCCCACGGGTAGGCAAAGGCCGCCGCCACCAGCAGGGCCAGAACGGGCCGATCGAGCCGGATGCAGGCCAACAGGGCCAACAGGCCCAGGACGGCGAGCCCGCGGAACAGGGGCATCAGGGGATGCATCGTGGCTGCCGGCCCCACGCCCGGCCCTTGCCCTTCGTGCGAATATACGTCAGCATCCGCGCCAAGGTCCTTGATTCTTGTAGGTTTATCATCGAATGAGCGCTACCCGGGACGGCACCGCCGCCCTGCTCGCCAGTTGCCGCAGCCAGTTCCTCGACGTGCTGGTGGCCTTCGCGCGCGATCGCGGCTTCGGCCAGCCCGAGTGGATCGAGGGCCTGACCGAGGAGGCCGGCGCCGCTTTCGACGAACTGGTCGGCCTCAAGGATCGGCAGGGCTTCGAGATGGCCAAGAGCCTGACCGCCTCGCGCATCAGCCTGGTGCACGAGGAAGACCTCGAATTCTCGATCGTCCTGACGGACGTGGCGCGACGCATCCGCGAGCGCTGCGAGCACGAACTGGCCCGCCTCCACCTGCGCATGATGCGCCTCCTCGACCACCGCGACACGGACTCGGCGCAATCCCCGGTCGGGCCGGAGGCCGCCTGCCGCGGGCTGCGTGGCCTGTCGGACGCCGCCGGGCTGGATCCGGACCTGAGACTCCGGCTGGTCAGCGACAACGCCGAGGAACTCGGCCACCTCCTGATCGGCCTGTACCGGACCCTCGACCGGCAGCTCAGCGAAGCCGGCCTCACCGTCGCCACCCGGACCCGGCCGGGGTCCGAGGCCAGCCGCCAGCCCCCCGGCCGCGCGCCGGTCGGGCACTCGGGCGGGCCGATGGCGGCCTTCCGGGACAGCCTGCTGCCGGCAGGCGGTGCGCCTGCGGCGGCCCACGACGAAACCCCGGACGACCTCCTGCGGCTGCTGCACCAGTGGATCGACGAGCATTGCAGCGAAGCGGGCGGCAGCCTGGCCGACGGACCCCTCGGGCCGATCCTGCCGGCCCGGCGGGCCGCCGCGGTGCGGGCCATCGAACGCATCTTCGACGCGCTGGCCGGCGAAGCCGCGCTGGCTGTCGGCCTGCGTCGCGCGCTGGCCCACCTGCGGGTGCCGCTGCTCAAGCTGGCCCTCAGGGACGATGGGCTGTTCTCGATCGAGGACCACCCGGCCAACCGCCTGATGCGGGCCATGGCGACCGCCTGCGCGGGTCTGCGCCCGGAGGCACCCTCTCCCTGGTTCGACCGGGTGGACCGGATCGCCGGCGAGGTCCGGCAACCGGGGGACGACATTGGCCGTGCCCTGACCCTGGCGCTGGGCGCCACCGAATCGCTCATCGACGAGCGCATGGAGGCCACTCGTGAAGCCGCGCGGACCGTCGGTGAAGCCGCGCGGCGCAGCGAGCGGCACGACCAGTGCCTGGAGGCCGCCAGTCGCGCGGTCCGTGGCCTGGGCAGCGAGGCATTGCCCGCAGCGGTCGCCGATTTCCTCGAGCTGTACTGGGTCCAGGTGCTGGCCCGGACCGCCTACGCGCATGGCGCCGACAGCCCTGCCTACCTGGAACATCTGCGGGCTTCCGCGGAGCTGGCCGCCTCGGTCACGGGCGACGCCGACCCGGCCACCCGCCGACGCCTGATGCCGGCCCTCCCCCCGCTGATCAAGCGCCTGCAGTCCGGGCTCGACGTCCTCGGACTCGACGAGCGGCAGCGCAACGCGGCGCTGCTGCCCTGCATGGATCTGCACGCGGCCCTGATCCGCGGTGCGTCTCCGCCCGCCCACAAGCGCGCTGCGCCGGCCGGCCTGCGACTGAGGCCCGTCCCGGGCTGCACGCAGGCCCGCCTGCTGATGCACGGTGGCCACACCGCGCGGGACGCGGTCGCGCCCAAATGGCTGCAGGGCATCGAGGTGGGCGACTGGGTCTATCTCAACCACGGCGAACTCGGCCATTGGCACGGCTGTGTCGGCTGGATCGGCCCCCACCGCCAGCTCCTGACCCTGGTGGCCGGCGACGGCTCGGACCTGCTGCTCGTCACATTCCGGGCCCTCTCCGAGCTGTCGGAGAAGGACGCCGCCCACCTGCTCCAGATCCCCTCGCCGATGGAATCCTGCGCGCGAAAGCTGTCGGCACGTCGCGCGGCCTGACCCCGAAGCACCGCGGCGAACCAAGGTATTGATCCCCGTCGCGGCGGAGATCGCGCGAATCGGGTAAAAGGGCAGGACCGATACCGGATGGGTAGCTCGATGCGCGCACCAACAGACGACCCGATCGTCCACACCCCCCACGCCCCGCTGACCGAGTACTACGCCGACGAGGGCGCCCGCAGTGGCTTCCTGCGCGGCATATTCGACCGGACGGCCCCCCACTATGACCGCATCGAGTCGATCCTGGCCCTCGGCACCGGCCCCTGGTACCGCCGGCAGGCGCTGATCCGGGCGGGGCTGGAAGAAGGGATGTGCATCGTCGATATCGGCGTCGGCACCGGACTGGTCGCCCGCGAGGCGGCGCGCCTGACCGGCAACCCGGAGCTGGTGGTCGGCGTCGATCCCAGCCCCGGCATGATGGCCAATGCCGCCCTTCCGCCGGGCGTCCGGCTGGTCGAGGGCCGGGCCGAGGCCATCCCCTTCCCCGACGCCAGCTTCGACATGCTCAGCATGGGCTACGCCCTGCGCCACATCAGCGATCTCTCCGTGGCCTTCCACGAATTCTTCCGGGTCCTCAAGCCCGGGGGGCGCCTGTGCCTGCTCGAGATCACCCGGCCCACCCAGGCCTGGAGCCGGGCGCTGATGAAGGTCTATATGCGGGGGCTCGTCCCGCTGCTGGCGCGGGCCGCCGGCGGCGGCGCCGAGACCGCGCGGCTGTGGCGCTACTACTGGGACACCATCGACGCCTGCGCGCCGCCCGAGAAGGTCCTGGCCACGCTGCGGGAGGCCGGCTTCGCCGGCGCGATCCGCCATCTCGAGCATGGCGCCCTGCCGATGCTGGCGGAGTACCAGGCCGTCAAGCCCGGTTGATCAGTCGAGCCGGCGCAGCCTGAAGCCGCGGCGCTCGAGCAGGGACAGCACGCCCTGCTCTCCGAAGAGGTGAAGGGCGCCGAAGGCCGCGAACACCTTGCCCTGCTTCAGCAGGGGCTCCAGTCGCTCGACGAAGCGCCGGTTGCGCTGGTACAGCACCCGCTCGAGGAAGAACTGGTTCTGGCGCCGAAGCTCGGGTGCACCATCCAGCACCGACTCGTTGATCCGGAACATCTCGGCCAGGTTGCGCGCCAGATAGGCGCGGATCAGCGGTTCGACCAGGGCCTGGTTGGCCTCGGGATTCTGGCCGGCATGGCGCAGCAACTGCACCTGGGCCTCCTCGGGCACCCCTTCGAAGGTGTCGATCTGCTCCTCGATGCTCTCCAGGGAGACCACCGGCTTGCCCACCTCCCGCACATGGGCCAGCAGGGCCTCGTCCATGCTCGGCCCCTGGGGGCCGGCCGGCTGGCCCAGCACCAGCAGCGCAGCCCAGGGCTTGAGGCGCGGCCGGGCGCTCAGGCGCACGCCCGAGCGGGCCAGCAGGGGTTCGACCCGGGCAAAGTCCGCCTCGCCCAGCAGTTCGGGCAGGCGCGGCTCGCGCATCATCATGGCGCGCCGGAAACGGCGCGCCGAGACGTCGTCGCCGACCAGCTCGGTGGCCACCTGGTCCGATTCCTCAATGGCCCGCGCCACCGGCAGGGGCAGCTGCAGGATGCGCGGGTCTGAAGCGTGGAAGGTGCCGAGCAGATGGCCGACCCGTCCATCGGGCGCCACCACCTCCCAGAAGACCCCCTGCTCGAAACTGTCGGCGCGCACCATGCCCGCCGCGGCCACGAGGACCGTCGCGAGGAGGAGGAAGCCGAACCGTCGCAGGCGCATGAGCGATGGAGGCCGCCAGAAGGGGAATGGTTCCGCGACACCGGGCGTCGGCACCCTTGCCGCCGCGTGGGGTCCGGCCTGGCCGGACCGGGAGGGACTTGCCGTTCGTCGCATCGCACACCTCGATGGTGAGAGTGAGGACCGGTTCGGTGGATCTGCACCCGGAGAGGCCGCCGCGCCCGGGTTCGCCCACTGCCCTCGTCCCGGGCAGCAAGTTTCGCTCCCGCCGTAGCGCCCCGGGCCGCTCGGACGCAACAATTTCGCCGATGGTCTATGCTCCCGCGTTCCGCGCCCGGATCCGGCGCAGTCTTTGACACAGGCAGACACCATGAAGAAACCCCTCATCCTTGCCCTCGGACTCGCCCTGGTGGGCACCAGTGCGCTGGCCGCCGACATGACCGAGGATCAGAAGACCCTTTACGCCATCGGCCAGCTGGTGGCGCGCCAGACCGCGGTGTTCAACCTGAGTGCCCAGGAGCTCGAGGCCGTCCAGCAGGGCTGGCGCGACGCCACGACCGGGGCCGCCAGCGCGGTGGACATGGAAGTCTACGGGCAGAAGGTGAATGAGCTGGCCCAGGCCCGGCGTGCCGCGGCGGCCAAGGTCACGGCCGAGAAGGGCAAGGCGGTGCTGGCCGACGCAGCGGCCCAGAAGGGCGCGGTCAAGGCCGCCAGCGGCTTTGTGTATGTGCCGCTTACGGAGGGCACCGGCGCCCAGCCGGGAGGCAGCGACGTGGTCAAGGTCAACTACCGCGGCACCCTGCCGGACGGCACCGAGTTCGACAGCTCCTACAGCCGCAACGAGCCGACCACCTTCCCCCTCGACGGCGTGATCAAGTGCTGGACCGAAGGCGTGGCGATGATGAAGGTGGGCGGCAAGGCCCGCCTGACCTGCCCGGCCGAGACGGCCTACGGCGATCGCGGCGCCGGTCGCGTGATTCCGCCGGGCGCGACCCTGATCTTCGAAGTGGAACTGCTCGAGGTCGTCGGCAAGTAAGCAGGACGGCGGTTCCCTGAACCGCTACCCGGCCCGGTCCTCGGACCAGTACTCCTCGAGCAGGATCTGGCCGGGTTCGCGCCGCCGATGGCGGCGGAATCCGGCCGGCGCCAGCGCCTCGAGGGCGCCCGCCACCATGCCCGGGTTGCCGCACAGCATCAGCCGGGCGTGGCGGGGGTCCAGGGGCAGCCCGGCCCAGGCCGCCAGGCGCCCATCCCCGATGGCCGCCGGAATCCTGCCCGGCAGGGCGAAATCGCAGGCCTCGCGCGTGACGAAGGGCAGGTAGCGGAAGCGGCCGCCGTGTCGCTCCTCCATCGCCAGCAGTCGATCACGATAGGCCAGCTCCGAGGCCCGGCGTACGCCGTGCACCAGGCGGAGGTTCTCGAAGCGCCCCCAGGCCGCCTGGCTCTCCAGTATCGACACGAAGGGCCCCACGCCGGTGCCGGTGGCCAGCAGCCACAGGTCGCGCCCTTCCGGCAGCTCCGACAGCACCATGAACCCGTACGGCGCACTGCCCACGCGCAGGCGATCGCCCGGCGCGAGGGCGGCCAGGCGCGGCGACAGGGGACCGCCGGGCACCACGTCGAAATACACCTCGAGCAGCCCGGCGCCCGGCGGATTCACCAGCGAGTAGGGCCGGCCGACCGTCTCGCCGTCGATGTCGAGCCCCAGCCGGACGAACTGCCCCGGCTCGAAGACCGGCAGGTCGGCCTCGATGCCCAGCGAGATGTGCGTTTCCGTCCAGGCCCTGCGTGCCGCTACGCGGCCTTCGATCCAGCCCATGCGAGCCTCCCCGCGCCATCCATCCTGAAGCTTCGAGGCCCTGCCCCCGCCATCGTTCCATGTCGGGCTGGCCCGCGACTTGCTGTGGGCATGGCGCCGAGCCGTCCCCGGGGCGCAACCACCGGATCCGGGCCGGCAAAGGGTGCGAAGGACAATTCATACAACAGACCTGAAGAGGCGGAGGCGAGACATGAGCCATGACGTACTTCCACAGGATTCCGTGCTGCGACGGCACGCGCTGACCGAGCGCAATCGCGTGCTCGGGCTGCCGCCGACCGATTCGGTCCTCAAGCGACACTATGCGCAGCTGCAGGCCGCGAATGCCGGGAAGGCGCCAGCCCGCGCAGCCCCTGCCGCCACGGCGGCCAGAGCGGCTGCACCGGCAGCCAGGCCGGCGGCCGCGCCAAAGCCGGCTCCCAGTCCCGCCCCGGCTGCGAAGGCGGCCCCCCAGCCGGCGCCGGCACCACGACCCACCCCCGCCCCCGCGGCTGCGGCGCCCCAGGCCCCTGCCGGTGGCGGCGGCATTCTCGGCTGGCTCAAGCGCCTCTTCGGCGCCTGAGCGGCGGCCCCGCGCTGGGGGGGCCACGGACGACCTGCACAGAGTGTCCCGGAAGCGGGGCAGGTCGTCGCTCGCCCCTCGCCTACATCGACAGGGGCGCGGCGATCCGCGCCAGCTCGATGTCGTTGCGGGCGCCCAGCTTGGCCTTGATCTGGTAGTGGCAGTTCTGCACGGTCTTCGGGCTCAGGAACAGGGCCTCGGCGATCGAGGCGTGGGAGTGGCCATTGACCAGCATCCGCAGGATCTCGAATTCCCTCGGCGACAGGGCGCGCAGGGGATCGTCACCGTGGTCGAGCAGGGCGACCGCCAGACGCGGCGCGATATCGGGGCTGAGGGTCCGCTGGCGCGCGGCGACGGCGTAGACCGCCTGGACCAGCACCTCCGGATCGCTGCTCTTGGTCACATAGCCCAGGGCCCCGGCCTTCATCGCCTGGGCGGCAAACAGGGGATCGTCGTGCATGCTGAAGGCCAGGATGCGGGCGTCTGCCGCGCGCTGGCGCAGACGCCCGACCAGCTCGACGCCGCCCATGTCCGGCAGGGCCAGGTCGAGTATCACCACGTCGGGACTGTGGAGGCGAAAGGCTTCCAGCGCCTGGGCCGCCGTGGCGGCCTCGGCGACGATGCGCAGATCGTCCCGACGCTCGAGCAGCCGCCGATAGCCTTCGCGGACGACCGCGTGATCATCGACCAGCATCAGGCGTATCAGCGCCATCGTCCTCTCCTTCGTTGTCGGCGGCGGGCGCCGCGAGCGGCAGCACCACGCTCACCCGCGTGCCCCGCGGCGACCGCGCCGTCAGGCGGAAGCGTCCACCCAGGGCCAGAACCCGCTCCCGCATGCCGAGCACGCCCATGCCCGAGCCCGCCTGCCCGTTGCCGTCGCCCGAACCGTCGTCCTCGACGTCGAGCCGCAGCTGCGACGCCTCGCAGACCAGGCCCACCACGACGGATTCGGGAGCGCCGTGGCGCAGGGCATTGGTCAGGCTCTCCTGGACGATGCGGTAGATGGCGACCGTCAGCGGATCGTCCAGGGCATCGACCGGCCCCGCGACCTGGAGGTCGATGCGGCAGGCGGGCCTCTGCCGCTGGGCATCGACCACCAGCTGGGCCAGTCCGGCCCTGAGCCCGAAGGCTTCGAGACCCACGGGGCGCAACTGCTGGAGGATCCGCTGCAGGTTCTCCATCATCGAGCCGGCCACCCGCCGGATCGCGTCGAAGGGCGGCAGGAGTGCGGGCGTGCCAGCTGCCGCTCCGGCGCCGAAGGCGGCTTCGGCGCGGATCGAGGCCAGGCACTGGCCGAATTCATCGTGCAGTTCCCGGGCGAGGCGTCGCCGCTCTTCCTCGCGGACATCGAGCAGCCGTCGGGCCAGCCGCTTCTGGCGGCCGTCGGTGGCTTGAAGGCGCGCCGCGAGTTCGTCGAAGCCCTCGGCAATGCGTCGCAGTTCGGCCAGGGGCGGACGGGGCATGCGGGCAGTCAGGTCGCCCGCCCGCAGGCGGTCGATGGTGGCCAGGACCTGTTCGGTCGGCCGCAGCGCCCGCCGCACCGGCAGGTAGACCAGCAGATTCAGGAGCAGGACCCCGACGGTGATCAACAGCACCAGGCGGAGTTCGCCCGCGAGGGCCTCGGCCTCGGCACGCAGGTCCGGGGTGACGGTGAATTCGCCCACCTTGATGCCGGGGTATTGGCCGATGGACCCCCGATGCTCGACCCGAGCGCCGACCAGTCGGGCGAGCAGGGCCTCGGTCAGCGGGTGGGGCTCCGCATCCGCCGCGAAGCAGCGGCGCATCAGCTCGGACCCGGTCAGGTCCTGGATCCGAACGCACAGCCGCAGCGAGGCGCCCATCTGCTCGAGCAGCGCCAGCTGCAGGCCCTCGACCCGGCGGGCGACGAACTCCCTCCGCTGGTCCAGCTCGGTGCCGATCAGGCGCTCGATGGTCGCGCCGCTGCGCTCGACGTGCGCCTCGATGCGGCGCAGCGCCTGTTGCAGGACCGCGACCGAGGCGCAGGCCCAGATCAGCAGCGCGAAGGCCGTGATGCGCAAGGCCAGCTGCCGCTTGAGGTCCATGGCCGGGTGATGTCGTTCCGTCATGGCCCGAGGATGCGCGATTCCGGTGCCCTGTCGCAATCGTCGGCGAAACCCGCGGGCAAATTGCCCAGGCGTGCCACGTAGGAATCGCCCTACCCGCGGTGGTCCGCCGCTGACAGCGGGACGCGCCGGGCGCCGATAGGGCCTGCCCGGTCGGGCACCTAAAGTTCGTACCAAGGCGTCATCGCAAACACCCACTCACCCCGACGCCCCAGGTTGGCCACCATCGCAGGCCACCTGAAGTTCGAGAAGACAGACCAAGGAGAGCACTCATGAACAAGAAGACCATCGCCATCGCCCTTTCGACTGCCCTGATCGGTTTCGCCACGCCCGCCGCGTGGGCCGGCGACCAGAAGACCGAGCAAAAGATCGAAGCCGGCGCCGTCGGCCAGTACGTCAATGACGCGGCGCTGACCGGCAAGGTCAAGGCCGCCCTGGCCGCCAACGACATTACCGACGCGATCGAGATCGAGGTCGAGACCACCCGCGGCGTCGTGCTGCTCGAGGGCGAGGTCGATAGCGGCATCGAAAAGGTCCAGGCCGAGAAGGTGGCCATTTCGGTCGAAGGGGTCGAAGGCGTCATGAACAAGCTGAGCGTCGTCGCTTCGAACGGCCAGGACAAGCCGGGCGCCATCAAGCAGTACATCGGTGACGCGGCCGTGACGGCCAAGGTCAAGGCCTCGCTCGCCGCCGACACCACCACCGAAGCCACCGAGATCGAGGTGGAGACCACCCGCGGGGTGGTGACCCTGAAGGGCGAGGTGGACAGCCACGACGAAAAGCTACAGGCCAGCAAGGTCGCCTACGGCATCGATGGCGTGAAGAAGGTGGATAACGAGCTGACCCTCGCGCCGGATGCCGACGGCAAGGACAAGGGCGCCATTGGCCGCTATATCAATGACGCCGCCCTGACCGGCAAGGTCAAGGCCGCCCTGGCCGCCGACAGCGTGACCGAGGCCATCGAGATCAACGTCGAGACGACCCGCGGCGTGGTGTTGCTGAGCGGCACGGTGGACAGCGAGAAGGAAGTCAAGCAGGCCACCCAGGTCGCCATGTCGATCGAAGGCGTTCGCGACGTGATGAACCGCCTGACGATCAACTAAGCGCAAGGAGCACGGCGCACCCCGTCACCTGGTAACGGTGATTCGCAGCGGAGTGCGCATGCAGAACGGGGCGGACCGCAGGAATGCGGTCCGCCCCAATTCGTTCGCCCCGCCAGCCGCCCGCTCCGACCCCGGCGCGCGGCGGGTGCCAGGGCTGGGGCCTCAGGGTGCCGTGCGGGTCATCGCCTGCACCGCCTTCAGGGCCGCAGCCACGTTCTGCTCAGGCCCCAGGCCCGAGATCGCGGCCACAATCCGGCCATCCGGCGCGACGACGAAGGTCGTGCGCTCGGCAAAGCCATGCTCGATCGCCTCGCCCCGGGTGTCGCGATATCCGCCCCCTCCCGCGCTGACGCGCAGGTCGAAGGCCTTGGCGATGCGGCCGTCGGCATCCGATACCACCGGAAACCTGCCGGCGCAGAAGTCGGGATCGGCCGAGAAGGCCTGCAGGCGTTCGATGCTGTCGAGCGAAACGCCGACCACCCGGGCGCCAGCGGCCGCGAACTTGTCGTGATCGCGCGAGAAGGTGCGGGCCTGGACATTGCAGCCCGAGGTGTAGGCGGAGGGGTAGAAATAGACCACGACGGGCCCCTCGCTGCGGGTCGCGACCAGATCGTAGTCGAGACGCTGCCCGTCGAAGGCCGCCGGCGCACGGAAGTCCGGCGCGGTGGCGCCCACCGGCAGCGCCGCGGCGGCCGACCGGATGCAGAGGGCGCCCAGGATCAGGGCGGCCAGGCGTGGGGATGTCATCGGAGCGTCTCCAGCGGAACGGGGGTCGCTCGAACTGACCACGACCGAACGGGGAAGATTCCCGGTGCCCGACGCGTGGTCGGCGCACAGCCGGGCGCATCGGCGGGGCGCCGGCCGAGTTGTGGGCAGTGGCCGGGCAGGCACGGCTCATCGCCTCGCGCCATCCCGGGCCGCCCGAGGCCCTCGCCGCACGGCTGGGCGCCCGGGTGCGAGCCGGCACGCCGAGTGCGGCGGCCCGCTTCGGTGACGTGGTGCTGGTTTCGGTGCCCTGCGGCGCCTTGCCCCAGCTGGGGAAGGATCTCGCACCCTTGCTGGCCGGCAAGGGGGTGCTCGAGACCGGCAATCCATTTCCCGGGCGCGACGGCGCCATGGCAGCGCCGGCCCGGGCCCTCGGCACCGGTATGGCGAGCGCGCAGTTCCTGCCCGGCGTGCGGCGGCTGCGGGTCTTTTCGTCGATACCGCACCACGCCCTGCAGAGCGAGGCGCATCGGCCGGAACCCCGGGTGGGCGTGCCCCTGGGCGGGGACGATCCCGACGGATTGGCCCCTACGCGGCGCTGGTGGTGGAGGCCGGTTTCGAGCCGGTGGTGGTGGTGGCGGGCGGGCAGCGGCCCGCGAATTCGATGTGGAGTCGCCAGTATTCATCCGCGCCCTGGCCTTGCCCCGCTGGGGCGAGCGTCTCAGGACAGGATCAGCGCCCGCAGCATCACCGTATAGCGCCGGACGATCGCCGCCCGATCGATGTCCGGATTGCGCACCCCGCGGATCACCAGGCCCTCGAACATGGCCGCGGCCACCTGGGCCAGCTCGGCGGCGGTGGCCTCGTCGTCGGACAGGCCGCGGCCGCGCCGGGCGGCCGCGATGGTCTCGCGCAGGCTGGCGAGGCTGCAGGCATCGGCATCGCGCACGATGGGGGCGATGTTGGGGTTGCGCGAGGCCTCGGCGGCGATCTCCAGCTTGAGCCGCGCCTCCCGGGCGTCGAGCTTCTCGGCCACGCCCTGGGCGACCCGGTCGGTCATGGCCTCCAGCACGTCGGGCGAGGCCCGCATGCCGGCGGTCATGTCGAGGATGCGGTCCAGGTCCTGGCGCACCAGGGCAGCGATGATCGCTTCCTTGTTCTCGAAGTAGTGGTAGACATGGCCCGGGCTCATGCCGGCCAGCTTGCAGATCTTGGAAATGCTGGCCCGGTGGAAGCCCTCGTCGAGTACGCAGGTCTCCGCGGCGGCCAGGATCTGCCCCCGTCGCACATCGGCCTTGCTCGCCAGGTTGCGTTCGTCGTCGGCGCTCATCGCGGTGCCCCTCGCATTTTCCAATCTTTACGTGTCGTGCCCGCAAGCGGGGCTTGAGTGTTGCGGCAAGGCTAACATAGAATGAGCGCTCGAACTAGAATGATCGTTCAATCTAAAACCACACCGACTTCAGGGCCTATCCGGCCGTGGGGTCCGAAATGAAGCGAGGCACAACCATGCGCGCCCCCCTCCCCGACGCCCTCCGCCCCATCGCCCTGGCCACCGCCGCCGCCCTTGTGCTGGGGGCCTGCAGCCAGGCGGCCACCCCACCGGCCGGCCAGGCAACCCAGCTGCCCAAGGTCACGGTGCTGACCGCCCAGACCACCTCGGTACCGCTGGCCTCCGAGCTCCCCGGGCGCAGCGCGGCCCACCTGGCCGCGGAGATCCGGCCCCAGGTGAGCGGCATCGTCCAGAAGCGCCTGTTCCGGGAGGGCAGCGAGGTGAAGGCCGGCGACACCCTGTACCAGATCGACCCCGCCAGCTACCAGGCCGCCCTCGACAGTGCGCTGGCCAGCCAGGCCCGCGCCGAGGCCACGCTCGCCACGGCCAAACTCAAGGCCGACCGCTACGCCGGCCTGGTGGACATCAAGGCCATCAGCCGGCAGGACAACGACGACGCCCAGGCGGCCCTGCTGCAGGCACGGGCCGACGTGGCGACCGCCAGGGCCGCGGTCCAGACGGCCCGGATCAACCTCGGCTACACCCGGATCACCAGCCCCATCTCGGGCCGCATCGGGCGCTCGACCGTGACGGCCGGCGCGCTGGTCACGGCCAACCAGGCCACGGCGCTCGCCACCGTGCAGCAGCTCGATCCCATCTACGTGGACCTCACCCAGTCCAGCACCCAGCTGCTCGAACTGCGTCGGCGCATCGCCAAGGGCGAGGTCAAGCGCGAGGGCGACGCGGTCCCGGTGACCCTGACCCTCGAGGACGGCAGCCCCTACGCCCACGACGGCACCCTGGCGTTCTCGGAAGTCAGCGTCGATGAATCCACCGGCAGCGTGACCCTGCGCGCCGAGTTCCCCAACCCCGAAGGCCTGCTGCTGCCCGGCATGTATGTGCGGGCCAGCGTCACCCAGGGCGAGACCGCCGGCGCCATCCTGCTGCCTCACCAGGCCATCAGCTACGACGCCCGCGGCAACGCGGTGGCGATGATCGTGGGCAGCGACGGCGTGGTCCAGGCACGCCCGGTGACCCTCAGCGGTTCGCGCGACGGCCAGTGGATCGTCACCGCCGGCCTTGCGGCCGGCGAGCAGGTGATCACCGAGGGCCTGCAGAAGGTGCGCGCCGGCATCCCGGTCAGCGCCGAGCCCGCGGCCACTGCGCAGCCGGCCCCGCTGGCCGCCCGCTGAGGAGAGTCCCCATGGCCCGCTTCTTCATCGACCGACCCATCTTCGCGTGGGTCATCGCCATCGTGATCATGCTGGCCGGCGTGCTGGCGATCCGCGAACTGCCGATCTCCCAGTACCCGTCCATCGCGCCCCCGGCCATCGCCATCAACACCAGTTATCCCGGCGCCTCGGCCAAGACCGCCGAGGACTCGGTGACCCAGGTGATCGAGCAGCGCCTGACCGGCATCGACGGCCTGCTCTACATCAGCTCCAACACCGATTCCTTCGGCAACGTCAGCATCACCCTGACCTTCGACGCCGACACCGACCCGGACATCGCCCAGGTCCAGACCCAGAACAAGGTCCAGCAGGCCCTGCCGCTGCTGCCCCAGGCGGTCCAGAACCAGGGCGTGACGGTCGCCAAGTCGGCCCGCAACTTCCTGATGGTCGCCGGCTTCGTGTCGGAGGACGGGCGCCTGTCAGGCACCGACCTGTCCGACTTCCTGGTGTCCACCGTGCAGGACCCGATCTCGCGGGTGGATGGAGTGGGCGAAGTCACCGTGTTCGGCTCCC
>JAGRFX010000092.1:0-7328 GCA_020445805.1 Rhodocyclaceae bacterium
CCCATCCGCAGCGGGAGGTGGTGGTGCTGCGCTTCTTCTCGGAGATGACGCTCGACGAGATCGGCGCCACGATCGGCGCCGGCTACGAGACCGTCAAGAGCCGCCTGCGCTACGCCTACCAGGGCATGCGGCGCGCGCTGGAGGCCGGCCCATGAGTGACATGGACGCCTTCGTCAGCGGTCGCGGGCGTCTGGGGACCCTGCTCCGCAGCCTGCCGCCCTTCGAGCCGCCGGCGCATATGGAGGCCCGCTTCCTGTCCGCCCTGCCCGCGCGCGCGTTGCCCGGAGCAGATGGCCTCTTCGAGCCCCCGCCGTCGCTCGAAGCCAGCGTCCTCGCCGAGGCGGCGCGTCTCGACGCGGCGCAGGCCACCCGCCGCCAGGCGACGATCGACGACCTGGCACGCCGCGGCGCCGATGCGGCTCTCGGTGCCCCGCTGTCGCCCGTCGGGCGGCGCTGGCTCGAGGCCCAGACCACAGCGCCCACCGGCAGGCGGCGAGCGGCCCGCCGGCGCTGGTGGTATGCCCCCCTCGGCGGCGCCCTGGCGGCGAGCCTGGCACTGGGCGTGGCACTGCAGGTCATGCGCGAGCAGCCACCGCTGTCCGGGGCTCCGATGATGGCGCCCGCCGCCACGGACATGGCCCGCGAGGCCGGGGCCGACAACGCGCAGCCGCTCGCGGACGCAGAGGCCGGGCCGCGGGTGGAGCGAAAAGAGCGTGCCGGGTCCGCCGGCCCGCTGAGGGAGGAGGCTCTCGCGCACCTGCGGTCCGCGCCGCCTCCCCAGGCCGTCGCAAAACCGGAACTCGACGCGGCCTCCGTGTCCAGGCCCGCAGCGCCAGGGACGGCGCCAGCGCTTCAGGCGCCGGCAGGGCGCAGCGCACCCTCGGTCGGACCGGCGACCGCACAGGCGCCACCGCCACCGCCCCCAGCTGCGCGCCTGCCCGCGCCTGCGGCCAAGGCGCTCCTGCCGCCCGCCGCGGCCGATGCCAGCGCGGAGCAAGCCGACATGCCGCTGCCCGCGGCCACACGGGAGGCGAGACAGCTCGCCGGGGCGTCACAAGCAGAACCGATTGAAATCAAACGTTTTGCGCTGCAAGACATCGACGGGATCGCGGAAGCCCTGGCGGGCGCGCCCGCGCACCTTGTCCGGTGGCAGCTCACGGGTTCGACGACTGAATGGGATCGGCTTGAAGCGCTTGTGCAGCAGCTGTCCAGGCACCCGCGACTCTCGGACCGGCACCTGGAATTCCGCGTGAACACTGAGGATACGCAGCCGGGATGGGTGCAGATGAGCCCTGACGGGCGCTGATGGCGAGCGGCAGGGGCCGGAAAAAAGAAAGGCCTGGACTTTGCAGTCCAGGCCAAATCCACACCATTGGAGGAGGGTGGAGGAGACGGTTCAAACTGTAGCAGAACGATTGTTGCAACGCAACAACTTTTTCACGCTGGTGCTTGAACGCCCCTCAGGCCTGCTGCCACAGGCCAACCAGATGCGCCCGGTGCGGTACCAGATGCATCACCTCCACCGCCAGTACTGGGCCGCTGAGGGTATGGCCGGAGAGCGAGGCCTGCACCGTAGCGTCCATTCCTTCCACCGTCACCGGGATCGGTCCCTGATCCGACTTGAGCCTGACCTTGCGGAACTCGTCGGTCAGCATCACGGAACCATTGGTGAGGTTGAGATTGCCTTTCAATTCACTGGAGACCCCGGAGGTCTGCACAGCGTTCAGTGTACACGGGACCAGCCGATATTCGCTGACCAATGCGAGGGCCTGCCGCCGAAGGTACTTGAGCAGCTCCGGCTCGGTGTTGGGGGCCTTCGTCGCGGCCCGTCCGCACAGGACCGTGATTTCGGCGTCGGTCAGGTGGGCGGTCACCATCCGCGCGAGCTCCAGCGGAATGCTGGGCGCCCGCAGGTTCTCCACCTCCACATGGTGGTGGTGCGACAAGAGCCCGACCTGGGCCTTGGCGAGCTGCTTCTTGCTGATCGCCGGAAGGCCCTGCATGACCGTCGCGCCGAGGATCTCGCACAGGTCGCGGCACAGCGCGGAGTGGTCCTCGCTGAGCAGCGTGTCGGGAATCATCAGGTCGAGGTCGAACTGCAGCTTTAGCCGGGCATTGGGCTGACTCATGGATCTCTCTTCTGGCAAGCAGACACCTCGGTTCTAACGTCCGCGTCGGTGAGGACTTGAGCGCATCCCCGCCCGTGCCGCCGCAGCGGAGCAGGCAATTTGCCCGGGCCGTGACGGGCAGCCACCCGCAGCCCGGCCTTCTCCGCATGCTCACACTCGCTCCAGTGGAATTTCTGGAGTGTTCGCATGAAGCGCCCGACCCGAATCGCGCGTCGCCTGCTCGTGGCATCGCTTGTGTTGCCATCCATCGCCCATGCGGTGTACTGCGGCGGCCCGGCGGCATCCGACGGGAACGGCGGCGGCCTGTCGCTGCAGGCCCTGGCGGATGGTCCTGCCGGCATGCTGACCTGTGCCGCCGGCTACTGGGCCGAGAAGTGCGGCGACCACGCCACGGCCCACCGCATCTACGACAAGTGCATCGCCGCCGGCTACGTCGGAGCCATGATCTGGAAGGCCCTGCTGCTCGAGGACGGGGCCGGCGTGCCTGCCGATCCGGTGCGGGCCACGGCCCTCCTGCACCGTGCGGCAACCAGCGGCGACGCCGACTACGGCACCCTGGGCAAGCTGCACTACGCCACCAACCTGTATCTTGGTCGTGGGATCGCGAAGGACGAGGTGGCGGCCCGGACGTGGTTTGAGGCCGCCGCCGCGGAGGGCAGTGCGGACGCCGCCGAGTTCCTCCGAACCGGCCATCACACCGGCGCACGGGACCAGAGCGGGCAGGGCGTAGGGAAGCGCCCGGGCGATCTGGCGGGCCAGCGGCTTGCTAAGGTCGCCGCAGACACCCCGCCCGAAGGCCCCGCATGGTCACTGGCCGCCATCGCAGCCCTGGTCGCAGCGGGCGCCTTGAGCCAGCGGCGGCGGTCTGCCCGCGCCAGCCCCGAGGCGGCCTGAGCCATGGGCGCGACACTGGAGTCACTGATGTATGGCATCGGGCAACTGTTCCTGATGCCGGTCCTGCTCGCCATCACGGCCCTCTTCGGCTACGCGTGCTTTGCGCTCGGTGCCTTTGCCTGGCAGGCCCGGCAACGGCGCCGGGGGCATCCGGCGGGCTTCGAGCTGCGGCAGGCGAAGTGCGCCTCCCCGAACCTGGATGCGGCGGCACTGGAAGGGCTCGCGGCGCGCCGCCTCGAGCTGGCCCGCATCGCCAGTCGGGTGACGCCCCTGCTCGGGCTGGTGGCGACCATGATCCCGATGGGGCCGGCCCTGCAGGCGCTGGGCAGCGGTCAGCTCGCCGACGTGTCGCGCAGTCTCACGGTCGCCTTTTCTGCGGTCATCCTGTCACTGATCTCGGCGGCGGCGACCCACGCCGTGGTCCAGGTCCGGCGTCGCTGGTACCTCACCGACCTGGCGGCACTGCGTGCGGAGGAATCGGCATGAGCCGCTCCCTGCTCGACGACGACATCGACGACGATCCGCTGCTGTCGGTCGTCAATCTGATCGATGTGTTCCTGGTCCTCATCGCCGCCCTGCTGCTGGCCGTCGCGGCCCGTCCGGACAGCCCGTTCACGGGCGATCGCGTGACCATCATCCGCCACGCCGGCGAACCCGACATGGAGATCCTGATCCGTGACGGCGAACGGATGGAGCGCTATCGGGCAGACGGGTCGACGGGAAACGGCGGCGGGGTTCGTGTCGGGGCCGCCTACCGACTGCCGGACGGCTCGATGATCTATGTCCCCGAATAGGCTCGTGCCGGAGCTCAGCGCGCAGCCTGCAGGCGTGTCACCATGTCATCGACCACTTCACGCGTCACCGCACCCGCGTCCTGCAGACCGTGCAAGGCCGAGTTTTCCCAGCGTCCGGTCGCGAGCAGCGTCCCGCTGGCGCCCGCGTAGAAGCGGATCGTCAGGGACTGCAGGTACATCACCACATCCCAGCGCCAGACGTCATCGTAGGTGACGATCAGGTCCACATCGGCAGCCTTCCGGGTGCCCGCGCGCAAGGGCGCCTTCAGCGCCATGCCGTGGGCCTCGAGGGCCGCGCTGAGATGCTCGTCCATGTCGTTCGAATTGCCTTCCCGCGGCACCAGGGCCGCGCTGTGCAGCGACGGAACCGACTCGACACGCCCGAGGCGGACTTCCCGGGTCGTGCCGCAACCGACCAGCAACGAGACGCTCGCGAGCAGCAGAAGAACGCGCAGGAACATGCCGATCCACCCCAATTGAGAGGCGCGCATGCTATCACATCGGCATAGATCCTCTAGCCCGACCGGCTGGAACTGCTCACCTCCAGCCCCTCCGCCCGGTCCGGCGGAGGCGCCGCAAAGCGCGCGTGGCGAGCCTGCTGGTCAAAGGGCTTGCGCGAATACGGTCAGCGCCAGGACCGAGCAGCGCGGCGGCCGCCGCGCGAAGCCATTGTCGAACGCCAGCACCAGATGCGTCAGAGCCGCATCTGGTGCCGTCATCTCTCTGTTTCCGGGTTGGGGGCGACTCTGCGGTGCCCTGCTCTGGCGACAGAATCCTCTGCTTCCGATGGGCGCGCAAGCCCCATCGCCCGGCGGCTGGCACGACAGTTGCACCGCGGATGGGACTGCAATTGCCGAACACCGACCTATCATGAGCGACATGAGAGCCCATCTACCCCTCCGCCCACGCCTGGAAGCCCTGCTCCTCGCGCTCGAGTCCGGTCTCGTCGAACGACGCCGCGAAGTGCGCCTGATCCTGCTCGCGGCCCTGGCCGGCGAACACAGCCTGCTGCTCGGCCCCCCGGGGACGGCCAAGAGCGAACTGGCACGTCGGCTCCACCGGGCCTTCGCCGAGGCCAGCTATTTCGAGCGTCTGCTGACCCGATTCTCGGTCCCCGAGGAGCTGTTCGGCCCCCTGTCGATCCGCGCCCTCGAGGAAGATCGCTATGAGCGCCATATCGCCGGCTTCCTGCCGGAGGCCTCGATCGCCTTCATCGACGAGGTCTTCAAGGCCAACAGCGCGATCCTCAACGCCCTCCTGACGCTGCTCAACGAGCGCGAGTTCGACAATGGCGCCGGTCGCATCCACTGCCCCCTGATCAGCGCCATCGGGGCCAGCAACGAAGTGCCCGACGACGAGGTGGCCGCGGCCTTCTTCGACCGCTTCCTGCTGCGGATCCCGATCGTGCCGGTCAGTGACGATGGCTTCCGCGCCCTGCTGGCCCTCGAACCCACGCCAGCCGCCGACACGGTCTTCGACGCGGCCCTCGACGCGGGTGATCGGCGGGCCCTCGCCCACGCCGCCAGCGGGGTGGCGCTCAGCGCCGAGGTCGCCGACCGGCTCGCCGAGCTGCGGGGCTGGCTGCATGCCGAACGCGTTCCGGTCTCCGACCGGCGCTGGGTCAAGATGGCCGCCCTGCTGCGCACCGCCGCCGCCACCGAAGGGCGCCCTGCGATCAGCCCGTGGGACCTGCTCCTGCTGCCCGCCTGCATCGGCAGTGACGCCGGCGCGCAGGCGGGCGTGACGGACTGGCTCTGCAGCCGGCTGGGCGTGCGGGAGGCGTTCGCACCGCCCCGCCTGCAGCGGATCGTGGCGGCATTCGAAGGGCAGCTCCATGCCGAACAGAATGCCGACGACCTGGACTACGACGACGAGGGCCGCCTGCGCATGTCGGACGCCCAGTTCTCGGGCCAGGTCAATGACATGAAGGGGGGCGGGCAGGCCCTGCGCATGACCTACACGCGCCGGCGCCGATTCGGCGACACCCACATCGCGGCCCGCACCGGCCAGGTCGAGGACCTCCTGGCGCGGATCGACGGCTATCGCGATGAACTGGCCGCGGTCCGCGAGGACTTCGACCGCTATCGGGCCGCCAGCCTGTGGCTCGACGAGCCCCTGTCCCGCCGGGTGGTTGCCAGCCTGGCCTCGACGGCGGCCGCCCTCGAGGATTTTTCGTCCCGGGCCCGCAGCTGTCGCAGCGGCTTTGCAGCGCTGCCGCGCCTGGACCTCGACCCCGGCCGCGTGCCGGAGCCGATCGTTCACGAAGCCCTCGAACCCTGATGCCGGACGCCCCACCCCCGCTGCTGTTTGCCCAGCGCGAAGCGCGCCTGCAGGCCATGGAGCAACTGCCCCTGCGCCTGCGCACGGCAGCGCTGACCCATTCCTGCGATGGGCTGGAAGCACGGCTGGGAGGATTGCGGGTGCGCCATGCCGCGCTGCTGGCGGGACAGCTCCCGGAGGACGGCAGCCCTGCCAGCTGGCCACCCGCCGACATCGCAGCCCCCCTCGACCTCGCCATGCGCCGCCTCGACCTGCCGGCCTACTGCGCGGACAACGAAGAGCTGGCGGAGACCGTGCTGATGGGGCTGCTGTTCCACACCGACTTCATCCCCGCCTACATCGACCGCGGCGTCGAGCCCGAGCGCGCCATCGCCTTCGCCATCGAGGCCTTTGCAGCCGACTGGGAGACCCGTTGCGGCGACATGAAATCCCTGGTGGAGGTCTTCGGTGACCTGGGCGACCTGCCGAAGAACGCCCGCTGGGATCGCCTGCGCGGCCTGCTGCGCTCCCACGGCTGGCAGGAGGTGGTGCGCATCCGCCAGCTGCTCGAACGGCTTCCCGAGCTGGCGCGGATCATCCGCGGGCTCGGCCGCGCGCGCGTCACCGAGGTGGCGGATGAGCACGGCCAGCAGACCGAAACGGTCATCGAGCCCTCCCAGGCCCGGGTTCCCGAGGCCCGGACCGTCCATGTGCCGGACCTGCCGGGCGAGACACGGGGGGTCTGCCGTTCCGACCGGATCGCCCGCATGCTGCCGGCGGAGGCCCTGCTGCTCGGTCATCCACGCCTGCGCCTGGTGTGGCATGCGCGTCGTGCCGAGCGCAGCCTGCTGGCCTACGAAGACGACGACCGGATGAGCGAGACCCTCTTCCGTGATGCGCGGGTCGAACGCCCGGTCAATCGTCCCTGCCCGGACCGGCGCCTGGAGATGGGGCCGCTGATCGTCTGTGTCGACACCTCGGGGTCGATGCAGGGGGGCGCCGAGGCCGTCGCCAAGGCGGTGGTCCTGGAAGCCATGCGCACCGCCCATGCCCAGTCGCGCGCGTGCCGCGTCATCACCTTCGGGGGCGAGGGGGAGCTGATCGAAATGGACCTGCCGCTCGATGCGGACGGACTCGAGCGCCTGACCCGCTTCCTCGGGCAGGCCTATCGGGGCGGCACCGACATCTGCGGCCCGCTCGCCCACTGCATCGACCGGATCGCCGAAGCCCGCTGGCAGCTGGCCGACCTGCT
>JAGRFX010000092.1:7338-14350 GCA_020445805.1 Rhodocyclaceae bacterium
CGGCGAGTTCGGCGCAACCCCCGACGTGGTGGCGCGCCTCGAGGCGGCCAAACGCGACCAGGGCCTGCGCGTCCAGGGTGTGCTGATCGGCGACCGGGAGACCATCGGCTTCCTCGAGATCGCCGACCACATTCACTGGGTTCGGGACTGGCGGCGCTTCGGGGGTCGCAACAGCGACAGCCCGGTGCATTCCCAGAGCCTGACCTCCATGTACTTCCCCGGGGCCCTGCGCAACGAGGCCACGCGGGCCGGCACGGTCGACGCCCGCGCGGCCTCGGCGGCGGTGCGCCGGGGGGACCGGCAATCCCTCCCCGAACCGGGTCGCCAGGAGTCCGAGCCGTGAGTGCGCCAGTCCCGCGCGCGCCGCGCAAATCCCTGGGGCGGCGCCTGCTGCTGGTCGCCGCCTTCCTGCTGGCCCTGTTCGCGATCGCAGAATGGTCGGGCCTGCGTGCGCATCTCGATCTCGACATGCTGCGCATGACCCTTTCCGCCCATCCGGTCGGCGGGCTGGCGGTGTTCATCGCCCTGTTCTGTCTCGGCAACCTGGCACAGATCCCGGGCTGGCTGTTCCTGGCCGCCGCCGTACTCGCCCTGGGACGCGTTGGGGGGGGCCTGGCCACCTACGTGGCCGCCTGCACCTCCTGCATGGTCACCTTCTACTGCGTGCGCTGGCTTGGCGGCGATGCCCTGCGGCAGCTCGACGGCCGGCTGGCCCGGCGACTGATCGCGCGCCTCGACAGGGCCCCGGTGGCGAGCATGGTTGCCCTCCGGACGCTCTTCCAGACGGCCCCGGCCCTCAACTACAGCCTCGCCCTGGCCGGCGTCCGCAGCCGTGATTACCTGGTGGCCACGCTGGCCGGCCTGCCCCTCCCGATCCTGCTCTACTGCCTGTTCTTCGATTACGTCGCGATGGCGCTGGGCATCGCCTGAACCCGGCCGCGGCGGAGCGGCGCTGGGCGCGCCCGGAGGCGTGAGCCCGCCTTCCGTCCCCGGACGCACCGGATCGCCAGCATCCCGGATACACTCCGCGCGCGTCCGCACCGTCGAGTCGTGTTCCTGCGGCCGGCGCACCCTGAATTCCAGACTGAATCTGCCTTCCCGCCCCGCCGGCCTGAATCCGGACGGGGCTGTCTGCTGTGGGAGCACACATGTGCGAAGCCCTATTGCGCGGTGGCACGCCCGAGCCGCCGGACGAGCACGTGATCTTCGAGCGCATTGCGAGCGGACTCGCCGAGCACGGCTTCTGCGTGCTCGACCAGGCGCTGCCGGGCGATGTCATCGAAGGGCTGGCCGAGCGGGTCCGGGCCCTGTCGGCGGCGGCCTTCCACGCCGCCGCGGTCGGTCGCGAGCAGGACCAGATGCAGAACGCCTTCATTCGCCGCGACGAGATCCGGTGGATCGAGGGCGAGGAGGCCAGCGAGCAGGCCTGGCTGGCCTGGTCGGGTCGGATGCAGACCTACCTCAACCGGCGGCTGTTCCTGGGGCTGTTCTCGTTCGAGTGCCATTTCGCCCACTACCCGCCGGGGGCCTTCTACAAGCGCCACGTGGATGCCTTCCGCGGCGAGGCGAACCGGATCCTGACGACGGTGCTGTATCTCAACCCGGGCTGGACGACCGACGACGGCGGCGAAATGCTCCTCTATCCGGAAGAAGGCGACGACGAACCCCGCCGGATCCGACCCCAGCTGGGCACCCTGGCGGTGTTCCTGAGCGAGGCCTTTCCGCACGAAGTCCTGCCCGCGCGCTGCGACCGCTTCTCGATCGCGGGCTGGTTCCGGCTCAATGCCTCGACGGCCGGGCGGGTCGACCCGCCGCGCTGAATCCGCGCGGTGGGGCGGTGACGCCTCAGGCGCTCGAGGGATCGAGATTGCGCGCAGCGATGTCGTCGCCGGGCTCGCGCCGCACGTGCTTGGCCTCGTACATGTTGCCGTCGGCCCGCCGCATCAGGGATGCCGCGTCGGCCCCGTCGCGCGGGTAGATCGAGCACCCGACCGAGCAACCCAGCTCCACGTGACAGGTGCCGATGTTGATGGGCTGCGCGATCGCCCGGTCGATCTTGGCCGCCACGCGCGCGAGATCGCGCTCGTCGCGGAAATCCGCCAGCAGCACGACGAACTCGTCGCCACCGAAGCGGGCCACGGTGTCGTCCACCCGCAGCAGGCGCCGCAGGCGGCGGGCGATGGCCTTCAGCACCAGATCCCCGGCTTCGTGGCCATGGGCATCGTTCACGGCCTTGAAGCGGTCGAGATCGATGAACATCAGCGCGAACTGGTGGCGCCCGGCTGCCGACTCGATGGCCTTGCCCAGGCGCTCGTTGAACGGCGTCCGGTTGTAGAGCCCGGTGAGCGCGTCGAAGGTCGCCTGCTGGGCATTGCGCAGCGAGGTCTCCTTCGCGTCATGGATGTCGATGGCCGTGGCGATGTAGCCCACCGTCTGCCCATCGTCGTTGCGCACCGGCATGGCATCGACGCTGACCCAGAACTTGCGCATCGAGTTGCGATTGGTGCAGCGGAACTCGGTCTGGTAGCGCGCGCCCGATTCGGACGCCCGCTTCCAATTCTGGACCACCGACTCCCGGTCTTCGATGGCCACCACGTCGTACCAGGCGTCGACCCGATGGTGGTCCCAGAGGTGGCCGACCATGTGCTGCCAGCGTTCGTTGGCAAACACGATCCGGCCGAAGAGATCGGTTTCGAAGATGCCGACCGGCGCCTGCCGCGCCAGCTCCCGGAAGCGCATTTCGTTCCGCCGCAGCTGCTCCTGGGCCTGGGTCAGGGTCTTGAGCTTCTCGGTGAGCTGGCGGGTCTGCTGGCGCAGCAGCTGCTCGCGCTTGACCAGCGAGGTCACGTCGTTGATCTGGATCAGGCACCAGCGCGCCGCCCCCTCGCCCGCGATCGGCGAGATGGTCACCGACTGCTTGAGGCGGTCGCCCGCGTTGCGGTAGGCGTGGAGCGGGAACGGACTCGGATGGAGTGCATGAGACAGCAGGGACGCCAGACCGAAATCGACGGCCTCTCTGATCGCCATCAGCACGCGCCGCTCGAGACCCGGCTCGAAAATGTCGCTCAGGGCGCGGCCGATCGCGGCGGGTGCCGCCACGGCGCTGTGCTCTTCCATCCAGCGGTTCCAGACGCGCACGATGCCGTGGGCATCGATCACGACAAGCCCCGCCGCGATGGCGTCGGTGATGTGGTCGGCTATCGGTGTCACGGCGCCCATTTCAGATGTCGAAGAGGTGCTCGATCTCGCCGAGGAAGTTGCGGATGGACGGAATGTCCATCATGAACAGCACGAAGCCGCTCACGTTCTGGACGGCCAGGTGCATGCCGATCCGTGCCACCAGGATATCGTCGGCTGTGCAGTGTTCCATGATCAGGGTCCGCGAGTCGTTGATCACGACCTCCGGCAGGGTGCCGATGATCTCCTTGCGGAACAGGTTGGAGATGCTGCTCATGCAGCCATTGATGATGATGTTGCCGATCTCGGCGAGGGCGTCCTGCTCGAGTTCGGAGATCGCTTCAGCAGTGGCCTCCTCACCCAGCATGCGTCGGACGATCTCGAGGCTGCCGCTCTCGGGGAAGATCAGCATGGTGTCCGTGTGGAAGGAACCTGCGGCATCGAAGCGCTGCGTGATGCTGCACAGCCGGCTGCTCGGCGCGGTCTGCTGCATCGACTCGAGACGTTCGACCAGCTGGTCGCGGGGCAGCAGTTCGACGGTCGGCACGGAGAGCTCGATTTCCTCCTGCACCAGCTGGGAGAACACCGCGGCGGCTTCCCCCAGAGACAGGTTGAAGGTCTCGGCCAGCGCATCGAGTTGCAGATCGGTCAAGACCAGGGGACTGGCGAGGGCGCCGCGCGACGCCTCGCCACCCGTGTCGGAGTGCGCCATGTCAGGCCTCCGGCGCGAGCTTCGTGAGGATCTGTCCGATCAGGCCTTCGCTGATGGGCTTGCGGAAGAAGTGCACGCCCTGCTGTTCGGCCCGGTTGCGGATCGAATCCTGGACATTGGCGGTGAGGAGGGCGAGGGGCATCCCGGGCCGGATCTCGGCCAGTCTTTCGGCCAGTTCGAGGCCGGTCATGCCGGGCATGTTCATGTCCAGGATGCCGATGTGACAGGGGGTCTCCCGCTGGGCCAGGAGCGCCGCATCGCCGTTGGCAGCCTCGATGATCTCCACGTCCTTGCGAAGCGCTTTCACCATCGCGCTGCTCATCATGCGCGATACGCGGCTGTCATCGACGATCAGGATTCGGAGGGTCTCGGTCATGGGGGCTCTCGGTCTGGCGGTTTGCTTGTGACTAGCAATGTCGGCCCCTTGCCCTCGGACTTGAGCCCCACACGCCCCCTCGCGGCGTCAGGCGGGCGGCACCAATTCGTCAAGCCAGGCGTCCGCGTGCCGCCGGATGGCGGCCACCATGGACGGCGCGAAGGGATCGTGGCCGGCCCCGTCGACCCAGACCAGGCGGCTGCCTGACAGGGTGCGCCAGGCCCGCCAGCTATTGGCCGGCCGGCAGACCAGATCCTGCCTGCCATGCAGCCAGATCACCGGCAGGCCGTGCAGGCGTGCGATGTCGCCCAGCACCCGGCGCTCGCCCAGGAAGCACCGACGCGACAGGTAATGGGCCTGGATCCGGTAACGGCATACGTCTGCCTGTCCCACCGGCTCCGACATGGGCGGCTCGCCCTGCAATGCACGCTCCCAATTGCGCCAGGCACCTGACACACGCACCTGGAGGTCCTCGTCATCGCCGGCAAAGACCCGCCACAGCCAGGCCTGCAGCTGCCGGCGCCGCTGCCGGGGGACGACCTGCAGGAAGGCCTGCCAGGCCTCCGGCAGCAGGGACCCGGCACCACCGAAGAACCAGCCGAGATCCGAGGCGCCGCCGAGGAACAGGGCGCGCAGCAGCAGGCTATCGACGTGCGCGCGACTGCGGGCTGCGTAACACACCGCCAGCGTCGCCCCCCAGGAACCGCCGCTGACACGCCAGCGCTCAATGCCGAGATGCCTGCGCAGCGCTTCGATGTCGTCCAGCAGCGCCGCCGCATGGTTGTGGCGCAGCGCACCGGACGGTTCGCTCCGACCACAGCCGCGCTGGTCGAACTGGACGATCCGGTAGCGGGCGGGATCGAAGAAGCGACGCTGCATGGCCGTGGCCGCCGAGCCGGGGCCGCCGTGCAGCAGCAACAGGGGATGGCCCTGCAGATTGCCGCTCTGCTGGACGTAGATCCGATGGCCACCCGTCACCTCGAGCCAGGTTTCGGATTCGGGCTCGACGGCAGGATAGAGCGGGCTGTCCACAGGCTGGGTCATGGCGCGATGGTAGCGCCCAAGCGCGACCACGAGGCCCAACTCCAGAAAATCATGAGGGCCAATTGCAGAACCAAATGATGATCCGGATCAACACTCCGATCAGACTCTCACCACGACGTCGCGCCAATTGCGATCGTTCCGCGGCCCAGGCCGCGGCCTCTCACAACAGGAGACATCATCATGAAATGGGAAACCCCCGCAGCAGCCGACTTCCGCTTTGGCTTCGAAATCACCATGTACATCGCCAGCCGCTGATCACCTGCGCCTGAATCGATGAACCCGGGGCCCGCGCATGCGGGCCTCGTCATCTGGAAGTCCCCCCATGCAAGTTGTTGTCCTCGGCGCCGCGGCGGGCGGCGGTTTTCCCCAGTGGAACTGCAATTGCCACAATTGCGCCGGCGTGCGCAGCGGCTGCGTGCGCGCCACGCCCCGCACCCAGTCCTCGATCTGTGTCCGCGCCGACGACGCTCAAGATTGGGCCCTGTTCAATACCTCGCCGGACATCCTCCAGCAGATCAAGCAGTTCGCGCCCCTGCAGCCGGGCCGCGCGATCCGTGACACGGGCATCCGCGGCATCGTGCTGATGGACGGGCAGATCGACCACACCACCGGCCTCTACATGCTGCGCGAGCGTGGCGAGAAAATGCCCCTGTGGTGCACCGATCCGGTCTTCGAGGACCTGACCCAGGGCAACCCGCTGCTGCGGGTGCTCGAGCACTTCTGCGGCGTGGACCGCCATGCGGTGCCAACCGATGGCACGAGCTTCGCGATTCCGGGCGTCCAGGGCATCGCCTTCACCGCCATGGCCCTGAAGAGCGCCGCGGCGCCGTACTCACCCCACCGCAACGCCCCGGTCCCGGGCGACAACATCGGTGTCACGATCACCGACACGGCCAGCGGCCGGCGCGTCTTCTACGCGCCGGGCCTGGCCGAGATCGAACCCCACGTATGGGCCGCCATGAAGGCCGCCGACGTGGTGATGGTTGACGGCACCTTCTGGACCGACGACGAAATGATCGGCCTCGGGCTGTCGAAGAAGCGCGGCAGCGACATCGGGCACCTGGCCCAGTCCGGCCCGGGCGGCATGCTGGAGTGGCTGGGCGAACTGCCCGCCACGACCCGCAAGGTGCTGATCCACATCAACAACACCAATCCGATCCTCGACGAAGACAGCCCGCAGCGCGCCGAACTGGCCCGCCTGGGCGTCGAGGTGGCCTTCGATGGAATGGAGATCCAACTGTGACCCTGCCCGCCTGGAGCCGTGAAGAATTCGAAGCCCGCCTGCGCGACAAGGGGCAGGCCTACCACATCTACCATCCGTTCAACGTCATGCTGAACAGCGGCAAGGCCAGCCCGGAACAGATCCGCGGCTGGGTCGCCAACCGCTTCAGCTACCAGGTGGCGATCCCGGTCAAGGACGCCGCCGTGATGTCCAACTGCCCCGACCGCGAGATCCGCCGGGGTTGGGTCCAGCGCATCCTCGACCACGACGGCTACGGCGACGACCCGGGCGGCATCGAGGCCTGGATCCGGCTGGGCGAGGCGGTGGGCCTGACCCGCGAGGAGATCACCGACGGACGACACGTGATCCCGGCGGTCCAATTTGCCGTCGATGCCTACGTCAACTTCGCCCGCCGGGCGCCGTGGCAGGAGGCCGTCTGCTCCTCGCTGACCGAGCTGTTCGCGCCGGAGATCCACAAGCA
>JAGRFX010000093.1 GCA_020445805.1 Rhodocyclaceae bacterium
CGATCAGGTGCGGGAGCTCGAAAAACAGTTCCCGGTGTTCACCCACATGACACCTTCGTATGGCTCGTTCAAGGGCTGCATCACCGTCAAGGGCATCATCACCGTGACCTCGACGGGCGAAGTCACGCCCTGCCCCTACATCGATTTTTCGCTCGGCAATGTGCGCGAAACGCCGCTCGAGGAGATCCTCGCACGCGGCATGCGAAACCCCTGGCTGGGCCCGCACCGGCCCGACTGCCTGATCGGCGAGGATCCGCAGTTCATCCGCATCCACACCGAGAAGACGCGTGGCGCCACGCACCTGCCCCTGCGCTGGGGCGACGGCTTCTCCGACCACGACACGCTCACGCCGGCCTGAACGCCAGCCGCCCCGACACCCAGTAGAGGACCCGATCGATGCCGCAACCGGATGGCCCGGACCTGTTCGACGCACACGGGCGCTGCCTGCCCGGCCGTACCAGTGCCCCGGTACACAGGGAGTCGCGCCGCTATTTCCGGCTCGGCGAGCCGGAAATCGCCCCAGCCGCCATTCTGGCCAGAACCGCCCAGCACCTGGCGCCGGATCTCGAGACATCGCTCGAGTCCTTCCGCGACCGCATCGCCAGCACCCGCCAGCAGCTCGAAGCCGACCCGCTCACGCGCAACGTGCTGCGGGGCGTCGCGGTGCCCTTCATCCTGCCCCGTCTGTCCGTGCACGACATCGGCGAGACCTTCGATACACGATTCCTTCCCGCCGTCGGCAACGCCTACCGGGCCCACCTGCCCGACTACGACTTCGTCGACCACCACCCGGCCGGCACGGCCGGCAAGCTCACGTCCCGGCCGGGCGCTCGACACGAGCGCCTGCTCGCTGCGATGGCACAGGGCGAGGTCTGCGGCCTGTATTTCCCGTGCCTGACCGAATTTTCGGTGCCTGCCGCCGTGGATCGGCTCGCCGAACTGCCCGCGTGCTTCTTGCTATCGGGCGCCTTCGACACAGCCGCGGCGCTGGTGGGAACGCCGGACCTGTTGCTGCGCAGGGACGGCTATCCGCCCTTGCTGTGGCTAAGTGGCGTCGAGGCCGAAGCGCCCGATGCCGGCTATCACTTCGAGGCCTACGGCTACAACCTGACCTTCAACCGCCGGCCCCATCTGGGCCAGACCGCGGAATACTGGTGGCACGGGCTCACCGTGCTGTGCGAGGACTGACCGGCCCGCAGGCCACGCCGCGGACGCCCGCCGTCCCCCTGCCATCGCCGATCCGGCACTGAACGAGGAAGGAGTTCCATGCGCGAGCGTAACAAGCGAGCCACGCTGTACGGCGAACGCCGTCACCCCTACTACCTGATGGCGCCCGCCTACGACCGGCGCTCCTCGGGCATCCGGGTGATGCACCAGCTCTGCCACAGCCTGAACCTTCTGGGGGAGGAGGCCTACATGTCCGCGAGCGGCATGAGCCCCCGCCTGCGCACGCCCTTGCTCACCGACTCGGTCCGCGACATGCACCGCCGGGCCGGGGTGGTACCGATCGCGATCTATCCCGAGATCATCGGCAACAACCCACTCGACTGCGACGTGGTGGTGCGCTACATCCTCAACCGGCCCGGACTGTTCGGCGAACAGCCGAACTACCAGGCCAACGACATGTTCTGGCTCCATAACGGCGAGCTGCTCGATCTGGTCACCCAGGCGGAAGGCGTGCTCCACATGCCGGCCTGCGACACCTCGATCTGGCACAACCGCGACAACCCGCATGACGGTCAGCGTGAGGGGGCCTGCATCTACTTCGGCCGCTACGAAGCGATCGCCCGGGAGAAGTACCCCGAGCTGGCCGAACGCTGCACCGTCATCACCAAGACCTATCCGGCCACCCACGAGGAGATGGCCGACCTGTTCCGCCGCAGCACCCACGTGTATTGCTTCGAGAACACGTCCATCTCCATGGAGGCGCGGCTGTGCGGCTGCCCGATCGTGCAGTTGCCCAGCCCGTACTGCGATCTGGACAACCTGTTCGGGGCCTCACTGGGGCTCAACGACGGTCTGGTGCGGGACGACGATCCCGCGACCCTGGAGGCCGCCCGGGCGACCCTTCCGGGACTCGCCGACTACTACCGCACCGTCGAGACCAACTACTGGCGCGAACTCGAGCGGCTGATCGCCAAGACCCAGCAGCGTGCGCGCGAAGCCCGGCACGAGGAACGCGGACCGCGACACACGGCCCAGCAGGCGAGCTACGCCCTGTGGCGGAGCCGTCGCACGCTGCAGGAGATCGACGGCCAGCTGCACGCCGAGCGGATGTTGTCGAACTGGCGATTCCGGCCGCGCTTCGCGATCGGCCTCACCCTGTCCGAAGGCGAAGGCGAGCTCCTCGCCAACTCCATCGATTCGATGGCCCGGCAGTGGTACCCGGACTGGCAGCTGGTGGTCTTCGCGCCGGGCATCGACGCGCCCCCCGAACTGGCCGGCATCGACCAGGTGATCTGGATCGCCGACGAGGACCAGGTGGCCGGCTTCGCGCAGATGAGCCAGCGCGCCACGGCCGACTTCTACGCCCTCTTCCCGGTCGGCACGATGCTCGAAGACCACGCGCTCCAGGCCATCGCCGACGAAATCAATGCCTCACCGAGCTGGCTGGCGCTGTATACCGATCACGACGAGACGCGTGCCGATCAGGCCGGCGCCGACCCGCAGTTCAAGCCTGACTTCAATCCGGAGCTGCTCTACTCGCAGAACTATGTCGGCCGGTCGGCGTTCATTTGCCGGGAAGCCTTGAGCGCCTTTGCCGACGGCGGGGAGAGCCGCACCGGCAATCCCTATGGCCTGCTGCTGCGCATCTTCGAACAGACCGGCTTCGAGACCATCGGCCACATCGCGGACCCCCTGATCCACTTTCCGGCCCTGGACCACGACGACGCGGCCGAGAAGCTCGCGCTTGAGGCGCACTTCGCACGACGGGGGGTGACGGCACGCATCGAGGACGGCTGGTTCGAACATACGCGGCGGGTGCACTTCGCCCCGGCCGACGGGGCCACCGTATCGATCGTGATGATGACCCACTCCGAGCCCGGCTATCTGAGCTGCAGCCTGGAGACCCTGCTCGAGACCGCCGGGGCGCCGATCACCGAGATCATTCTGGTCGCCCACCGCATCACCGACCCCGACCTCGATGACTACCTCCAGGCCGCGGCGAACGGCGCGCTCGGCGTGCCCGTCACGCTGATCCGCGAAGACGGCGAATTCCGTCCGGCGGCCTTCCGCAATCGGGCTGCGGCGCAGGCGCAGGCGCAGGGCAAATACCTGCTGTTTGCCGACGACGACACCGAGTACTTCCATGAGAACTGGCTTGCGCGCCTGCTCGGCCACGCGGGTGCCTGCCACCTGGCGGCGGTGGCACCGCGCCTGGTCAGCGGCACCGACGGTGCGCCCCGCATCGTCGGAGGCGGCTATCTGCTGGGTTCGAGCGGCCTGGCGGCATCGCTGGCCAAGGATTCCCCCCCCCTGCTCGACACCGGCTCGAATCTCCGGCTTCAGCTCGACCAGGGCATTTCCGCGCTGCCGGGCAACTGCCTGCTCGTCGATCGCCAGGCCTTCGAAGCGGTCGGCGGATTCGACGAAGCCCACACGCCGAGCGTCCTTCACGATCTGGATCTGTCCATTCGACTGGGCGCCGCCGGCGGCCGACTGGCGTGGCTGGCGACCGTCGATGTCGCTCACCAGGACAGCATCACGCTGAAGGGCATCAACCGGGACCCGAGCCGCCACCTCGCGTGGATTGCGCAACAGGAAGTCGAGAAACGCTACCTCATCGAGGCGCATCTGCCGCGCCTCGTCAACGACCCCAACTACAACCGCAACCTGAGCCTGCGCGCGCCTTTCGCCATCGACGTGGAGGCCGTGGCCGACTGGAATCCGCGCTTCCACGACCGGCCGCGGCTTCTGGGCGCTCCGCTCACCACCGGCGCCGGCCAGTATCGCGTCGTGGCCCCGTTCAAGGCCCTGGCCAAGGCCGGTCTCGCCCAGACCACCGTCGTGCACCCGGTTGCCGACAATGTCCTGCGGCACCTGAATCCGATCGAGATCGCCCGCCTGGCGCCGGACACGCTGCTGCTGCAGAACTGCGTCGACGACAATCTGATCGAGGTGCTGGCCCAGTCGGCCAGGACCAATCCCTCGATCCTGCACGTCACCTCCATCGACGACCGCCTCGG
Organism: Rhodocyclaceae bacterium; assembly: GCA_020445805.1. Taxonomy (GTDB): domain Bacteria; phylum Pseudomonadota; class Gammaproteobacteria; order Burkholderiales; family Rhodocyclaceae; genus Cognatazoarcus. The sequence goes on from JAGRFX010000093.1 coordinate 4,188, forward strand.
TGACCTGCCCAGGGACAACCCCCTGTATCCGATCCACCGCCGGCATGCCCGCAGCCGCATGCGCAAGGGCCTGTCCTATTGCGACCGCCTGATCGTCACGACCGAGGAATTGCGCGCGTATTGCGCCGACCTCATCGAGGACATCCGGGTCGTGCCGAACCGACTCGAGCGCGATGCCTGGGGTGAACTGACGGGCGCCCCCAACACCGGCAAGAAGCCGCGGGTGGGCTGGGTCGGCGCGATGCAGCATTCGGGCGACCTGCGCCTGATCGAGCCCGTGGTCCGGGCGCTTGCGGACGAGGTCGAGTGGGTCTTCATGGGGCTCTGCCCCGATTTCCTCAGGCCCTTCGTGAAGGAATCCCACCCCTTCGTATCGATCTCGGAATACCCGCAGCGCATGGCCTCCCTGGCCCTCAATCTGGCCCTTGCACCCCTCGAGATCCATCCCTTCAACGAGTGCAAGAGCAATCTGCGCCTGCTCGAATACGGCGCCCTGGCATGGCCCGTCATCTGCACGGACATCGCGCCCTACCGGACGGGAAATCCGCCGGTAACGCGCCTGCCGAACGACCCGGACCGGTGGATTGCAGCCATTCGCGAGCGCCTGGCCGATCGGGCCAGCCTCGAGAGGGAAGGAACCCTTTTGAGGCAGTGGGTTCATGCCAATTACATTCTCGAAGACGGGCTCGATGACTGGCTTGCAGCGCTGACTCGCTGAGCCCATTAATTCCTCAAGTTCTTGACAACCATCCCGTAATAGGCATCAACGGCACAACACTGCCGTATCTCGCGGGATCGGCAAGGCCGACAGGCCTCCCGTCCCACTGAAACTAGAGGAATCAAGGAGTCATAAAATGGCTGCCATCATCAACACCAACATCCAGTCCCTGAACGCTCAGCGCAATCTCGGTACTTCGCAGAGCTCGCTGGCGACTTCGCTGCAGCGCCTGTCTTCCGGCCTGCGCGTCAACAGCGCCAAGGACGATGCAGCCGGACTCGCGATCGCGACCCGCATGACCGCGCAATCCCGCGGCATGACCGTCGCCATCCGCAACGCCAACGATGCGATCTCCCTGACCCAGACGGCCGAAGGCGCGCTGGGCCAGGTCAAGGAACACCTGCTGCGAATGCGGGACATCGCGGTGCAATCGACCAACGCGACCAACTCGTCGAGCGATCGTGCGGCACTGCAGTCCGAGTTCAACCAGCTCCAGCAGGAAATCGACCGGATCGGATCGCAGACCACCTTCAACGGTCTGAAGATCCTCGGCGCGGACGCAACGGCCCAGTCGTTCCAGATCGGCGCCAATGCCGGTGAGACGGTTTCGGTGACCACCACCGCGATCTCCGCCTCCTCCGTGTCTGCCGCGACCGCATCCGGCACGACCTCGGTTTCCAGCGCTGCCGGTGCATCAGCCGCCATCGGCACCATCGACACCGCCATCGACAAGATCAACACCGACCGCGCCACCTACGGTGCCGCCCAGGTGCGCTTCGAAGGCGTGGTCTCGATGCTGCAGATCTCGCGTGAGAACCAGGAAGCTGCCGCCAGCCGAATCCTCGACGCCGACTTTGCGGCAGAAACTGCCGCGCTGACCCGCGCCCAGATCCTGCAGCAGGCCGGTACCGCGATGCTGGCCCAGGCCAACGCCCTGCCGCAGAACGTCTTGAGTCTCCTCGGCTAAGTCGGACTTCCAGAGGGAACGCGCGGGAGACGGCTGAGAAGCCCTCTCCCGCGCTTGCAATCCGCGGAGGTACACCATGTCCGTCCAATCCATATCCGCCAGCCAGTTGGCCCTGACCCAGTCCACGGCGCTTCAGCCGCGCCAGGCGCCTGCGCAGGAAGACCCCCGCGTCCAGGCCGACCGCCGCGGCACTGTTGCCGAGGCCGATCGGGCCCAGAATGTGGGCGAAGCTGCGCGCACCGACGAGACCGCCTCGCCGGGGGCCGTCGATCGCCAGCAACTCGAGCGCGCCCTGGAGAACATCCGTCGCGTGGTCGAGCCTGTGGCACACAATTTGCAATTCACGGTCGACGACGATACCGGTCGCACTGTCGTGAAAGTCATGGACAGCGCGACCGATCAAGTCATCCGACAGATCCCGAGCGAGGAGATCCTGTCCATCGCCAAGGCGCTGGACAAGCTCAGCGGCCTCCTCCTCGAACAGAAGGCCTGATTGGCAGGAGGCGACAATGGCCGGCACGATCACTTCGGCGGGCCTGGGTTCCGGTTTGGCGGTCGAGTCCATCATCAGCCAGCTGATGCAACTCGAGCGCCAGCCGATCACCCAGCTTCAATCGCGAATTTCAACGGTCGACGCTCGGCTCTCGGCCCTCGGGCGGGTGAAGAGCGCGATGACCGCGCTGCAGACAGCGGCAGACAAGATCAAGTCACCGGCAGGATTTGCCCTCTTCAAGACCGAAGTCGGCGACAGCAAGGTCCTCAGCGCCAGTGCCGGCTCTTCGGCCAACGTCGCCAACCACAGCGTTGAGGTCAAGTCGCTCGCCAGCACCCAGAAGCTGGCCGCCACGGGCCTGGCCAGCAGCACCTCGACCATCCCGACGGGCACCCTGATTCTGGAACTGGGAACCCTGGACACCGGGGTTTATACCGCGGATCCCGCACGCACCTACTCCGTTCCCATCACCAGTTCGAACAACACGCTCGAAGGCCTGCGCGACGCGATCAACAATCTGGACGCGGACGTCACGGCGTCGATCGTCAACGACGGTAGCGCAAACCCTGCCCGGCTGGTGCTGAGTCCCAAGGATTCTGGCAACAGCAACGTGATCCGGATGTCGGGTCTGGCCGGGTTCGATTTCGATCCCGAGGCACCACTCGCCGGATCGATGGAACAGACGGTGGATCCGAAGGACGCCGTCGTCGTGATCGACGGCATCACGGTCACCAAGTCCTCCAACAGCATTACCGATGCCCTCGAAGGCGTCACGCTGAATCTGACCGCGGAAAACATTGGCGCTCCGACGACCCTGGCGGTCAGCCAGGACAATGAAGGCATCAAGGCGAACATCCAGGCATTCGTGAATGCCTACAACGAAGTCAATAACCTGATCCGCACCGAAACCAGCTTCAATGCGGAATCGGGCGCTGCCGGCACGCTGAATTCCGACGCCTCCGTGCGCTCGGTGCGCGACCAGCTCCGGACGATCGCATCGTCCAGCCTGAGCAGTACCGTGGGTGGTCTCGACCGACTGTCGGACATCGGCATCACCTTCACGGTCGAAGGCACTATGACCATCAACAGTTCGGCCCTGGACAAGGCGCTTGCGGATCCGACGAAGGATGTCGCAGGCCTGTTTACCGGCAATTCGACCGTCAGCGGGCTGGCGACCCAGCTCAGCGAACGACTGGGATCCCTGCTCGGCGTGGACGGCACGATTGCGTCCCGGACCTCGAGCTATACCCAGACAAAGGACAACTTCGGCGACCGAATCGATCACCTCGAACAGCGCATGACCGCGATCGAGGCCCGATATCGTCGTCAGTACGCCGCCCTCGACACCCTCGTGGCGAGCATGAACGGCACCAGCAGCTTCCTCTCTCAGCAACTGACAGCGCTGCAAGGCCTGTCCTCGAACCGCTGACAGCCCCGGAGAAAAATCGATGTTCGGTCAGAAGAGCAGCGCCGCCACCGCCTACGCACGGGTCGGCATTGAAACCAAGGTCAGCACGGCGAGCCCCCATCAGTTGATTGTGATGCTGTACGACGGCGCGCTTCAGGCCATCAATACCGCCGCCGCCTCCATGGAAGCCAGTGACATCCCGGGCAAGGGAAAGGCGATTTCCCAGGCCATCAACATCATCACCAATGGCCTCAAGGCCAGTCTCGACATGGAGGCCGGCGGCGAGATCTCGGATCGCCTTGCCGCCCTCTACGACTACATGTCGCAGCGGCTACTCCAGGCCAACCTCCAGAACAGCCGCCCCGCCCTCGACGAGGTCAGCAACCTGCTGGCGGACTTGCGCGGTGCCTGGCTCGAAATCGCCAACGTGGCGACAGAAACGGCCTGAGACCATGACCAGCCCGGAACTCGTCCAGTGCTATCGGTCGATGGCGGGCGTCTCGCGGCGCATGGTCGAGGCCGCGAAGGCCAACGACTGGGACCTGCTGCTGGCACACAATGGCGACCTGGTCGGCCTGCGTGAGCGCATCGCAGCATCGTCCGGTGACGGGATTCGCCTATCGCCGCCCGAGCGCGACGAGGTGATCTCCCTGATCACCGAGATGCAGGACCATGACCGACTGATTCGCGAGATCACCGGGCCCTTGCGTGACAGTCTGCGCGAGTTGCTCTCGCGCAAGGATCGCTCCCTCGACCTCCACCGCGCCTACGGCTCCTTTCGGCAGCAGCCCTGACGGGGCCACGCCATGATCCCTGCCGACCTGACCGCGCGGCTCCGCCTCCTGACCGAAGCCACCTTCTTCTCGAAGGAGCCCAAGGAGGTCGGCGCGCTCAAGAATGCGCAGCCCATCTCGCAGGACCTTCCGGACTTCCTGCCGGGCGACCGGATTCTCGCCACCCTGCGCGAAGCCAAGTCGGCGAATACCTTTCGTGCGCTGATCGATGGGCGCGAGTACACGCTGACCCTCCCCCGCAACACGGCACGCTCGGGTCAGACGCTCGATCTTGTCGTCACGCAGGCATCCCCGAAAGCCGTGATTGCCACGGTCGCGGAGCCCGGAACGGCGGCCGTCGCCACCAACCTCAGCCAGACCGGACGGATGATCAGCTTTCTGCTGACCGGTCAGCCCGCGCCGCCCCCTGCCCCGCTCGCGTCGGGGCAGCCCCTGCTCCAGGCGCCCCCCCAGAGCGCGGCGCAGATCACGCCGGTGCTGCGCCAGGCCATCTCGGAGAGCGGGCTCTTCTATGAGTCGCACCTTGCCCGCTGGCTGTCGGGGGCCGTCAGCACGGAAAGCCTGCTCAAGCAGCCCCAGAGCCTGATGACCCGCGGGCGCTTCGCCATGCCCTTGCCGGCGACCACGACTGCGACCACAACCACGGGCATCACGGGCGCGCCGACGCCATCGACAGCGCCGACGCCGATGGCCCTGCCTGCCAGCCCGACCACCACCCCGCCCGGCACGCCGTCGCCCGCCCAGGCAGCCCCGGGCGGCGCCCCGGTTCTCATGGCGGACCCGGAGGCGGAAGAATTTCAGGCCGCCGGCCAGAGCGCCGCGGCCCAGCGCCAACCCGGCCAGTCGCCTTCCCAGGCCATACCCGAGCGCTTGATGCCGATCGTCCACCAGCAGCTGGACGCCCTGGCGACAAACCTCTATGCCTGGCACGGAACGGTCTGGCCCGGACAGCAGATGACGCTTGAGATCGAGCAACCGGAAGAGCGCGAGGGCGACGGAAGCGAAGAGCAGGATGGCGCCTGGAAAACCACCCTGCGGCTCACGATGCCAAGACTTGGCGGTATCGAGGCCCGACTCAGGCTGTCGCCGGATGGCATCGCGTTCGATCTCAGGGCGAGCGACCCGGCCACCGCCAACGCGCTCGAGGCGGCCCGGCCGGACCTCCAGGAGGCCCTTGCCGCTGCAGACCTGACCCTCAAGCACCTGAAGGTCGAGGTCGCGCCATCCGCGGAATCGGTGCCATGAGCGACGTAGACGAAGACCTCCGCGCCGAGGCCGTCGCCCTGGCCTACACCGCGGGAGAATCCGCTCCGAAGGTGGTGGCCAAGGGACGCGGCCTGATCGCCCGGGAGATCATCGAGCGCGCTCGGGAAGCCGGCGTCTATGTGCACGAATCACCCGAATTGCTCGCCCTCCTCATGCAGGTGGACCTGGACGAACGCATTCCCCCCCAGTTGTACGTTGCCATTGCTGAACTGCTGGCCTGGCTCTACCGGCTCGAACAGGGGGCCGCAGACAGCCCGGCCCCGGTCCCGCGGGACCTGCCTTCGTCCCTCGAGCGCCGCCGCAGATCCTGAGATCGCACCGCCACCTGCAAGCCCCGGGATACCATGATGGACTCCAATCGCTCCAGCAACTCGGCACGCCAAGCCATGGCCGTCAATCAAGACAACAATCGCATCGAACTCCTGGACGCGGAGAACTTCTCCGAATATGTCCTCAGGGACCCGCTCGAGGTCGCCACCGTGCTCAACGGCCTCATCCAGCAGCGCTGCATCGTCTCCGCCCACCCCGACGGCAAGCGCAACTTCATGTTGACCACCCTGCTGTCGGCCGACCGCAGCGGTTCGAGCCTGGTATTCGATGCGCCATCCGACGAAATGTCGCTGCAGCGCGCGCTCGAATCCAAGGCGATCACCTTTTCGGCCCTGCTCGAAAAGATCAAGGTGCAGTTCACGTGTTCGCCGGTGACGGCGGGCACCCATGAAGGTCATCCGGCCCTGGTCGTACCGTGGCCGGTCCAGCTCCTGCGTCTGCAGCGGCGTGAATATTTCCGACTCATCACGCCGGTCGCCCATTCGGTGACCTGCAATATCCCCATCGCTCAGGATGCGTCCGTCAAGACCTTCGAAGCGCGCGTGCTGGACATCTCGGGCGGCGGAATCGGGGTGCTGGTGCCTCCGCGTGGCCTCCAGCTGTCCACCGACATGCTCTTCGAGGACTGCTCCCTGCTGCTGCCCGAGTTCGGTGACATCAGTACGCGACTGCGGATTCGCAGCATTTTCCAGGTCACCAATCGCAACGGCATGACGATGATGCGCGCCGGCTGCCAGTTCGTGGATCTGCCGCGCGGTGCGGAGAACACGATCCAGAAGTACATTCTCAAGATCGAACGCGAACGCAATGCGCGCTCGAGGCGCCTCTGACGGGTCGCCCGATTCCGGAGGCCAGACGCAAAAAACCCCGCGATCGCGGGGTTTCTTCTTCATGGCCGCCTGGGCAGACCTTACACCGGCATGTTCATGATGTCCTGGTAGGCCGTCACCAGGCGGTTCCGGACCTGGACCATCTGCTGGAACGAGAGGTTGGCCTTCTGGAGATTGACCATCACGTCCTGGAGATTGACGTTGGGGTCGCCGGTCTGGAAATCCTTAGCCATCTGCTGGGCCTCCTTCTGGGCGGCGCTGACGTCCTTCAGCGCATTCTGGAGCACCTCGCTGAATTCGACCCCGGGGGTCCCGCCGGCCTCCTGCGCGGGCTTGGCAGCGCCGGCCGCCTGCGCGGTCGAGCGCAGTTCGGTCAGCATCTGTTCGATTCCGCGGGTGTCCATGCTTCAAGTCTCCGACCAGGGGCGGTGTCTGCAGTCTAGCACAGCAAGTGGCATGCCACGGACCATGAACTCGACCGCCTGCGGCGCCTTCGTAACGGCCTACTCGACCGGGTAACCTTCCTCGCGATATTGCTGCAGCTTGTAGCGCAAGGTGCGTTCCGAGATGCCGAGCTTTTCGACGGCCTTCTTGCGCGACCAGCCCACCTCGCGAAGCGTGCCCAGGATGTGCTCGCGCTCCAGGTCCTTCATGCTGCTCGGGCGGTCGCCAGGCGCAGGCCCGGCAGGAATTGCCGGCAAGGCGGCAGCCATTGCCGGTCCGCTTGGCGGCACCGTCGCAGCCGCGCTCGCCGGGACAGCGGAAACGTCCCCTGCGCGCCACTGCGGCAGGCACAGGCGGATGGTCTCGGCACCGATCGAATCGCCGGTGGCCAGGATCTGCGCCCGCTGCATGGTGTTCTCCAGCTCACGCGCGTTGCCCGGCCAGGGGTACTGCACCAGCAAGGCCTCGGCCTCGGGCGACAGCTTCGCGTTGCGCTTGAGGCGGCTGGCGTGAAGCGCGCTGAAATGACGCGCCAGCGCGACGATGTCGCCGGGCCGCTCGCGCAGTGCGGGAATCGCCACGGGGAACACGTTCAGTCGGTAGTAGAGGTCCTCGCGGAAGCGGCCGGCTGCGGCCTCGGCCGCCATATCGCGGTTGCTGGTGGCCAGTACGCGGATGTCCAGCGCGATCGGCTTCTTGCCCCCGACCCGCTCCACCTCCCGCTCCTGCAGCACGCGCAGCAGCTTGGCCTGCAGGCCCAGAGGCATTTCGGAGATCTCGTCAAGCAGCAGGGTGCCGCCCTCGGCCTGTTCGAACTTGCCGGGCTGGGCCTGCGCCGCCCCGGTAAACGCGCCCTTCTCGTAGCCGAACAGGGTGGCTTCGAGCAGGTTCTCGGGGATCGCGGCACAGTTGATGGCAATGAACGGCCGGGCTGCGCGGGCGGAATGGCTGTGGATGTAGCGGGCAAACACTTCCTTGCCGGTGCCGGACTCTCCGGTCAGCAGGACCGTCGCATCCGTCTCGGCGACACGGGCCGCCATGGCGAGGACATTGCGCGTCACGGGATCTGCAGCGATCGTCTCTTCGTCCTTTCCCGGGAGGACCGCGTAGCGCCGGATATGCTCGAGCAGCGTCGCCGGCTCGAAGGGCTTCATCAGGAAATCGCAGGCGCCGCCACGCATCGCCGCCACGGCCTTCTCGACATCGCCGTAGGCCGTCATGAGCAGGACCGGCAGTTGCGGAAGGCGTGCGCGGACCGCCGACAGCAATTGCAGCCCGTCCATGGGCTCCATTTTCAGATCGGTCAGCACCAGATGGAAGGCCCTGGACTCCAGCGCCGCCAGAGCCGCCGGGCCGCCATCGACCGGGAAGGGGCGGTGGCCTGCCAGCTCCAGCGTCAGTGCGACGGCGTCGCGCAGGGCGGCGTCGTCTTCCACGACCAGGATTTCGAGCGCATCAGTCATCTTTGTGTTCCACCGCAGAGCCATCCTCGCCCAGGGCTTCCGGCAGACTCAGCGTGAATGTGGTTCCTTCTCCGGCAACCGACTCGACGTCGATGTCGCCGCCATGGGCCCGCGCAACGCTCCGCGCAATGGCCAGTCCGAGGCCCGTGCCTTCGGCCCGTGTCGTGAAGAACGGTTCGAAGATGCGGCTCACGAGCTCCTCGTTCATCCCCTTGCCGGTATCCCGGACCATGAAACGTATGACCTCGTCCGCACGGGCCACCTCGAGACTGACCTCCCCGCCGGCCTGGGTTGCCTGGACGGCGTTCTCGAGCAGGTTGGTCAGCGCACCCGCCAGGGCCTTGCGGTCCCCGGTCAACCTCGCATCCGGACACAGGCAGGCGTCACGGAACTGGACCTGACGGGCCCGGGCCACCGGTTCGAGGGTGTGCACCAGTTCGGCGGCCAGGTCGCATGCCCCGAAGCGCTGGCGCTCCTGGGTATCGCCTCGTGCAAAGAGCAGCATGTCGCGAATCAGGCGCTCCAGGAGCCGGAGGCGCTCGAGCGCGCGATCGACGACCATGGCCCGCTCGGGCGCGCCCAGTTCCGGCTGGGCGAGGTTCCCCACATAAAGCAGCGCCGCCGCCAGCGGCGTGCGCAGCTGGTGGGCGAGGCCGGCCACCATCTCACCCATGGCCGCCAGGCGCTCGTTGCGCTCGACCTGAAGGCGCATCCGGTGCGTTTCGCTGATGTCGTGGAGAAGGACGATCGACCCCTCCCCGGATTCGAGTGGCGTTCGCGCCACCGCCAGCCGCATGGTATGGGCGCCCGATTCGTGGCGCCATTCCCCCGGCGTCTCGGTCGGCGACAGGGCGGCTTCGAGCACCTGCCATCCGTGGCCGCTCAGGCCCTTGCCGAGCAACCGTTCCGCAGCCCGGTTGGCCTGGACAATCTGCTCTTCGCGATCCAGCACCAGCACCCCGGCGGGCAGGGCCTCCATCAACACGGAAAGACGCTCGGTCAGCTGGCTGACCTGCCCCTGCAGCGCGCCATAGGCCGACGAGAGTTCCTCCGAGGCCCGGCTGAAGGCGGCAAAGGCCTCGGCCAGCTCCGCCGCACTCATGCGCGGCAGGACGGACTCGGCGGCGATCGGCTGGGTTTCGGGCGACATCGACGGACTTTTCCAGTTCGGTGCCGCCACTGTATCGGCGACCACCCCGGCACCGAGCGGCAATAAGCCGGCAAAAAATGCCGCTTATTCCCGGATCACCCTTGACGGTCCCACCTGACAATGCGCCCATCCGGA
>JAGRFX010000094.1 GCA_020445805.1 Rhodocyclaceae bacterium
ACCATGATCCGCGTCCGCAGGTCCATGGCGGCCACCTGGCGCGGATCGTTCAGGTAGTCCTCCACGCAGGGCGCGTCCGCCGGGGTTTCCTCGCTGCGTGCCAGCCAGCCCGAATAGAGCAGGCGGTAGCTCGAGACCAGCTCGCTGTAGGGACCCACGTGCTCGAGGCAGGCGTAGCGGCGGGCCGGCAGGCGGATGACCTCGATGCCGTCGGCGGCGGCCGCGGCAGGCCCGTCGATGCAGGCGGCCGAGCGCAGTTCGGCCACCGGTGTCGCGTCCGGGTCGTCCCAGTAGAGCCCCAGGCAGCGAACGCCGGGTCCCAGCAGCCCGCGGCTGCCCGCCCAGGCGCAGAGGCGCTCGAAGCTGCGCCCGATCTCCAGATAGTCACCGTGGTGGCGGAGGGCCAGCAGGGTCATTTCGGGGACATCCATGAGGGTCACGTCGGGCATGTCGGCCAGCTCCATCGAAGTCATCAGGGGGGCGGTCGCGAGGCGTTCGCGACGCTGCCGATAGGCGCCCGGGGTCAGCCCAACGGTGCGCTTGAAGGCCCGGTTGAAGGCCGCCTCCGAGCCATAGCCGCTGCGGATCGCGATGCGCTCCAGCGGCCAGTCGGTCTCGAGCAGTTCGCGGCTCGCCCGCTGGAAGCGCAGGCGGCGTAGCGGGGCGATGCGAAGCGGGGGCGGTCGGTCATGGGCGCGGTCTCGTCGGGCTTGAGGGCATCTTAGGGTCTGTGGGCATTTGTCTGGCTTCGCCATACAAATGCCCACAGACCCTACGCAAGACCGCTTGATCGTTCTTGCGCACCTGCACGGTCCGAGGCGACGAGGGGGCCGTTCGTCGCCTGCCGCCTGTCGGCCCGGATCGACAGTTCGCTCCTTTGCCCTTGATCAACTGCTGTATGTCATTTTCGTGATGTAGTTCACGTAACCGTCGCAGATCGAACATCCGGCCCGCCCCGGCGGGCCAGGCGAGAGCAAACCGCACCAAACGGAGGCTGCCATGTTGACGATCGAAGACTGCATCGAGCTGTCCGAACTGACCGAGGACGAAATCCTCGCCATCGCGGAGCACGAGCACATCCCCGAGATGGTCGCCCTGGAACTCGGCAACTACCTCACCCATAGCGCTGGCGGAGAGCGTCGCATCAAACGCATGATCTGCGACGACATCGACTGCGCCCGCGACTGCGGCAACCTGTCGCGCGTCGCCTCGCTGAAGCTGGTGCTGAAGCACTTCGTCGAGAGCCACCCGGCCTGAAGGGCCGGCGTCCATCGCCATTGCAGCGCGGGTCCGCCACAATCGCCCCATGCGATTCGAAGACCCGCTGCTGGAAGGGCGCCTGATCCGGCGCTACCAACGATTCCTGGCCGACGTCGACACCGGTAGCGGTGTCGTGACGGCCCATTGCCCGAACACCGGCTCGATGGCGGGCTGTGCGGACCCCGGCCTGCGCGTATGGCTGTCGCCGTCCCGCAATCCGGCCCGAAAACTGGCCTGGACCTGGGAAATGGTCGAGACGCAGGGCGGTGCGCTGGCGGGCATTCACACCGGTCGCGCCAATGGCCTGGTCCGCGAAGCCGTCGAGGCCGGCCTGTTGCCTGCCCTGGCGGGCTACGGGCGGTTCCGCCCGGAGGTCCGCTATGGCGAGGGCAGCCGCATCGACTGGCTGCTGGAGGCGGACGAGCGGGCCCCCTGCTTCGTCGAGGTCAAGAATGTGACGGCCGCCGTCGAGGGCGGTATCGGCTACTTTCCCGATGCGGTCACCGAGCGCGGCCGCAAGCACCTCCACGCGCTTCAGGCCGAAGTGGCGGCCGGGCACCGGGCGGCGCTGGTCTTCTGCGTCCAGCGGGACGACGTGGCCGAAGTCCGACCCGCCGACCACATCGATGCGGCCTACGGGGTGGCCCTGCGCGAGGCCGTGTCTGCCGGCGTGGAGGTCTTTGCCCTGGGCGCGGCCCTGACGCCCGTTGGCATCGTGCTAGAGCGGCAGCTAGCGGTCGTGATCCCCCCGCGCTGACGGCACCGCGGCAAAACGCTCGAGGCCGGTCTCGGTCACCGCCCACTGCATGGGCAGGTCGTGGGCCTCGGCCAGGGCGTCATCGACGCGGGCACTCTCGAAACCCACGCCCACCGAGATCGGGCGCGGATCCAGTGCGGCCAGGGTGCGGTCGAAATAGCCGCCGCCGTAGCCGATCCGGTAGCCCCGCCCGTCGAAGGCATTGACCGGGACCAGCACCAGGTCCGGGTGAAGCACCTCGCCGTGGGCCGGATGCGGAATGCCGTAGCGGTCGGGAACCATCTCGGTCTCAGCTGTCCACCGCCGAAAGACCATGGCGCGCCGGGGCGCCACCACGACCGGAAGTGCTGCGGTGCGCAAGGGGTCCCCGTCGACCCAGCGCCGGATCCAGCCCCGCAGGTCGGGTTCGCCCCGGTGCGGCCAGCAGAAACCGATGCAATGGACGGAATGCATTTCCAGCAGGCGATCCAGCGCCGACGCGATGCGGTTTTCCGCCTCTGCGCGCTGGTGGGCCGAGAGGCCTGTCCGCAGGGCGATGGCGCGCTCGCGGAGGATTTTTTTTTGCATCGCAATGTTCAGAGGCGGGGGCACGGTCGAGGCCTCGGGTAGCATGTCTCGGGCGCAAGCAGAGGGGAATTTTAAGGCATGAAATACGCAAGGCTGCTGGTGGTCCTGTCGGGCCTGCTGGCAGTGGTTCCCGCCCCGGCCGTGGCCCAGTCGGGGGACCAGCGGATCATCGAAGCACGAGAGGCCCTGCGCACCGGCAAGCGTGATCGACTCGAGGCGCTGGCCCGTCGGCACGAGGCGCATCCGCTCGACGCCTACGTCGAGTACTGGATGCTGACCAACCTGCTGGCGCGCCGCGACGAAGCCCCGGACCAGGCGCGCATCGAGCGCTTTCTCAAGGCCCAGTCCGGCACCGTGCTGGCCGAGCAGCTGCGCGAAGGCTGGATCCGCCGCCTGGCCCGCGACGGCCAATGGACCGACGTGGTCGGCCGCTACGGGGAACTGCGCTGGCCGGATCGGGACCTGACCTGTCATTACCTCAACGGCCGGCTGCTGCTGGGCGATCAGGCCGCGCTCGTCGAGGCCATGGACCTGTGGCGGCGCGACGCCCGCGTCACCGATGCCTGTCAGCCGGTGCTCACGATGCTGGTGGCTGCGGGCAAGGTCAGCGCGGACGACGTGTGGTGGCGGATGCGGCGTGCCCTGGAGGCCGGCCGTGACACGGACGCCCGGCGCATGGCGGCCTGGCTGCGGACGGGGGCTCCGACCGAGGCCGCGATCCGCCAGGCCAGCGACAAGCCCCAGCGCTATCTCGACCGGCTGCCGGTCAACTTCTCGATCACCCGGGCCGGACGCGAACTGGCGCTGGCGGCCCTGGCCGGCGTCGCCCGTCAGGATGCCGCCGATGCCCACCGTCGCTTCGAGCGGCTCTTCGACCGCTTCCAGGCCGATGAGCGGGCCTATGCCTATTCGATCCTGGGCTGGCGGGCCGCAGAGCAGCACCTGCCCGAGGCGCTGGCCTGGTATCGCGCCGCCGGCAGCGTGGCGATGAGCGAGGAGCAACTCGGGTGGCACGCCCGGGCCGCCCTGCGCCGTGCCGACTGGAAGACCGTGCGCAAGGTCGTCGAGAGTTTCCCCGCGCCATTGCAGTCGGACCCCACCTGGATCTACTGGCTGGGCCGGGCGCTGCGGGCGGGCGGCGACGAGGCCGGGGCGGTCTATCAGTACGCCCGCATCGCCGATGGCATCGACTTCTACGGCTTGCTGGCGGCCGAGGAGCTGGGCCGCAGCTTTGCCCTGCCGAAGCCGGACCTGGACGTGCGCCAGCGGGCGCGCCAGCTGGTGGCCGCCGATGCCGGCCTGCAGCGGGCCCTGGCCCTCTACCGGCTCGACATGCGGACCGAGGGCCTGCGCGAGTGGAACTGGGCGCTCCACGGCCGGGACGACGATTTCCTGGTGGCGGCCGCCGCCAGCGCGGCCGAGGCCGGCATCTTCGACCGCGCCATCAACTCCGCCGAGCTGGCTCGCACCACGGTCGACATGGAATTGCGCTACCTGACGCCCTACCGGGAGCTCATCGAGCCCCAGGCCCGGGCCCAGGGCCTCGACCTGTCCTGGGTCTATGGCCTGATGCGCCAGGAGAGCCGCTTCGTGCCGGCCGCACGCTCGAGCGCCGGGGCCCAGGGCCTGATGCAGGTCATGCCGGCCACCGGCCGCTGGGTGGCGCGCAAGCTGGGCGAGCCCCGATTCAGCGTCAGCTGGTTGCAGGAGCCCGAGAACAACGTGCGGATCGGCACCAGCTACATGCGGCTCATCATGGACGGCCTCGACGGCCACCCGGTGCTGGCCTCGGCGGGGTATAACGCCGGACCGGGCCGCGCCCGCCGCTGGCGTGACGACCGCCCCATCGAGGGCGCCATCTACGCCGAGACCATCCCGTTCGACGAGACCCGGGGCTATGTCAAGAAGGTCATGGCCAACGCAGTGGTATATGGTGCGATGTTCGAGGGAAAGGCTCAGTCGCTCAAGCAGCGGCTCGGCACCATACAGCCCGCGCAATAGGGTCCTAAAAGGGAGAGGAACAGATGAAACTCGAGGAAGTCCTGATCGTCGGTGGCAGTGGATTCATCGGCACGTCGCTGGCCAACAAGCTGGCCGAGCGCGGCATTCGCGTCCGCATTCCGACGCGCCGCCGCAGCCGCGCCGGCCATCTGCTGCTGCTGCCCAACGCCAACGTGGTCGAGGCCGATGTCCATGACGACGCGGCGCTCGACCGGCTGGTCTCCGGCGTGGATGCGGTCGTGAACCTGGTGGGCATCCTCCATTCCCGCGAGGGCAAGCCCTATGGCGCGGACTTCGAGCAGGCCCACGTGCGCCTGCCGCAGCGCCTGGTTGCCGCCTGCCGCCACAATGGCGTCAGCCGCATCGTCCATGTCAGCGCCCTGGGCGCAAGGGCGGACGCCCCCTCGGGCTACCTGCGCTCGAAGGCTGCGGGCGAGGAGGCGATCCGCGCCGGCGCGCCGGACATCGGCTGGACCATCGTGCGGCCCTCGGTGGTGTTCGGGCCGGGCGACCGCTTCCTGAACCTCTTCGCCGGCCTGCTGAAATACGTGCCGGTGCTGCCGATGGGGGGCGCCAGCGCCCGCCTCCAGCCGGTCTTCGTGGAAGACCTGACCGAGCTGCTGGCGACCGCCCTCGAGTGGCCCGAGGCCGTGGGCCAGACCTGGGACGCCGCCGGACCGAAGGTCTACACCCTCGAGCAGCTGATCGAGTACGTGGGCGAAGTCAGCGACCACCGGGGCCTGGTGGTGCCGCTGCCGATGCCGGTGGCGATGATTCAGGCCGCCGTGATGGAGCGCCTGCCCAGCCCGCCCCTGTCGCGGGACAACCTGCGCTCGCTGCAGGTGGACAACGTGACCGACGGGCCGCCGCTGCCCTTCGGCGCCGCACCGACGCCGCTCGAGACCGTGGCGCCGCTCTACCTCTCGCCCACCCGCCGCAAGGCCGAGTTCTTCGGCCTGGCCGCGCGCAAGCGCGAGGTCTGATCGCGGGCTGAGGGCGGCCGTGCAGACCTACATCGTCGGCGGCGCGGTCCGCGATCGCCTGCTGGGCCTGCCGGTCAAGGACCGGGACTTCGTCGTCGTCGGGGCCACCCCCGACGACATGCTGGCCCGGGGGTTCAGGCCGGTCGGCAAGGACTTCCCGGTCTTCCTGCACCCCGTCACCCACGAGGAATACGCGCTCGCCCGGACCGAGCGCAAGACCGCCCCGGGCTACCGGGGCTTCGTCTTTCACACCGACCCCTCGGTGACCCTGGAAGACGACCTGATCCGGCGCGACCTCACGATCAACGCCATCGCCTGCGCCGAGGATGGCCGACTGATCGACCCCCACGGGGGACAGCGGGACATCGAAGCGCGCGTGTTGCGCCATGTGAGCGACGCTTTCGCCGAGGACCCGGTGCGGATCCTGCGCCTGGCCCGTTTCGCCGCCCGCTTCGCCGACTTCCGCATCGCCGGCGAGACCCTGGCCCTGTGCCGGCGGATGGTGGCCGAGGGCGAGGTCGATGCCCTGGTGGCCGAGCGGGTCTGGCAGGAGATCGCCAAGGGCCTGCTGGCGCCGGCGCCGTGGCGGATGTTCGAGGTCCTGCTGGACTGCGGGGCGCTGGCCCGCCTGATGCCCGAGCTGGTGCCGGCCATGGCCCTGCCCGACCCCTTGGGCGTGCTCCGTTCGACCGGGCCGGCGGATGACCTGGCGGTACGCTGGGCGAGCCTCTGGCTGCCGGCCCGGGACCGGGGCGAGGGCGCGGCTGCGGCCGCCGAGCGGCTCAAGGTGCCCAACGACTGCCGCGAGCTGGCCGCGACCGCACTGCGCGAATCCGCGGCGCTGGCCGAAGCCGGCACAATGGGACCCGACGCACTCCTGGCCCTGCTCGAGCGTTGCGACGCCCTGCGGCGCCCGGCGCGCTTCGAGCGCCTGCTGAGGCTGGCGGCGCTGGCGCACGGCAACCCGCAGGCGGTGACCCGCTGTCGTCTCGCCCTCGCGGAGGCCGCGCAGGTGGATGCCGGCGCGATCGCCCGCCGCGAAACCGATCGCGCGCGCATCCCCGTGGCGGTTCGTGCGGCCCGGCTCGCGGCGATCACGCAGGCCCTCTCCTGATGCGTCTGCGGGCGGGGCTGCTGGGCCTGGGGCTGTGCGCCTGGGTGGGGAGCGCGGCGGCGATGGTGCCGCCCTTCGAACTGATCCGCGACGGCCTCCAGCCCTCGAATGTGGTCCTCACCGATCAGGCGGGCACCCCCCTGGCCGAGGACTTTCGCCCCTACCAGCGGCTCCGCCTGGAATGGACGCCCCTGCGCAGCCTGTCGCCCGAGACCCTCCAGACCCTGCTCGCCGCCGAAGACAGGCGTTTCTTCGAGCACTCGGGCGTGGACTGGCGTGCCTTCGTTTCCGCCCTGTGGCAGAACCTGTGGGCCGAGCACCTGCGGGGGGCCTCCACGCTGACCATGCAGCTGGCGGGCCTGCTGGACCCGACGCTGCGGCCCCGCCAGTCCCACGGGGGGCGCCGCACCCTGGGGCAGAAGTGGGACCAGACCCAGGCCGCGGCCGAGATCGAAGCCCACTGGAGCAAGGAGCAGATCCTCGAGGCCTACCTGAACCTGGCCACCTTCCGCGGCAACTGGCAGGGGGTTGCGGCCGCCAGCCACGGGCTGTTCGGCCGCGATCCGTCCGACCTCGCGCGTCCGGAGGCGGCCATCCTGGCGGTCCTGCTGCGGGCACCGGACGCCCCGGCCCGCCGGGTCCGCCAGCGGGCCTGCCGACTGCTGACGCGGATCGGCGCCGAGTCGGAATGCGAGGGCCTCGCGCGACTGGCGCCCGGTCTCGACCATGCCGACCTGGCGCCCCGCTGGGACGCGGCAGCCGTGCTGCTCGGACGCATCCCGGGGGGCGGCGGGCAGCGGCTGCAGACGAGCCTCGACGCGGCCTGGCAGGTGCCCCTGGCGGCCGAGCTGGGCCGCCTGCCCGAAGCGACCCGGCCGGCGGCGCTGCTCGTCGGGCCGGGCGGGCGGGTCCTGGCCTATGCAAGTCGCGTCGCGCGGCCCGATCCCTGGCGCGAGGTGCCCCCGGAGCGCGCCATTGTCGCGCTGCGAACGGCAGCGCGCCTGGTCGATGGCGGCCGCCTCGGCCCGGAGTCCCTCCTGAATGCGCCCGGCGCGGGCGACGCATCCTGGACCAGCTTCCGCAGCGCGCTGGCGCGCCGGTCCCTGGCCGACACCATGGCCTCGCTCGATCTGCCGGAGCGCGAGGCCGATGCGGCCGGGTCCGCCCCGGCCGGCCCCGCACCTGACGGGCTGTCGCTGGCCACGCTGCTGCATGCGCTGGCCTCGGACGGCGCATGGCAGCCGGCGCGCCTGGGCCTGGCCGGTGAGGCCGAGGCTGCGCCGGTCCGCCTGGTCGCGCCGGCCGCGGCCTTCGTCTTCGCGCGCAGCTGGACACGCGTCGGGGCCGCGGAGGGCTGTGCCCGCCTCATCGTGCTCGACGAGTCGGCCGAGTGGAGCCTCACCGGGATGGTCTTCGGCGACGGGCTACTGCTGCTGCGGGCCGAGGGGCCCGAGGCACGGGCGACCACCGCCGCGCTGGCCGAGCGCCTGGCCGACTGGCCGGCGGTGCGTGCGGCCTGCGATCGCGCACCGCCGGCGCCGGAGGGTGTGGAATGGCGTCGCGTGGAATTCGACCCGCCGGTCGAGCGGCCCCGCGCCGAGTGGCTGCTGGCGTCCAATCCGACCCGGGTGTCGCGGGCCGGGGAGGTGGACGCGCGGATTGCCTGGCCGGCCCGGCGTTCCATCGTCGATGGCCGGGCCGCGCTCAGCGACGCCGCCTTTCAGGTCGAGTTCGTCGCCGCCCCGGCGCCCCCGCATGGGGTCTGGTACCTGAACGGACAGCGTGTGGGCAGCGGCCCCCGCGTCGGCTGGCGACCGCGGGCCGGACTGTACGCCCTGGAACTCAGGACGCCGGACGGCCGCGTGCTGGATTCGATCGAATTCGCCGCCCGCGGGCCGCTATAGCAGCCGCAGCAGGGCCCAGGCCAGGAGGCTCAGCAGGATCGTCGACATGAAGGGGAAGCGCAGGACGCGGCCGCCCACGCGCAGGCGGACATCGCCGGGCAGCTCGCCCAGTCGCGGCCACCGGCTCGCTGCCGATTGCGCCAGCGTGCTGACGACGACGATCACGACGATGACGAGGAGCCACTTGAGCATGGGTGGTGGAAGCCGTTCTTGAGCCCCGATTGTCCCACCCGCCGCGCCCGCATGCACGGGTGCAAGTGCACAACCCGGACGGTGCCTGGGCCGCGGCTTGCTATATTGCTGGCTTCGACCCCAACCCGCAGCGCGCGACGGCATGATCGTTCTCTACACCTGGCGTACCCCGAATGGCCGCAAGGTCTCCATCCTGCTCGAGGAACTGGGCCTGCCCTATGAGGTGCGGCCCATCGACATCACGCAGCGGGCGCAGTTTGCGCCGGAGTTCCTGGCCCTGAATCCGAACGCCAAGATTCCCGTGATCGTCGATCCCGAGGGGCCCGACGGTCGGCCCATCGTGGTTTTCGAGTCCGGTGCGATCCTGATCTACCTGGCCGAGAAGGCCGGCCGGCTGCTGCCCCGTGACGTGCGCAGCCGCACCGAGGTCATGCAGTGGCTGATGTTCCAGATGGGCGGCATCGGCCCGATGCTCGGCCAGGCCCACCATTTCCTGAAGTTCGCTCCGGAACCGGTGCCCTACGCGGCGGAGCGCTACCGCAACGAGGCCCGGCGCCTCTACGGTGTGCTGGAACGGCATCTGGACAGCCGCGACTGGGTGGCTGGCGACGACTACTCGATCGCCGACATCGCGATCTATCCCTGGATCGCCCGGCACGAATGGCAGCAGATCGATCTCGCCGACTTTCCCGTGGTCCGCGCCTGGTTCGAGCGGGTCGGCGCGCGGCCAGCGGTCCAGCGGGGCATGGGGGTGCCGGCATGAAGCGCGACAACCTGCCCCAGCTCGAAGTCATCAGCCGCCGGCCCGAGGGCGGCTCCACCCGCCGCCCCCTGCTCTTCGTCCATGGCGCCTACACGGGCGCCTGGTGCTGGGACGAGCATTTCCTCGCCTACTTCGCCAACCATGGCTTCGAAGCCCACGCCCTGTCGCTGCGGGGCCACGGCGGCAGCCCCGACCGGCGCGTGCTCGACACCTACCGCATCGACGACTACGTGGCGGACGTCGCCCGGGTGGTCGATTCGCTGGACGTGCCGCCGGTGCTCATCGGGCACTCGATGGGCGGCTTCGTGGTGCAGAAGTTCCTCGAGGAGGGCGAGGCCGCCGCAGCCGTGCTGGTGTGCTCGGTGCCGCCCCAGGGGCTGATGTCCTCGGCCCTGGGCCTGGCCATGCGCCGGCCGGGCCTGATGTCGGAGTTCAACAAGCTGCTGGGCGGTGGACGCGTGGATGGCGAGGCCCTGCGCCTGGCCCTCTTCCACCAGCCGGTGGACGACGCGGACCTGCGGCGCTACCTGCGGGCCTCCCAGTCGGAGTCGAACCGGGCCATCTGGGACATGAGCTTCTTCAACCTGCCGCGGGTGGCCCAGGTGGCCGATGTGCCGATGCTGGTGATGGGCGCCCGCCATGACGAGATCATCCCGCCCGGCCAGGTGGAGATGACCGCCCAGACCTACGGGGTCGATGCCCACATCCTGCCCGACCTGGGCCACGGCCTGATGCTCGAGCGGGGCTGGCAGCGGGTCGCCGAGATGATCCGAACGTGGCTTGAGACCCACAATTTGTGAGAAATTTGCTTGCAAACTGCGTGCTCGCGCCCCACTGTGAAATTAGCGCTTATGATTCAATGAGCTGCACACAGAAGGGCCAACAGGAGACACGCAATCATGGATTCCTCCACCGCAGACACCGACGATCCGCCGGAGTACGGCGACGAAGTGCTCGATGCTAGCTGGCTGCCGCGGCCGGATGCCCCGCTCCGGGCCATCCGCTCGGCCGCCCGTGACGACGGCCACGCGCCGGTCCCGGACGAAGAAGCCGACGCCTTCCTGAAAGCGATCTACCGCAACCAGGAATAGCCGGCGGCAGGTCGGCTGGCGTATGCCTACAGGGCGTGCAGCCGGTCGCCGCGGGCGAAGCCCTGCAGCGGCACGGGCAGCCTGCGTCCCAGCGCCAGCACCTTGAAGAGTTCGCCCATCTCGTGGGGGGCCGTCAGGCGCTGGACCGCGCGCGCCGCACGGATGTAGTCGGCGCTTTCCTGCGGGCCGCGCCGCTCGAGCGCCTCAAGAATCCCGCAGTTGAACAGGAAGTGGGCCTGGTTGGTGTAGCCCAGCACGTCCAGTCCGGCCTCGAAGCCCGCTTCCGCCACCGCCGTGAAATCCACGAAAGCCGTAATGTCATTGAGCCCGGGCCAGCGCAGGGCCTCGCCGTGGGCCCGGTGGCGGTAGTAGCACAGCAGCGTGCCGTTGCTGCGGCTGGGCAGGTAGTACTCGGCCCGCGGATAGCCGTAATCCACCAGCAGCATCAGGCCCCGCTCCATGCGGGCCGCCCATTCGCGGATCCACGCGCCCCCTGCCAGGTTCAGCTCCGTCACATACTCGCCGTCCTCCGGCACGGGCAGGTCGAGGGCCTGTGCGGCCTCGAGCACCCGGCCCCGGGCAGGCCGGTCGGCCCAGCACAGGGCCCCGTCCCGCGCGGCGACACCACGCTCGAACAGCCCGTCGGGCCGCGACGCCAGGATATGCACCGGCATCACGTCCAGCACCTCGTTGGCAATCAGCACGCCGTCGAAACGCTCCGGCAGGCGCTCCAGCCAGCGCACCCGCGAGATCAGCTCCGGCACCGCCTTGGCCAGGGTGTCGAACTGACGTTCCCGCAGCTCGCCCGAGACCTCGAGGATGTCGTAGTGCTCGGGCAGGCAGCCCCGCTGCGCCATCTCCTTCAGCAGGTCCGTGGCCAGCAGCCCGGTGCCCGCGCCGGCCTCGATGATGGTGGGACCGACCGCCGGCAGCACCTGGGCCAGCTGGGTGGCCAGGGCCTGGCCGAACAGCGGGGTCAGCTCGGGCGCCGTGATGAAGTCGCCGCCGGGTCCGAACTTGCGGCTGCCGCCGCTGTAGTAGCCCAGCCCGGGCTCGTAGAGCGCCATCGACATGTAGTCTGCAAACGACAGCCAGTCCTCTGTGGCCAGCCGCCCGAGGATCAATTGCAACAGCCGGTTGCTGTGGTTCAATGCGACTTCGTCGGGCGTGGGCAGGTCCATGGGGCGGGTCCGGGTGGCTCGGGCCCCGATTGTAGACGCCTCGCCCCGGCGATACATGGAGAGTACGGTGGCAGGCAGTCTGGATCGTGGTGAAGCGGTGGTGTTGATCACCGGGGCGGCCCGGCGGGTCGGGGCGCGCATTGCGCGCGAGCTGCACGGGGCCGGCGCGCGCATCGCCGTGCATTACCGCCACTCGGCCGACGAGGCCGAGGCCCTGTGCGCCGAGCTGAACGCCCACCGGCCCGGCTCGGCGGCGCCCTTCCAGGCCGACCTGCTCGACATCGACAGCCTGCCGGCCATGGTCGCTGCCTGCGTGGGCCACTTCGGCCGCCTCGACGGCCTGGTCAACAACGCCTCCAGTTTCTTCCCCACCCCGGTTGGCGACATCACCGCCTCGGCCTGGGACGACCTGATCGGCTCCAACCTCAAGGCGCCCCTGTTCCTGGCCCAGGCCGCGGCCCCGGCCCTGCGCGCCAGCGGCGGCGCGATCGTGAACATCGTCGATATCCACGCCGAGCGCCCCCTGCGCGGCTACCCGGTGTATTCCATCGCCAAGGCCGGGCTCTACGGCCTGACCCGCTCGCTGGCCATCGAGCTGGCCCCCGGGATCCGCGTCAATGGGGTCTCGCCCGGCGCCATCGTGTGGCCCGAGGACGACCAGTTCCCGCCCGCCGAGCGCGAGCGCATCGTCGAGCAGAGCCTGATGAAGCGCATCGGCTCGCCCGAGGACATCGCCGGCGCGGTGCGCTTCCTGCTGTTCGACGCCCCCTACGTGACAGGCCAGGTGCTGGCGGTGGACGGGGGCCGCTCGGTCCACCTCTGACGCGCCCGCCCCGCGCGGCTATAATTCCCCTTTTTTCTCAGAGCCTTGCCGTGAGTCTCGCCAGCCCGCACGCCGTCGCGGACGCCCCGATCCCGAGCGTCCATTCCAACACCTTCCTGCGCCTCAAGAAGAAGATCGAGCGGGCCGCCGGGGAGGCCATCGCCGACTACCAGATGATCGGCGACGGCGACGTGGTCATGGTCTGCCTCTCCGGGGGCAAGGACTCCTTTACGCTGCTGTCGACCCTGCTGGCCCTGCGCGAGCGGGCGCCCGTCGATTTCCGCGTCATCGTCATGAACCTCGACCAGCGCCAGCCCGGCTTCCCGGCCGACGTGCTGCCCGCCTACTTCGAATCCATCGGCGTCGAGTACCGCATCGTCACCGAAGACACCTACTCGATCGTCAAGGACAAGATCCCCGAGGGCAAGACCACCTGCTCCCTGTGCTCGCGGCTGCGCCGCGGCATCATCTACCGCACCGCCACCGAGCTGGGTGCCACCCGCATCGCCCTCGGCCACCACCGCGACGACATGCTCGAGACCCTGTTCCTGAACATGTTCTTCGGCGGCAAGATCAAGGCCATGCCCCCCAAGCTGGTCAGCGACGACGGCCAGCATGTGGTCATCCGCCCGCTCGCCTACTGCGACGAAAAGAGCATCGCCCGCTACGCCCGGGCCATGGACTACCCCATCATTCCCTGCAACCTCTGCGGCAGCCAGGAGAACGCCCAGCGCCAGCAGATCAAGGCCATGCTGCAGGGCTGGGCGCGGGATTTCCCCGGCCGCATCGAATCGCTGACCACCGCGCTGAAGAACGTGGTGCCCTCGCACCTGGGCGACCGCAGCCTGTTCGACTTCGAATCGCTGACGGCCGGCACGCGGGTGGCGGAAGGGGATACGGCTTTTGATCCGCCGGAGTTGCAGCCGCAACTGGCGGGGATCGGGATTGCGCTGGCGGGTGGCGCGGAGGACGACGAGGGGTAGGTCAGCCGTTCCCGCGGCCGCCGCAAAAATCCCTCCTTGCCGCACGAGGGGACCGAACCGCGCGAAGAGCCGCCGACCAGCGGCGAGAAGAATCGGTCCTGCTGTTCGCACTCGCGATGGCGCCTGACCTGCGCACGCACCCGTTCGCCCGCGAGGGACCTGGCGGTCCAGACCGGAGGTGTTTCTGATGCCGCATGCATTTGTCCGGCGACGATAGAATGCAGATTGATTGACGACCACACGGTGCGACGTATGGCGGGATGTCCGGTTTTATGGCCGCTGTACAAGCGGAGGCGCTGTGTTGTGAGGAAAATGAAGAAATTGATCAATGGTTTGGTGGTGTCCTCTGCTCCAGCTTAGGGGACACGATCCAGCTTATCGGACGCCTGATGTCGTCTACTTCTATTAACCCGGCAATCAAATACGTGCTTTACAGGGCATAGCGGACCGCTTCATGAGTGAAATAGGACCGAACGCGT
>JAGRFX010000095.1 GCA_020445805.1 Rhodocyclaceae bacterium
GTCGCCGCCAGGGTCAGCTGGAAGCGATTGGGAATCCGTGCGAGGCAATCTTCGACAGTGATGCGGGCCATGCTTTAGTCCTGTTCGAGAAATTCAAAGTAGCCGGAATGGCGGGTCTTCTGGTTCGGGTAGCGCAGCCGGGCGCAGCGGAGTACCGCGCTCAGGTCGTCCAGTGCCACCGATAACTCATTGTTGATTATAACGTAGTCGAATTCCCCTACGTGACGCATCTCGGCCTGGGCTGCCAGCAGCCGGCGTCCGATCACCTCGTCGCTGTCCGTCCCGCGACCGCGGAGGCGCCGCTCGAGCTCCTCGATCGAGGGCGGAAGGATGAACACGCCCACCGCCGCAGGGAACGCGCGGCGCACCTGCTGGGCCCCCTGCCAGTCGATTTCCAGCACCAGGTCGGCACCGGAGGCGATCTGGTCGCGGAGCCAGGATTTCGAGGTGGCGTAGTAGTTGCCGTGGACCTCGGCCCATTCCACGAACTCGGCCCGGTCGCGCAACTTGAGGAATTCGGGCACCGGGATGAAGTGGTAGTCGATACCATCCCGTTCGCCGACCCGCGGCGCGCGGGTGGTGTACGAGACCGACAGGCGGACACCCGCGTCGCGTTCGAGCAGGCCGCGCACCAGCGTGGTCTTGCCTGCGCCGGAGGGGGCGGTCACGATCATCAGGGTACCCGGCATGGGCGGCTGTCCTCCGCGCTATTCGATGTTCTGGACCTGCTCGCGCATCTGTTCGATGTAGAGCTTCATCTCGACCGCGATCGAGGTCAGGTCCGAGGAGAACGACTTGGAGCCGAGGGTATTCGCTTCCCGGTTGAGTTCCTGCATCAGGAAGTCGAGCCGCTTGCCGGCGGCGCCGCCGGCCTTCAGGATGCGTTCGACTTCGTCGAGGTGGGTGGACAGGCGTGCGAGCTCCTCGGCCACGTCCACCCGCTGCGCGAACACCGCCACTTCCTGGCGGATCCGCTCCTCGTCCAGGCTGGCTGCCGCCTCCCTCAGCCGGGTGGCGAGACGCTCCTGGTAGTCCGCTACCTGAACCGGGACCAGTGGCGCCGCGCGCTCGACCAGGCCCCGCATCAGCCCCAGGCGGTCGCGGATGATGTCGGCCAGCTTGGCGCCCTCGCGCCGGCGGGTGTCCACGAGTTCGGAAATGACCCCGGCCGCCAGGCTCTGGAGGGCGGGCTGCAGGTCGTCGAAGCCGAGCCCGTCGTCGGCCAGCATGCCGGGCCACCGCAAGATCTCGTTAACCGACAGGGGCGATGCCTGTGGCATGCTCTCGCGTATGTTCGCCTGGGCCTGCTCGAGTTGTCCGAGCAGCCGGCGATTGAGATTCAAGTCGCGGGGGGCGCTGTCGTTGTTTTGCAGATTGAGTCTGCATTCGACCTTGCCGCGCTTGAGCCGGGCGCCGATCAGTTCCCGCAGCTGCGGCTCGGCCTGGCGCAGGTCCTCGGCGACGCGGAAGGCGAGATCGAGGTAGCGGGAATTGACGCTGCGCAACTCCATGTGGAGGGTGACGGGGCCGAGGTCGCGGCTCTGCACGGCAAAGCCGGTCATGCTGAGAATCATGGATCGGGTCCGGGTTACGCTGCGTTGCAAACTTTACAGCGTTGGTTTCAAACAAGGACAATCGTGGCTGAACTTTGGATGGTAGCGTTCCGGAGCCGAACTTTCACGGTCCGGTTGCGAGCGGGGGCGGCATTTCGGGCGAGGGACCACGTGCGCGTGCCCCGCTTCGGCGTGTCCGTGCCCCGGTCTGCAGGCGCCGCCCCTCTCGAGCCCATCAACGCAGACTCGCAGGTTGAGTAGCCGTCGACTGATGCCTGCCCAGGCCAATTACCCGCTTCCCTCCGGTTTCCAGCTGGAGCAGTACCGCATTGAGCGTCAGCTGTCGCTGGGCGGGTTTTCGATCGTCTATCTGGCCTACGACCAGGACGGCACGCCGGTCGCGATCAAGGAATACCTCCCCAACTCGCTGGCCCTGCGCAAGGAGGGGCAGATATCGCCCCAGATCACCGAGGAGCACCAGTCGGCCTTCCGATATGGCATGAAGTGTTTCTTCGAGGAAGGGCGGTCCCTGGCCAAGCTGATGCACCCGAACGTGGTGCGCGTGCTGAATTTCTTCCGCGCCAACAACACGGTCTACATGGTCATGCAGTTCGAACGCGGCCGGACCCTGAACGACTACGTGCATCGTCATCGGCAGCGGGGGGAGATCAGCGAGCGCTTCCTGCGGGGTGTGTTTACCCGGATGCTCAACGGGTTGCGCGAGGTGCACGCCCACAAGCTGCTGCATCTGGACATCAAGCCGTCGAATGTCTACCTGCGTGCCGACGGCACGCCGGTCCTGCTCGACTTTGGCGCGGCCCGACAGACCCTGCTGAATGACCAGCCGGTCCTGAAGCCCATGTACACCCCGGGCTTTGCGTCCCCGGAACAGCTGGCGGGACGGGACGGGCTGGGGCCCTGGAGCGACATCTACAGCGTGGGCGCGAGCATCTTCTCGTGCATCGCCGGCATGCCGCCGCAACGGGCCGACGAGCGTGCCAAGAAGGACGAACTCGTGCCGGCGGTCAAGCAGTTCGCCGGCAAGTACAACCGCCAGTTGCTGCAGACCATCGACTGGTGCCTCAACATGGATCCGCTCGAACGGCCGCAGAGCGTGTACGCTTTGCAGAAGGCCTTGGCCAATCCGTCGGGCGAGGAGCCGGTCGCCGGAACCTGGTTTACCGACTGGAGCACGCGGTTGCGCACGTTTATCGGAAGGCAATGAAGTTCACGATCTTTCAGGAAAGCCGCATCGGGCGGCGACGAAACAACCAGGACCGGGTCGCGTATTCCTATTCGCGCGAGGCCCTGATGATGATCGTCGCCGACGGCATGGGGGGACACCTCCATGGCGAGGTGGCCGCGCAGATCGCGGTCCAGTTCGTGGCCCATGCCTTCCAGCGCGAGGCGCGCCCCTCGCTGCCGGACCCCGTGCTGTTTCTGTCGCGGGCCCTGTCCAATGCCCACCACGCGATCCTCGACTATGCCTTCGACAAGGCCCTTGAAGACGCGCCGCGGACCACCGTGGTGGCCTGCATCATCCAGGACAGCCAGGCCTACTGGGCCCATGCCGGCGATTCCCGGCTCTACCTTCTGCGGGGCGGGGAAATTGCGGCCCGCACCAAGGACCACTCCCGCGTGCAACTGATGATGGACCAGGGGCTGCTGGACGCCGAAGGGGCCGCCAAGCATCCGAGTCGCAACCGGATCTACAGCTGCCTGGGCGGCAGCCACTCCCCCCAGATCGAGTTCTCCAAGCGGACACCGCTCTACCAGGGGGATGTGATCGCGATCTGCTCGGACGGTGTCTGGGGCCCCCTGGACGATCCGACGATGATCGTCGGCATGTCGAAGGGCGTGGTCATGCAGTCGGTCCCCAGGCTCATGGATCTGGCCGAGGAGCGCGGCGGACCGACCTGCGACAACCTCTCGCTGATCGCCATCAACTGGGAGGAGAGCTACGCCGAGGACGCACCGGGCACCGTGTCCACAAAGACCATGGAGCTGGGCGCCTTCACGACGCAGATGGAGGGCTTCCTCCGGACGCGGCCCGCCGCCGGTGTCGGGCACGAGGATCTGTCGGACGACGAGATCGAACGCGCCATCCGTGAAATCAATTCGGCCATACAGAAGTACTCCAAGGAATGAGACCCAGCCAGCGAGCAGCCGACCAGCTGCGCCCCGTCCGTCTGACCCGCAGTTTCACCTGCCACGCCGAAGGCTCTGTCCTGGTGGAGTTCGGCCGGACCCGAGTCCTGTGCACCGCCAGCGTCGAGGAGGGGGTGCCGCCGTTCCTGCGCGGCAAGGGCCAGGGCTGGCTGACGGCGGAGTACGGCATGCTCCCGCGGTCCACCCACACCCGCAGTGCCCGCGAGGCGGCCCGCGGCAAGCAGACCGGGCGCACCCAGGAGATTCAGCGTCTGATCGGTCGCAGCCTGCGCGCCGTGGTGGACCTCGCCGGCCTGGGGGAACGGCAGGTGATCGTCGATTGCGACGTGCTGCAGGCCGATGGGGGCACCCGCACGGCCTCCATTACCGGAGCCTGCGTCGCGGTACACGATGCGCTCGAGGGGCTCGTCCGGAGCGGTGTCCTGGCGACGCATCCCATGCGGGACATGGTGGCCGCGGTCTCGGTCGGCATCTACCGGGGCCTCGCGGTCCTCGACCTCGACTATGACGAGGATTCAGGCTGCGATACCGACATGAACGTGGTCATGACCGGTACCGGTGGCTTCATCGAAGTGCAGGGGACCGCCGAGGGCGCGCCTTTCCAGCGGGCCGAGCTCGACGCCCTGCTCGATCTCGCGGCGGGCGGCATCGCCGAGCTGGTACGGATTCAGCGCGGCGCGCTTGCGGGCCCGTCGCCCTCGAACTGAAGGGGGGCACCATGAGTCGCCTGGTTCTCGCCAGCAACAATGTCAAGAAGGCCGCCGAGCTGTCGGCCCTGCTCGAGCCGCTCGGGCTGGAGGTGATCCCCCAGGGCGCGCTGGGTGTCGGCGAAGCCGAGGAGCCTCACGCGACCTTCATCGAGAACGCGCTCGCCAAGGCGCGCCATGCCGCACGTGAGACGGGCCTGCCGGCCCTGGCCGATGATTCCGGCCTGTGCGTGCATGCCCTGGGCGGCTTGCCGGGTGTCCAGTCGGCCCGCTTTGCGGGCGAGCCGAAGTCGGACGCACGCAACAACGAACAGCTGCTGTCGCGGCTCGCAGACGTCGACGACCGGCGTGCGTTCTTCTATTGCCTGCTGGTCCTGCTCCGGCACGAAGCCGATCCTCATCCGCTGATCGCCGATGGCCAGTGGAATGGCGAGATCCTGCGCGCTCCCCGCGGCGACAACGGGTTCGGCTACGACCCGCTGTTCCTGCTGCCGGAAATGGACCAGACGGCGGCCGAGCTCGATGGCGCGCTGAAGAACACCCTGAGTCATCGCGCCCAGGCCATGCGCCACCTCCTGACGCGCCTCCAGGCCAATCCGCTCTGAGGCGGAGGTCGCCGGGCGCCTGCGCGGACGATGCATACCATTCCGATCCGGCCTGTCCAGGCCGCTCCCAGCGGGTCCTTGGAAATCGCCCTTGACGCGCCGCCGCCGCTGGCCCTTTACGTGCACTTTCCATGGTGCGTGCGAAAGTGCCCCTATTGCGACTTCAATTCGCACGCCGTTCGGGATGAGATCCCCCAGGCCGCCTATGTGGATGCCCTGCTGGCCGACCTCGAAACGGCGCTGCCGCAGATCTGGGGCCGGCGCCTGCAGACCGTCTTCATCGGTGGCGGCACCCCGAGCCTGATCGAGCCGCCGCAACTCGATCGCCTGCTCGAGGGCGTGCGGGCCCTGGGCAATCTGGTGCCGGGCGCCGAGATCACGCTCGAGGCGAATCCGGGCACCGTCGATACGAGTCGCATGCGCGACTTTCGCGCCGCCGGCGTTACGCGGCTGTCGCTGGGTGTCCAGAGCTTCGACGACAGGCTGCTGGCGCGGATCGGGCGCATTCACGGTGGCCGCGACGCACGTCTGGCGGTCGATGCCGCGCTCAGCCATTTCGACCGGGTCAACATCGATCTGATGTATGCCCTGCCCGGGCAGTCGATGACGGAGCTGGACCAGGACCTCGACGTACTCACGGAAAGCGGCGTGGAACACCTTTCCTGCTACCACCTCACGATCGAACCCAACACGGCCTTCCACGCCAGCCCGCCGCCGATTCCGGACGAGGACCTCGCCAGCGATATGCAGGATCGGGTCGAGGAGCGCCTGGCTGCTGCTGGCTACGGCCACTACGAAACCTCGGCATTCGCGCGCCCGGGCGGGCGGTGTCAGCACAACCTGAACTACTGGCGATTCGGTGACTACCTCGGCATCGGGGCCGGTGCCCATGGCAAGCTGTCGGGTCACACCGGCATCGTTCGCGAGATGCGTCACCGTCATCCAGGCGCCTATCTCGACGGCGCGCAAAGGCGCGATTTCGTTCAGGACACTCGTCAGGTGGCGGCCGCGGATCTACCCTTCGAGTTCATGATGAACGCGCTTCGACTGATCGATGGATTTGAGCCTGGGCTGTTTGCGGCGACGACGGGTTTGCCCTGGACGCGGGTCGAGCCGCTTCTCGTCGAAGCCCGGCGGGAAGGCTTTCTCGCCTTCGACGGCGCGTGCGTGAGACCGACGGAGCGTGGCCGCCATTTTCTCAATGATCTGCTGCAACGCTTCCTGCCCGATTGACCCCGGAGCGAGCGGCGGACGCAGCGGCTGGCACTTGTTGCAGGATTTGCACTCCAACCCCCGACCCCATCGGCGCCGGCGTCTCGAGCCGGGCCGATTCCACCCCCTGAGAGAGGAGAGACGAGCATGGCGAGCGTGACATTGGCAGGCAACCCCATCAGTGTGGCCGGACGCTTTCCGGCGGTCGGCGAGGCGGCGCCCGATTTCCGCCTGACCACGGTCGGACTGGAGGATGTGGGCCTCGAGCACTATGCAGGCAAGCGCAAGGTCCTCAACATCGTGCCCAGTCTCGACACACCGACCTGCGCAACCTCGACCCGCAAGTTCAATGAGGAGGCATCGCGCCTCGAGAATGCGGTGGTGCTGGTGGTCTCGGCAGACCTCCCGTTTGCCGCCAAACGCTTCTGCGAGATCGAAGGCCTCACCAACGTGGCGGCGCTGTCCACCTTCCGGGGCCACGGGTTCCTGCGCGACTACGGGGTCGAGATCACCTCGGGACCGCTGGCGGGACTCACCGCCCGAGCGGTGGTCGTGCTCGACGAGGCCAACCGCGTGATCCACGCGGAACTGGTGCCGGAGATCAAGCAGGAACCGAATTACGCGGCAGCACTGGCGGCCCTGAAGTAGGCACTGCCCGGCGTGGCGAGCGAGTCGGCGGCGGAGCGGCCCGCGCTTGCGGCGGAGGTCGTTCCTGCCCAGGTGCTGGCCGCGCTGGCCCTGCTCACGGTCATGTGGGGCGTCAATTGGCCGGTGATGAAACTCGGCCTGCGGGAGATGACGCCCCTGATGTTCCGCGCCGTGACCATGACCGGCGGCTTCCTTGTCCTGTTCTGCTGGTACCGGCTGCGCGGTGCCCGTCTGGCCCTGGATCGCGGGGAACTGCTGCGGGTGGCGGCGCTGGCAGCGCCCAACATCGTCGGCTGGCATGCGCTGTCGATCTTCGGGGTTGCGGCCCTGGCCTCCGGGCGTGCCGCCATTGTCGGCTTCACCATGCCGATCTGGACCGTGCTGATCTCCGTCCTGCTGTTCGGCGAGCGCATGGATCGGCGGATCTGGTTTGCGACGGGATGCACGGCGCTCGCCGTGGTGATGCTGCTGTGGCACGAGTTTGCGAACTTCAGCGGCAATCCGGTCGGTGTGGCGTGGATGCTGGCGGCTGCCGTCAACTGGGCGACCGGCACCCTGTTGCTGAAGCGCGTCAGCTTGACCGCGTCAACCGAGGCGCTGACGCTGTGGATGATCGGCTTGGCCGTGCCGGTATTCTGGGGGCTCGCGCTGGCCTTCGAGCCCCTGCCTGCGCTATGGCCCACGACCACGGGCTGGGTGGTGCTGGCCTATGGCGCACTGATCAACTACGGCATCGCGCAGATTCTGTGGTTCTCGATCGCGCGGCGCCTGCCGCCGGCGGCCAGCGCCCTGTCGATCATGATGATCCCGCTGATCGGCCTCGGCTCGGCCATGCCGATTACCGGGGAACGCCCCTATGCGGCTGACTACGCTGCCGCAATATTGATCCTGATCGCCCTTTCGGCAGTCTTGTTGGTCAGGCGCCGCTCATGAGTCCACCATTCGTCGCCTGACAATACTTCTCGAGTGATCGATAGACCACTGAATAACAATAAGAAAGTCAGGATCTTCTGGTGCATCTGAGTGGAATTACGGTATTGCATCCTGCATAGAGGCGACGTAGTGTGCAACGCAACAAAGACCATTCGTCGGCGTGCGTTTTTATGCCGAAAGGATCGCCATGAGACCTCTCGCAATCCTCCTCTTCGGGATGCTGTTCACGTCGGGCGTGCATGCCCAGTCGATCTATGACAGGGACTGGGCCTGCTGGTACCAGGGGGCCGGAAAGCTCAACTGCCTGCTCCTCAAGGCCAGCACCTCGCCCCAGGATCCGACGCTGGATCCCGCCACGAGGGGCCGACCCTTGCCAGGCGACGTCCACCTGATTCTCGCCGGCAGCGAGGCACTGCAGAGCAGCCTGGTCGAGATCCCGCTGATGAACGATCCCGAAGACATGCTGCTGGTCGAGCAACTGGCGCGTGTCTCGGTGTGTGGCGACACGAGCGACTGCAGGATGACCTTCGTGTCGACCGAGCAGGAACTGGCGCTGCTCCAGGAAAGCATCACCAGCCAACCGTGAGCGGCTCCTCCTCCGCCGGAGATGGTGTCTAAGGTGATGTTTCCGCATGGGAAAATCGTCCGTCACCATCATCTTGGCCTAGGCTTGCGCGGCGCAACAGCGTAGAATCGCGCCTCCGGTTTCCGCGTCGCACGCGGGGGGCGCTATGTTGTTTCCAGAACGTTTCGATGTGATTGTCGTCGGTGGCGGCCATGCCGGCACCGAGGCTGCGCTCGCCGCGGCGCGGATGGGTGTGCGGACCCTGCTGCTTTCCCACAACATCGAGACACTCGGGCAGATGAGCTGCAACCCGTCCATTGGCGGCATCGGCAAGGGGCATCTGGTCAAGGAGGTGGACGCGCTCGGCGGCGCGATGGCGGCGGCCACCGACGAGGGCGGCATTCAGTTCCGCATCCTCAATGGCTCCAAGGGGCCAGCGGTCCGGGCGACGCGGGCCCAGGCTGATCGGGTGCTCTACAAGGCGGCCATCCGTCGTCGCCTTGAAAACCAGCCCAACCTGACCCTGTTCCAGCAGGCGGTCGACGACATCACGGTGGCCGGGGACCGGGTCACCGGCGTCGTGACCCAGCTGGGCATCCGCTTCGAAGCGCCTGCCGTGGTGCTGACGGCGGGCACGTTCCTGAACGGTCTGATCCATGTGGGGATGAGCAACCATGTGGGTGGGCGCGCGGGCGATCCGCCCTCCACCACGCTGGGGCAGCGTCTGAAGGAACTCCGCCTCCCGCAGGGTCGCCTGAAGACCGGCACGCCGCCCCGGATCGATGGCCGGACCGTGGACTACTCGGTCATGACGGTCCAGCCCGGCGACGATCCTGCGCCGGTGTTCAGCTTTCTGGGATCGGCCGATCAGCATCCGCGTCAGCTTCCCTGCTGGATCACCCAGACCAATGAACGGACCCACGAGATCATTCGCGGCAACCTGGATCGCTCTCCCATGTACGCCGGGGTCATCGAGGGCGTCGGCCCGCGTTACTGCCCGTCCATCGAGGACAAGATCCATCGCTTCGCGGACAAGTCGAGCCACAACATCTTCCTGGAGCCCGAGGGGCTCGAGACCCACGAGATCTACCCGAACGGCATTTCCACCTCCCTGCCGTTCGACGTGCAGTGGGACGTGGTGCGCTCGATCCGGGGCATGGAGCAGGCCCATATCCTGCGGCCAGGCTATGCCATCGAGTACGACTACTACGACCCGCGCAACCTGAAGTCCAGTCTCGAGACCAAGACCTTTGGGGGCCTTTTCTTCGCGGGCCAGATCAACGGTACGACGGGCTACGAGGAGGCGGCAGCCCAGGGGCTGCTGGCGGGCGCCAATGCCGCACTTCAGGTCCAGGGGCGCGACCCCTGGTGCCCCCGTCGCGACGAGGCCTACCTGGGGGTGCTGGTCGATGACCTGATCACCCGCGGTGTAGCCGAGCCTTACCGCATGTTCACCTCACGCGCCGAGTTCCGGCTCTCCCTGCGCGAGGACAATGCCGACCTGCGCCTGACGGAGCAGGGGCGCGAACTCGGATTGGTCGACGACGCGCGCTGGCAGGCGTTCTGCGCCAAGCGCGAGGCCATCGAGCGCGAGACGGCACGCCTCCGGTCCGCGTTCGCCCATCCGGGGCGAGTGCCGGCCGAGCTTGCCGAGCGGGTCGTCGGCAAGGCCCTGGAGCGGGAGTACCGCTTCTTCGATCTGCTGCGCCGGCCGCAGACCCGCTATGCCGAGCTGATGACCCTGCCCGGCGCCCCCGAGGGGGCCGAGACCGATCCCCAGGTCGTCGAGCAGCTCGAGATCGCGGCCAAGTACCAGGGCTACATCGACCGGCAGCAGGACGAGGTAGCCAAGAGTGCCCAGCAGGAAGCGACCGCGCTGCCGGTCGATATCGACTACGGCGCGGTGCGCGGCTTGTCGAAGGAAGTCCAGCAGAAGCTCCAGCAGCATCGGCCACAGACGATCGGTCAGGCGGGGCGCATCCAGGGCGTGACTCCGGCGGCCATCTCCCTGTTGCTGGTCTGGCTCAAGCGTCGGGAACTCGCTGACCGCGCCGCGGATCGTCGCTCCGCATGACGGAGCAGGTTGCGCTTGCGCAGGGCGTCGAAGCGCTCGGCCTGGATCTGGGCCCGGCCGCCCAGGCACGCCTGCTGGCCTACGCGCGGCTGCTGCTCAAGTGGAACCGCGTATACAACCTGACGGCCATCCGGAACCCCTCCGAGGTGGTGTCCCACCACCTGCTCGACTCACTTTCTGTGCTGCCTTGGATCGACTCGGTCGTTCGCCTGGCGGACGTCGGTTCGGGCGGCGGGCTTCCCGGCATTCCGCTGGCGATCGCACGGCCGGACCTGCAGGTTGTCTCCGTCGAGGCGGTCGGCAAGAAGGCGAGTTTTCAGCA
The DNA here is from genome assembly GCA_020445805.1 of Rhodocyclaceae bacterium. Classification (GTDB taxonomy): domain Bacteria; phylum Pseudomonadota; class Gammaproteobacteria; order Burkholderiales; family Rhodocyclaceae; genus Cognatazoarcus. Next base: position 10,789 of record JAGRFX010000095.1, read on the forward strand.
ACAGGCCCGAATCGAGCTGGGCCTCGACAACTTTCAGCCGGTCCACGGCCGCATCGAAGACCAGCCGGGCGGCGAATTCGACGCAGTGATCTCCAGGGCCTTTGCCGACGTCGGGGACTTCGTGCGCCTTTCGCTTCCAATGCTTGCGCCGGGCGGACGCTTGCTGGCCATGAAGGGTGCGTTCCCCGACGAGGAACTCGCTTCGTTGCCCGGTGGCCTCCGCGTCGAGCGTTCGGTCGAACTGACCGTGCCCTTCCTGGACGCCAGGCGTCACCTGATCATCCTGAAACCTGACGGAGCCGCCTGATGGCCCGAGTATTCTGTGTCGCCAACCAAAAAGGCGGCGTTGGCAAGACCACGACCTGCGTCAATCTCGCGGCTGCGCTGCATGGGCAGGGCCAGCGGGTGCTGCTGGTCGACCTGGACCCCCAGGGCAATGCCACCATGGGGAGCGGCATCGACAAGCGCAACCTGACGCGGACGGTCTATCACCTGTTGGTCGGCATTGCCGACCTGGCGGCCTGCAAGGCGACCTCGCCCGAAGGCGGGTACGACCTGCTGCCGGCCAATCGCGAGCTGGCCGGCGCCGAGGTCGAACTGGTCGAGCTCGAGCGGCGGGAGAACCGGCTGAGCGACGCGCTCGCTGCGGTGACCGACGACTACGACTTCGTGCTCATCGATTGCCCGCCGTCGCTGTCCATGCTGACCCTGAATGGCCTGTGCGCGTCCCATGGGGTGATAATCCCGATGCAATGCGAGTACTACGCGCTCGAAGGCCTGTCGGACCTGGTCAATACGATCAAGAAGGTCCACGCCAACCTCAATCGTGACCTGAAGATCATCGGGCTGCTGAGGGTCATGTTCGATCCCCGGATCACCCTGCAGCAACAGGTCTCGGCCCAGCTTGAGTCGCATTTCGGTGACAAGGTCTTCAAGGCCGTGGTGCCACGCAATGTGCGCTTGGCAGAGGCGCCGAGCCACGGCCTGCCGGGCGTGGTGTTCGATCCGGCGGCGAAGGGTGCCCGCGCCTATGTCACCTTCGCCAAGGAAATGATCAAGCGGGTCAAGGCCCTTTAAGGACGGACGTAATGGCACCACCCAAGCTCAAGGGGCTGGGGCGCGGTCTGGACGCGCTGCTGGCCGGAAATTCGGCGGATGACGAGGACAAGGGCGAATTGCAGACCTTGTCCGTAAAGGCGCTGCAGCCCGGACGCTATCAGCCGCGCACCCGGATGGATCCGGGCTCCCTCGACGAGCTCGCTGCCTCGATCCGCAGTCGCGGCGTGATGCAGCCGATCCTCGTCAGGCCGCTGGGCGACGATGCGTACGAGATCATCGCCGGCGAGCGGCGCTGGCGCGCATCGCAAATTGCCGGCCTCGGCGCCGTGCCCTGCCTGGTCCGGGAGATCCCGGACGAGGCCGCCCTGGCCATGTCGCTGATCGAAAACATCCAGCGCGAAGACCTCAACCCCCTCGAGGAAGCCGCTGGTATACAGCGACTGATCGACGAGTTCGGGATGACCCACCAGCAGGCAGCCGATGCGGTCGGGCGCTCGCGCCCTGCGGCATCCAACCTGCTGCGGCTGCTGCAGCTGGCCGAGCCGGTGCAGGAGTTGCTGATGGCGGGCGATCTGGACATGGGGCATGCGCGGGCCCTGTTGCCGCTCGATGGTGCCCGGCAGATCCAGTTCGGCAATCAGATCGCGGCCCGTCAGCTGTCGGTGCGCGACGCCGAGAAGCTGGTTCAGCGGGAGATGGATCCGGCCACGCGCGTTGCCGCGCCGGCGCCTGACCGCGATCTCCTGGCGCTCGAGGAAGAACTCGCCGATTCGCTGGGCGCGACGGTCAAGATCAAGGCCAATCGCAAGGGCGCCGGGAGCGTCACGCTACACTTTGCGAGTCTGGATCAACTGGACGGGCTGATCGAGCGGCTGCGGTAGCTGGCGAGGGCGGCTGGCGTGCCCGCCAGTAATCCGGCCAGGTGCAGTTCCCAGGTGGGACGCACCCCCTCGGGCAAGACGCTGCTGCCTGCGAGGCCGGCGGCCTGGGCCCAGGCCATCGCGACTACCCCAGCAAGAATGACCAGCGCGATTCCGCGGCCTGAAGCGCCTCTCGTCCATAGGGTAAGGATGGCGATCGGAAGCGTGGCGGCCACCAGCGGCGAGGCGCCGCGATAGTGCGTCACGTCCGGCAGAGCGAGCTGAAGCATGGCACAGCTCGCCAGCCCGCCCGTGATCAGTGCGCAGGCCAGCCAAGGCCGCTGCCTGGCCGGTAACAGCGCGCCTACCGCCGCCAGGGCCCCTGCATTGAGGAGCGCATGCTCGATGTTCCAATGGACAAGCAGGCTGCCTGGCAGGCGCCACCATTCAGGCGAGACCAGCTGGCGTTCGAATTGCATCCACTCCGATGCGTTCAGGAAGTGGAGCAGGGGCAGCAAGCCGCTCAGGGCCCACATCATTTCCCATGGGCCGCGGGAAACGGACGGCAGGTGGGACGGGATGTCTCCGGGCTTCTTACCCCTAAAGCCCCGCAGGCACGGGAGAATGCCCGAATTGGTATGTTGCGGCGCAGCACAAATGCATGGATCTTCATGATTTGACTAGTGTTCCATGCTTTTGCGGCTGCGATATTTAAGTGCTTTTGACAATTGACCCTAGGGAAAGTTCTTGTTAAACTCCCGCTGTTTTTCGGGGGGGTGTCTTGCATCCACAAGTACGCTGGGTGCTCAGTCGCCAGGCTCTCGTCGCAGTGGGCGTCGCGCTCGTCGCGGCGCTTTTTTCCGGCTTGGTCGGCGCGGTGTCGGCCCTGGTCGGGGGCGCGATTGGAACACTCTCTGGCTTGGCCTACGCGTGGCGTGCGATGCGTCGCGACGCGGTAGAGGCGAAGCAGGCTTATCAGGCGCAGTTGCTGGGCGAGGCCTACAAGTTCTTGGTCACGGTCCTGCTCTTTGGCGCCGTTTTTTTGGGATGGCCCGGAGTGGCGGTCGGTCCGCTCTTCGTGGCATACGCATTGACGTTCGTCGTCTATTGGGCGGCGCTACTTAAACAACGCTGACCGACTTGGGGAAACCATGGCTGCTGGGACGCTGACTGCTACCGAGTACATCACTCACCACCTGACCAACCTTCAATGGTGCTCCGAAGCCGCCAAAGTCGATGGCCATTGCCACGGCTTCTGGACGCTTCATGTGGACACGCTGCTCGTCTCGGGCATTCTGGGTCTCGTCGTCTTCGGTCTCCTGGCCAAGGTGGCGTCCCGCGCCCACGCCGGTGTGCCGTCGGGCATG
>JAGRFX010000096.1 GCA_020445805.1 Rhodocyclaceae bacterium
AGTTGACGATCGTCCTGCCGGAGTGGATCGCGGAACAGGAGGCTCGCTGGCAAGGGGGTGACGAGGCCGCACGCATGGCCTTCGTCATCGACGCGGCGCGGCGCAACGTGGAGACGCGATCGGGCGGGCCATTCGCCGCCGCGGTGTTCGAACAGGACAGCGGCCGCCTGGTCGCGCTGGGGGTCAACCGGGTGGTCGCCGAGCAGCTCTCCATGCTGCACGCGGAAATGATCGCGCTGGCGCTGGCCCAGCGGGCCCTCGGTCGTGCCGACCTGGGCGCCGCCGGCCAGCCGGCCCTCGAGCTGGTCACCAGCGTCGAGCCCTGCGCCATGTGCCTGGGCGCCCTGCTGTGGTCGGGCGTCGGCAGCGTGATTGCGGGCGCCTCCGACGCGGATGCGCGCGCGATCGGGTTCGACGAGGGCCCCAAGCCGGCCGACTGGACCGCGCCGCTGCGCGCGCGCGGCGTCACGGTCCGGGCAGGTCTGCTGCAGTCGGAGGCCCGCGCCGTCCTCGAGGCCTACGCGCACAGCGGCGGCCCCATCTACAACCCCGGTTAGGCCATGATGCAACGAGTCCCGTCTGGACGAATCCTCTTCGTGCTGCTCGTCCTCTTGTTCGGCAGCAGCCTCGCTGGCGCGCACGGTGTGGCCGAGGGCGACGCCCGCTTCATGGCGCAATCGTCCGGCGCCCAGCTGGCGCCCTACCTGTATCTGGGCGCCAAGCACATGGCCACCGGCTACGACCACCTGCTGTTCCTGGTCGGGGTGATCTTCTTTCTCTACCGGATGAAGGACGTGGGCCTCTATGTCACGCTCTTCGCGGTGGGACACAGCACGACCCTGCTGTATGGCGTGCTGTCGGGCGCCCACGTGAATCCGTACCTGGTGGATGCGGTCATCGGCCTGTCGGTGGTCTACAAGGCCCTCGACAACCTGGGCGCGTACAAGGTGTGGTTCGGCGTGCAACCCGACACCCGGGCGGCGGTGCTGGTGTTCGGCTTCTTCCACGGCTTCGGCCTCGCCACCAAGCTGCAGGACCTGGCCCTACCCCGGGAGGGACTGGTGGCCAACATCCTGGCCTTCAACGTGGGCGTCGAGATCGGCCAGGTCCTGGCGCTGGGCGCGATCCTGATCGCCATGGACGCGTGGCGGCGCAGCCACGCCTTCGCCCGCCAGGCCTTCGCGGCCAACGTGGCCCTGATGGCGGCCGGCTTCGTGCTGGTCGGCTACCAGCTGGCCGGCTACTTCACCCAGACCTGAGCCCCTTGCCATGCCCCATCCCCCCCGGCCCCCCCTCCACGACATCGGCGATCTGGATCCGGACGGTCTCCCGAGCCGTGGCAGCCTGTGGCGCGCCACGGCGATTGCGATGCTGATCGCCACGGCCGTGCTGGCCCTGGCGGTGCTGCCGGCGGAATACGGGATCGACCCGACCGGCCTGGGCCGTACCCTCGGTTTCGCCCGGCTGCAGGCAGCTGACAAGCCGACCGCAGCGGACGCCCCTGCCGAAGCCACAGGCAAGGCCCCCGAAGCGGTGGGGCCCGGGGACGACCCCGTGTCTCGCAGCGCCACGGCGTTCAAGAGCCAGGCATTGGACCTGCCGCTGCTGCCCGGACAGGGCTTCGAGATCAAGGCCCTGATGAAGGCGGGCCAGCGCTTCGTCTTCGAGTGGGTCGCCGAGGGCGGTGCCGTCCATGTGGACATGCACGGCAACGTCGTCGGCGCGGCCGAGGACGATTTCACCAGCTACTGGCTCGAGGACGCGCTCGATCAGGCGCGGGGGGCGTTTCGCGCGCCCTTCGACGGCGCCCACGGCTGGTACTGGGAAAACCGGGGCACGGCCCCGGTGACCATCCACCTGAAGATCAGCGGCTTCTTCGAAGAGGTCTATATGCCGTGAACGCCCCGCCCCCGGGTGTCGCTACGCGATGCCCGGCATCGCGATGAAACCCGGCAGGTCCCTGACCCGATCGAGCCAGGCACGCACTTTCGCGTAGGGACCGAGATCGATGCCACCCTCGTGAGCGAGGGCCACATAGGGAAAAAGAGCGCAGTCGGCGATGGTCGGCCGCCCGAGGGCGGCCCAGTCGTGCTGCGCGAAGTGGCGCTCGAGGGTCTCCAGCAGCGCCCCCGCCTGGCCAAGTGCCGCCGGCTTGTCGAGGGGCTTGCCGAACTTCTCGATCAGACGCGCCGCGCCGGGGCCGGCGCGCACCTCATGGGCCGCCACCGCCAGCCAGGCGACGATCTCGGCCTGTCCCGCGGCGTCCTGCGGCCACCAGGCCGGATCGCCATGCCGGTTGGCCAGGTACACCAGGATCGCCTGGGAATCGCGAATCCGGCATGCCTCGTCCTCGAGCACCGGGACCTGGCCGAAGGCGTTCATGTCCATGAAGGATGGCTGCTTGTGCTCGCCGGCCTGCATATTCACCGGAACACGCTCGAGGGCCATGCCCGTGAGCGCGGCGAACAGGCGAACCTTGTAGCAGTTGCCGGACAGTTCGACGTCGTACAGTTTCATCGGAACTCCTCAGTCGGCCAGGGTTGGGGCGCCGGGCGGCTCGATGCCGGCCCCGCGCAGCAGGGATTCGAGGTGCGCGATATGGCGCGCGAACGGTTCAATTCGGGTGGCCACCTCGGCCACCGAGTAAAGCACGGGAATGTGCTGGGGGCAGTTCCAGTCGAAGGCCTCGACGCGAATCACGAGATAGCGCTCGACCGGCACCTCGCCCGCCAGGCCGGCGAAGCGCTGAACCAGCGCCGGCTCCGCGTCGGCGGCCTCGATGCGCTCGGCGAATCCCATCAGCTTGAGTCGGCGGCGCGCCGCGTAGTCCACCAGGATCAGGCTCACACGCGGGTCATGGTCGAGGTTCCCCACCGACACGTATTGCCGGTTGCCCCTGAAGTCCGGCATGGCGAGGGTGTCCTCGCCCACCGGCTGGAGGAAACCCGGCCGCCCGCCCCGATGCTGGACATAGGGCCAGCCCTCGGGACCGGTGCTGGCCATGAAGCAGCTCTCGCAGGCCAAAATGAACGTCCACTCCCGGTCACCCAGGCCCTCGGGGGGGGCGCGCAGTTGCTGGCGGCCGGCGAGGTCGCGGCTGCCATTGCGCTGCTGCGCCGCCACCACCGGCGCGGTATAGGTCAGATCGGCGAAGCGCTTCATGGGGTTCCTCCCAGGACAGACGGCATCAGTGTGCCTGTATGCCGAGATGCAACAAATGACTTCAAAAGCATAAAATTACTGCACCTGATGGAGCAATCGTCGCGTGGACAAGCTCAAGCTCATGGAGGCCTTCGTGGCCATCGCCGACGAAGGCAGCCTGACCGCGGCCGCCCAGCGACAGGGCAGCTCGCTGCCGGCCATGGTCCGGGCCCTGGCACGGCTCGAGACGCACCTGGGGATCCGGCTGATCAACCGGACCACCCGGCGCATCGCGCTCACCGAGGAAGGCCGCCAGTACCTGGCCCGCTGCAGGCAGGTATTGGCCGACATCGACGAGGCCGAGGCGGCCCTGACGGACCGGGGCCCGCCCTCGGGCACCGTGACGATCACTGCGCCGGTCATGTTCGGTCGCCTCCATGTGGCGCCGCTGGTCGCGCACTTCCTGGCGGCGGAACCGGCCATAAGGGTCAATCTGCTGCTGCTCGACCGGGTGGTCGATCTGCTCGAGGAGGGGATCGACCTGGCGCTGCGCATCGGCCGGCTGCAGGATTCATCGATGGTGGCCCTGCCGCTCGGCCACATCCGCTGGCTGGCCTGCGCCAGCCCCGACTTCCTCGCGCGCCACGGAACGCCGGTCGAGCCCGATGCCCTCCGCGCCCTGCCCTGCGTCCGCATGCTCGGCAACCCGGCCCTCGCCGGCTGGCGCTTCAGTACGCCTGCCGGGGACGCCGTAATCGACGTGCGGGGCGCATTGGCCACCAACCAGCTCGACGTGGCCGTCGACGCCTGCCGGCGTGGCCTGGGCGTCGGCCGCTTCCTGTCCTACCAGGTGGCCGAGGCCCTGCAGCGTGGCGAGCTGGTCGAAGTGCTGCCGGCGTTTGCGCCGCCCCCGAGCCCGGTCCATTTCGTCTACCCGCACTCGCGCCTGCTGTCCTCGCGGGTGCGGGCCTTCATCCAGGCCTGCCGCGAACCCCTGCAGCGGGACCTGGCGGGGCTGCCGTGATCGACAGACGCGCTCAGGCGCCTTCGAAGCGCGCCAGGTAGTCCTCGAGCACCGCCTCCGGCTGCTGGCCGAAGAGCCGGATGCGCCCCGTGTGTGCCAGCACCAGCAGTCCGACCATCTGGGCAAACAGCATCGTTGTTTCGGTAACCGCGTGGGCCGCAGGCAGGCCCATCTCCGTCAGGGCGACCTCCGCCGGTGACAGCGCATCGCGCAGCCGGGCATTGAGTGCCTCGTTGAGTGCGGGGGTCAGTCCCATGGGGCGGACCCCATTGAAAAGGTAAAACCCCAGATCCAGCTCGCGCGGGTAGTCACGATAGAAGCCGTAGAACGCCCGGGCCGCACGCCGGAGTCGATCGCGCGGGCCGGTCGCGCCCGCGAGGGCCGCGTCCACCGCCGTGTTCAGCCGCTCCAGCGACTCGCCGAGCAAGGCGCCGTAGATCGCCTCCTTGCTGTCGAAGTAGCTGTACAACGCCCCGGGGGTATAGCCGGCGCGGCGGGCGATTTCGCGCAGGCTGGCGCCGGCCAGCCCGTGCTCGGCAAAGGCCTCGCGGGCCGCTTCCAGGATCAGCTCGCGCCGGGCGCGGCTCACCGCCCGCTCACGCCGGCGCCGCGCGTCCGGCGGAGCCACCGATTTGCTTGACTCGTCCATGGCCGCATTTTAACGTTGTTCCATAAATTGAACAGTGTTTAATCATAGGAGACCGATCATGCCCCAGCTCGCCCTCTACACCGGCCCCCAGCGCTTTCTCGACGGTGCCGCTTACCGAGACTCCCTGCGTGCGTATGCGCCGACCGTCTTCGTGGATGGCCGCCGGATCGAGTCCGTGGCGGACGATCCCGCCTTCGCCCCTGGCGTCAATGCCCTGGCAGTGAGCTACGACTTCGCCCTGGACGAGGCCCTCGCGCCCCTGATGCAGGCCGAGCAGCGCGCGCGAGGCCGGACCGTCAATCGCATGCTGCACATCAATGAATCGGCCGGCGACCTCCTCAACAAGCTCGAAGCCGTCCGCCTGCTGTGCCAGGAGACCGGCTGCGCCCAGCGCTACCTCACTCATGACGCCATGAACGGCCTGGCCCAGGCCTGCGCCGCCCTTGACGACGCAAAGGGCGGGCGGGGGCACCGCGACCGCTTCGAGGCCTACCTGGCCCATGTCCAGGACGCCGACCTGGCGGTCGGCATCGCCATGACCGATGCCAAGGGCGACCGCAGCCGCAAGCCCCACCAGCAGCCGAACACCGACGCCTACGTGCACATCGTGGAACGCAAGGCCCAGGGCATCGTGATCTCCGGCACCAAGGCCATCGTCACCTCGGCACCCTACGTGCACGAGCTACTGGTCATGCCCTGCCGCGCCATGGGCGAAGCCGACGCGGACTTCGCGGTGTGCTGCGCACTGCCCGTGGACGCCGAGGGCATCACGATCGTCGCCCGCCCGGCCGGTCGCCCCGGCGAAAAGCCCGAGCACGGCGCGCCCCTCTTCTCGCGGCGCTACGGGCAATCCACCGCGGTGGTGATCTTCGACCGGGTCTTCGTGCCCTGGGAGCGGGTGTTCTTCGCCGGCGAATGGCAATTCTCCGAGGTCCTCACCTACAGCTACGCCACCCATCACCGCCACAGCTGCATCGCGGCACGGGCCGGCTTCGGCGATCTCCTGATCGGCGCCGGCGTCCTGATGTGCGAAGCCAACGGCTTCGACGATCCGGGCGCCAAGTCCAACCTGCGCGAGCCGATGGTGGAGCTGATCAAGATCGTCGAGGGTTTCTACGCCTGCGGCGTGGCGGCGAGCGTCTACGGCGCCGCCGACCCGCTGGCCGGCAACTTCATGCCCGACCCGGTCTTCGCCAACATCGGCAAGCTGCTGCTGGCGACCCAGATCTACGACATGCACCGCCTGGCCCACGAAGTGTCCGGCGGCCTCATCGTGGCCCTGCCCGGTCCCGACGAAGACCACAATCCGGTCACCGCCGCCAGCCTGGCCGAGGTGCTGCGGGCCAACCCCGCGGTTCCCTACGACAAGCGGATCGAGACCGCCCGCTTCATGGAAGACCTGACGGCCTCCTACCAGGGTGGCTGGTATTCCCTGATCAGCCTGCATGGCGGTGGGTCGCCTGCCGCCATGAAACAGGAGATCTGGCGCCACTACCCGGTGGGTGACAAGGTCGCCCTGGTGGAGCGCCTGCTCGACCGCGGCGTGCTCGAATCGCCCGAGCGCCCCATCACACGCAACCGCCAGCCGGGCCGCTGCTGCGATGCTGGCTGCGCGCAGCCGGGTCAGGCGGTGATGGTGCCGATGCCCCGGCCATGAGGGACCCCGGGCAATACGGCGGCACGCTGTGCTCGTGACGCAGCCACCGCGGCCGCCGTCCGACGCTAGAATGCTTCTCCACCCCCGCCCGGAGGCAGCCCCCATGGCCCAGGATCTTTACGGCACCGCTTACCGCGAGCGCGCCCTCAAGCTGTACCCCCACCTGTGCGGGCGCTGCGGCCGCGAATTTTCGGGCGTGCGGCTCAAGGAGCTGACGGTCCACCACAAGGACCACAACCACGACAACAACCCACCCGACGGCAGCAACTGGGAGTTGCTCTGCGTGTATTGCCACGATGCCGAACACGCGCGACAGCGGGACACGGCCGGTCGCAGTGATGCGGGCAAGACCGTCGCGCCGGCGACCCACAACCCCTTCGCCGGGCTCGCTGAGAAGCTCGGGCGGAAGTAGGCGCCGCGGGCCCGCGATCAGGGGTCGCCGACGCGGCCAGCAGGCTCGGCGGCGGTCATTCCGGCAAGCCGCGCCAAGCCCGGATGGCCTCCCATGCAACCGAATTGAGCGCAAAGCGCGGCGGATTGGGTACCTTGCCCGCGCGATCCCGCTTTCCGGTCCGGAGCCCCCCCCCTGTTCAGCGATCAACATGCCACCGAAGGTGTCGTCGTTGAAGCCGGTGCAATGGCTGACGCAATAGGGTCCGCCCGCCCCGAGGCCGGTAAATTCGATCGCGGGCGTGCCCGAAAGGTTGGTTCGCACAAACGCGCCCTGTTTCAGCACGGTGGGCGCGCGGTCCGGGTCGACTACGGGGAAGAACTGGATGGCCCAAGACGTCACCGTGCCTGAAGGCGCGGGTAGGTCGAAAGTCAGCGCGTGGTCGCCAAGCTGAAAACTCTGCAAGTCTAAATCGCTCCCCGGAGGCACTTCGGGGGTCGGGTAGCGGGCCATCCACGCGTCCAGCGTGGTGATGCCATTGCTGGACAAGTTGCCCGAGGCATTGAGCCAGACGTTCTCGTCGAGTTGCTCGACGTCGAAGCGCAATAGGGCGGCACCGGCGGGAAATATTCGCTCGACGCTGTCCTCGCTGACAGGGGCAATGCCAGCCTGGAGCCACGCCTCCACGTCGGACAACGACTGGCCTTCCAGTTCAAACGACTGGAACCGGTAGCGCCAACGAACACCGGAATGGGTGAACGTGGCGACGGCCGTTCCATCTGCAGCGGCCGCGAAGGCCCCCAGCGCACCATAGGTCGGCACTGGGTGCCAGTCCCCGCTTGCGGCATCGAGTTCGAGCCGATCCGCGGCAGGCACGTCGGCGTCCTGCCAGCGACCTTCCGCCCAGAGTCGTTCGCTGAAACTCAAGGCCTCTTCGAACGCGAGGGCACCTGAGGCATAAAAGCAGCACGTCAGACCCAACGGCTTAACGTCGAAGGTTCGATAGGTACTGCCGGCCACCCCAAGGCCGGTCAAATGGCGACCACCGAAGGCCTGCATCCGCGCCTGGACATCGGACGCGAACGAGAATCGCTCGCTCGACACCTGTGCCAGCACCCGCGCCTGGAGGTCCGGGGCCTCGGGAGCAACCAGTCCCTCGGCCGCGATCACTTCGGCGGCCCGCTGCATTGCCACTTCGATCACCGCGCGGTGACGGATCGCTGAGGCCTGCGCCACGCCCGACAGCAGGAAGCCCTCGCGCACTTCACCGGTGACGAGGAACACCGCACGCGCCACGTTGCCCAGAATCCGGTCGGCGTCGTCGGGGTCGGTGATGAAGTCCGATTCCGGGTCGCTGCCCACCGGCAGACCCAGCTCGGCCACCACATCGGCAATGGCGGCCGATCGGTCCAACCCGAGCCGCTCCATGCGGTTCACCACCAGCGTCGTAAGCGGGCTCACAACCGCCCCAGCCCCATCAGCCAGCCCGGTTAAGACGGCGGAGCGCTTACCCGCGGCAGCGAGAGTGAGTCCGCGGTCGTCCACATCTAGGGCGGTTTCCGCATCGATCTCGGCCAATAGTGGCCAAGGAAGTGAGCGGTCCAGCGGCCCGCTTGCCTCGAATTGGAAACGCCCGTCCGCACCGCTCAGCGCAGACGGTTCGTCCCCGTCGCAGCGCTTGTTGCCGTCGAAATCGATGCAGACCCTAGCGCCAATGATCGGGCCATCGATCACCCGGCCAGTCACGGCCAGTGATCTTTCGGGCGCAGAGGTATCGCTGCCTCCGCCACCGCATCCGGCGACGAGGATGACGAGCAGGCAAAGGCCAATACGGCCCACCGGAGCATATTCAAGCGCGTGCATTGTCATCCGTTACGAATCCTCACGAGGCCGCCGGATTTTCGCATATCACATCCCGAACATCATATCGCCTGCAGGCTCCAAGCCTTGTTCCTACAGCGCGAACGGGCTGCCCCAGCACTCTGCGGCGCCCGGTCAGGAGGCGTTGCGCGTGGCGGGACGCGGCTGATCCGGCATCGAAACCGTGCCTTCGCCCGCGTCGAGGCAACTGCCGCCGTCGCGGCCGGCCGCCTTGGCGCGGTACATGGCGACATCCGCGCGCTTCAGCAATGCGCCGGCCGAATCCGGGCGGACACCGAACATCACCACGCCGATGCTGGCGGTACAGCGATGGATATGGACACGTGGTGCGGCGCCCTCCTCGCGTACTTCGATTGCATAGGGCTCCGACAGGCTGCGGCGGAGCTTGTCCGTCACCACCTCGGCCTGTACGCGTGCGCCCACCGGATCGTCGGCGGTGCCCAGCTGGTCGAGGACCAGCACGAACTCGTCGCCTCCCAGGCGGGCAACGGTATCCTCCTGCCGCAGCTGGCTCCTCAGACGCTGCGCCACCTCCGTCAGCAACTGGTCGCCCGCGTCGTGGCCGAGGCAGTCGTTGAGCTCCTTGAAATGGTCCAGGTCGAGCATGATCAGGGCGCGATGGCGCGGGCTCCGACCGACGCTGGCGAGCGCCTGTTCCAGCCGATCCATCAACAGGCGCCGGTTGGGCAGGCCGGTGAGGAGATCGTAGTAGGCCATCCGCTGCAGGGCCTTGCCGCGATCCTCCAGCTCGTCCACCTGGCGGGCGATCTGCCGCTGCATGCGATCCACGCTGCGCGCCAGCTCGCCGATCTCGTCCGCTCTGTCGGTGGGGAGCGTCTCGGTGAGGCGCCGCCCGTCGAAAGCCTGCACGGTGACGCTCAGCGCGAGCAGCGAGCGGGTCACCAGCCGGCCCAGGATCCAGGCCAGCAGGATGCCGAGCAGGCTCAGTCCGGCGACGAGCTGGACGATCACCACACCCAGGCTGTCGGCCCGCGCGACGAGGCTGTCGCGCGGCTGGGCAAGGCCCAGGATGACCTGGTTTTCCCCGGACGCCACCGTGATCTTCGAGGCGATGAAGGCGGCGACGACGGGGTCTGCGGCGTAGCGTCCCCGCGCCGATTCGGTCAGGACGTGGGACTCCGCGCCGGCTGCCTCGCCGGCCCGTTCCACCAGTACGCGGGTGTCCGGAAACTCCTCGTACACGAAATGACGCCGCCCCCGGTCGAAACCGAAGCTCATCGCCTCGTCCGGGTGGATCAGGTAGTCGCCCTCGTCATTGGTGAAGAAGAGCTGGAACTCGGGGGGAAGGTCGGCCCTCAGGAGCGTAAAGATGCCGTCCAGGTCCACATTGACCACCACCAGGCCGCGAACCCGGCCCTGGCCATCGTGCACCGGCGTCCCCAGCAGCGCGGTGGGCCGGCCGAAGCCACTGTGCACGCCGGTGTCGCGGTTGATCACGAAGCGCGACAGGTAGTCGGCACCGGGTGGCAAGGCGAGCGTCTCGTATACATAGGGATAATGTCCCTTCTCCTGCAGGTCCTCCTCCGCTACGACGAGCAGCCCATGCTCGTCACGGTCGACCCGCACCCGCTCCATCCCGTTGTCCTCGGCCGCGATCAGGCGCACCTGGAAGTAGCTGGGCTGGGCGGCCATCAATGACCGGAAGAGCGTCGCCACGCGCGCACCGGTCTCCGAATCGGGCAGGGTCAGCATGGCCAGCGTCTCAGGCTGGGAGGCCAGCACGTGCAGATTGCGCGATACCTCGTCGCGCGATGACAACAGCCGGCGGGCAATCACCTGGGTCGCGGTGAGCAGTTCCTGTTTGGCGGAATCGACGAGCAGGCGCCGACTCTCCCGCAACGCGTAGAAGCCCGTCACGATGGCCGAGAGTATGCCCACCACGGCCAGCAGCAACCCGAGCTTGGCGGCGATCCCCAGCCTCATGGCTGCATCACCCGCTTCAGGTTGTCGCCTGACAGGATGCGGGCCCAGAGCCGGTTGCGGCGTTCGGCGTCCTCGACCGGCTCCAGCCAGATCAGGCGCTGGGATTCGCTCCCGGACGGCGTTGCCGTGGTGTTGGCCAGACCCTGCCGTGTCGTCAGTGCGGCGGACGGCCCTTCCTCGAGGAAGTAGTCGATCCAGGCGTGGGCCAGCGGCACATCGCGTGCCCCCCGGGTGATGGCCCAGCAGTCGAGCCAGGCCAGGGCGCCTTCCCGCGGGATGGCATAGCCCACGTCGACCCCGGCCCGCTTCAGCAACTGGACCTGCTGCGAGCCGTAGTTGGCGAACAGCAGCGCCACCCGCTTTTCGCGGAACAACTGCACCGACTCGTCCGGCAGGGTGTAGAAGGTCAGCACGTTGCGCCGCAGGTCGATGAGCTTCTGCGCGAGCTGCGTCCAGTCATCGTCGCGCACGTCAAAGGGGTGGTCCGAGCCGAGGGCCAGCGCTGCCAGCGAAAAGCTGTGCACACCCCCGTTGTAGGCCAGCACCCGGCGGCGCAGGCCTGGCTCCCAGAGCGCCTCGATCGAGTCGGGCGGTGTGGAGAACTGGCTACGATCGTAGATCAGCCCCATCTCGGCGTAGGTGTAGGGGATGGCATACGGCCTGCCGGCGTGGACGATGCCCGGTATCTGGTCCAGCGCGCGGAAGCGCGGCATCTGGCGCGAAAGGTTGGGGATGGCCCGGGTGTCGATCGGCACGACCCACCCGGACCGGATATAACGCCGCAGTTCGGCCGTATTCACGGCGAACACGTCGAAATCGGCCGCGTCGTGGTCGCTGACCTTCTGCCACAGGGCCTCGTCCGAATCGACCAGCGTGACCTCCACCCGGACGCCGCTGCGCTGCTCGAAGGCCGCGACCAGATCCGCGTCCGCGTAGCCGGGCCAGGCGAGTACACGCAAGGTGTCGCCAGCCGACAGGGCCGCACAGGGAGAAAGCAGCCACCAAAGGCCAGCCAGCACCACCCGGGCGACAGGGCCGGACAATCGAAAGGGCACCGGAAGAACCCTCACTCAGAGTGAAACGACGACGAGTTCGGTAGGACGCAGCGTGCGCCGACGGGCAAGCGACGCCTGCCGGCCATTCGTCGAAGCGGACTGCAACACAGGGGTTTAACGGATCCGGGGGCGCTCAGCTTGAGTCCTCGCCCTGGCGACTGCGGCGCATGCCTGCAGCCACCGGTCCGTCTCGCCCATCCGCGCCGCTCAGGCGCCGAGGGGCACCACCCGATCTCCAGCGTCTGACCGGCACGGGCCTCCCACCGACGCGCCGTCCCGCCGAACCACGACCCGGTCGCCATCGTGGCAGATCTCGATGCGCCTGCTGGCCGGGTAGCGTCGCTGGACAAAGGCCTCGATGCTGCGGGGCAGGCTGAATCGGAGGGCACCGGCCGCCCGATCCGCCTCGGGATGGTCGCCCAGGTGCACCAGGGGCACGAAGGCCGAGGCGAGCAGCTGCCAGGGCGCGACCCGGATGGGCCCCGGCGCATAGCCGGCGCTGCGCAACCAGGCCTGGGCCGCCGCTCGCGCGTCACCGACCGGGCCCGGCGGGCGCCAGGCGTCGGCCAGGAGCTCTGCCACCCACTGGTTGCAGTTCTGGTAGCGGCGGCTGAAGGGGAAGGCGTTGGCGCTGTAGGTCCCCGCCAGCAGGCGCAGGGCGCGGGGCGTATCGAGGGCCGCCTCGCGCAGGGCCACCGCCGCAGCAGCGGGCACCACGAGGATCGAGACATGACCCTCGCGGGGGTCGTCCGAGCCGAGCACGAAGCCGGCCAGGCCCTGGTCATACAGGCGCGGCCGATCCTCCTCGCAGGCGTAGTAGAGCTGACGGGCGATCCAGCGGCCGTCGTCATCGCGCCAGGCGATGGCGGCATGGGAGAGGCGGATCCCGAAGCGCGCAACGTCGAGCCCCGAGCGGCTGATCAGGGCGACGCCATCGCCGGCGAACCGGGACAGCTCGTCGCGAACGACCGCGGCGAAGCGCAGCAGCCGATCCTGGGCCGCTGCGGAAAGGTCCGGCGCCCGGTCGCAAAACGGTTCGCCGCTCAGGCTGCCGCTTCCAGCCCAGGCGCCCCCGGCGAACCCCAGGGCCAGGCTGGCACCGACGCCCAGGAGGCGTCGGCGAAGGATCACAGCGGCCGGGCTTGGAGCTCGCCGTACCAGTCGTCGGCGAGCACCAGGTAGAAGGCGTTGTGATCAGCGGCGCGGGCAAATTCGAAACCGTAGGGCCGGGCCGCCACCTGGACCCGGTCACCGGCCGCCAGGCCCTGCTCGGCCCACACGGTACGCGGCATTGTCAGCGTAAAGTGGCGGTCGCCCTCCAGGGCCTGCAGCGTCACCGCCACATGATCGCCCCCCCTGGCGGCCTGTGCCACATCGATGACCCGGTACTCACCGGCCGCCACGTCGTCGTCCTTGCTCGAACTGTTGCTCGACCCCTGAAAGGAATCGGAGATGCTGCCCACCGAGGCCGAGCCCGCCGACGAGGCGGAGGAGGCGAAGCTCGCCGCCTGGGCGGCAAGCGGCATCGACAGCGCCACGAGGATGGCGATCAGATTGAGACGGGGGGCAACCCTCATGGCAGGCTCCTTGAATGGTCTGAAAGATTCTTGCGGTCGTCGGGACACCGCGTGCAGACCGGGATTCTGCACGACAATTGAATTAACCGCGCCAATGGTGGTGTAAGCCGATGTCGCGGCCGATGCAACACAGCGCAAAGGGGCACTACCCGACCCCCTCGCGCGCCACAACGCCACGGGCGGGTGGGCCTCAGTGCGCCTCGTCCCAGTTCGCGCCGTCGCCCACCTCGGCCAGCAGGGGCACCTTCAGCTCGGCGACACCGGCCATCAGCTCAGGCAACTCGCAGCGCACTCGGGCGAGCTCGTCCTCCGGCACCTCGAGCACCAGTTCGTCGTGTACCTGCAGGATCATGCGCGACTTCAGGCCCCCCTCCCGCAGCCACGCGGAGGCGGCGATCATGGCCTTCTTGATCAGGTCGGCGGCCGTTCCCTGCATCGGCGCATTGATGGCCGCCCGCTCGGCGGCCTGCCTGCGGCCGGCGTTGCTGGCGCGGATGTCGGGCAGGTGCAGGCGGCGACCGAAGACGGTCTCCACGTAGCCCCGCTCCCGGGCCTCGGCACGGGTGCGGTCCATGTAGCGCGCCACACCAGGATAGCGGGCGAAGTAGCGGTCGATGTAGCTGGCCGCGGCGGCGCGCTCGATACCCAGGTTGCGGGCCAGGCCGTGGGCACTCATGCCGTAGATGAGGCCGAAGTTGATGACCTTGGCGTAGCGGCGCTGCTCGGTGCCGACCTCGTCCGGGGC
>JAGRFX010000097.1:0-4876 GCA_020445805.1 Rhodocyclaceae bacterium
GACGGCCATCCAGGCCAACGACCTGATCGGCCGCAAGATCGCCCGTGAAGGCGGTGCGACCATCAAGGCCGTGATCGCCGACATGCGTGAAACGGCAGGGGCACTGGCCGCCGGCGACGACACCCTGAAGGTGATCGGCAAGGCCCTCGGCGAGGGCGTGGATGCGGTCGAAGCGGCCGTTGCCTACATCGTCGACAACTTCGCAAAGGACGTGAAGGCGGTCCACGTGGGCTCGGTTCCCTTCCTCAAGCTGATGGGAATCGTGAGCGGTGGCTGGCAGATGGCCCGGGCGGCCCAGATCGCGACGGCAAAGCTGGCGGCCGGCGAGGGCGACGCGGCCTTCTATCGGGCCAAGCTCGCGACCGCGCGCTTCTTCGCGGACCACGTGATGGCCCAGGCACCCGGCTTGTCGAGGGTGGTGGTCGGCGGGGCTAGCGGTGCGCTCGCGCTCGACGAGGACCTCTTCTGATCCCCTCGTACCGCTGAAAAACAACGGGGACCCCGCGGGGTCCCCGTTTTATTGCGGCGTTGCGCCGGCCGAACTTACTCGACCTTGGCCTTGCCGCGCAGCTCGAGCAGGTGCTTCTCGACCTTCTGCTGCTGCAGACGCTGGGACAGCTGGCCCTTGACCTGTTCGAACGGCGGGGCCTGCAGATCACGCACGTCTTCCAGCAGGATGACGTGATAGCCGAAGTCGCTCTTGACCGGGGTGCCGGTGAACTTGCCTTTCTCGAGCCCGACCATGGCATCGGAGAAGGGCTTCACGAACATGCCCGGGTTGGCCCAGCCCAGGTCGCCGCCCTTGTCCTTGCTGCCGGGATCGGTGGATTGCTTGGCCAGGTCTTCGAACTTTTCGCCGGTCTGCAGCTTGGTGATGATCGCCTTGGCGTCGTCTTCCTTTTCGACCAGGATGTGACGGACCTTGTACTCCTTGTTGCCCAGACGGCCCTTGATCGTGTCGTATTCGGACTGCAGGTCGGCGTCGGTGACCGGATTCTTGGCAATGAAATCCTGGAGGTAGGCGCGGATCAGGATGGCCTGCTTGGCCAGTTCCATCTGGGCCTGGATGTCGGCCTTCTTCTCGAGGCCCTGCTTGCGCGCTTCCTGCGCCAGCACTTCACGGCGCACCAGCTCTTCCTTGACCGCGCCTTCCATCTGGGGCGTGACCTGCTGGCCCTGGGCCTTCTGCTCGTTGATCAGGGCATCTGCGCGCGCCTGCGGGATCGCCTGGCCATTGACGGTCACGATGGTGGCTGCGGCCAGGGCGACCTGGCTGCCTACGGTAGTGGCCAGCGCAAGCGCCAGCGTTGCAGCAACGTGTTTCATTTCAATTCCTTGGTGACGAGTTGTGTTCTGTTCTGGTTAGTTGGTTGCAGGGAGCGCTTTGATTGCCAGTGCGTGAATTTCCTTGTGCATCATGTCGCCGAGCGCGTCATAGACGATGCGATGGCGCTGAAGTGTCGTCTTTCCGGCGAAGGCCCCGGAAACGATGGTCAGCCGAAAGTGGCCACCGCCGCCGCGCGCGCCCGCATGACCCGCGTGGAGGGCGCTGTCGTCGCCGATCTCGATCTGCTCCGGCGCCAGCACGGCCAAGCGCTGGCGCATTCTTGCGATCGTGTCCTCGCTCAAGGCAGGACCTTCTTGTAGGGCTTGACCATGGTCCGGACGAAGACGCCGGTCCGGGCATACGGGTCTTCGGCGGCCCAGGCCTCGGCGTCTGCGAGCGAGGCGAACTCTGCCACGATCAGGCTGCCCGTGAATCCGGCGGGACCGGGATCCGGTGAGTCGATGGCGGGGAAGGGGCCGGCCATGAGCAGTCGACCTTCTTCCCTGAGGGCATTGAGGCGGGCCAGGTGCTCGGCCCTGACCGCCATGCGCGACTCCAGGGAGTCCGGCTTGTCTTCACCGACGATGGCGTAGAGCATCATGTCTTTTCATCCTCCATGTAGCGGGAGAGGTAGGCCCCCTGGGCGACCACGAACAAGAGCATCAGCCCCATCCCGCCAAACAGCTTGAAATTGACCCAGGTCGCTTCCGAGAACTGATAGGCGACCACCAGGTTCAGGACACCCATCAGCGCAAAGAAGCCGGCCCAGGCCAGGTTGAGCCGGCTCCACACCGCGTCGGGCAGGCTCAGCTGGGCCTCGAGGAGCTTGCGGATCACGTTTCGCTTGAATGCCACGGCCGAAACCACCAGGCTCACCGCGAACAGCCAGTAGAGCGCGGTCGGCTTCCACTTGATGAAGGTGGGATCGTGAAAGAAGAGGGTGGCGCCGCCGAAGACGGTCACGATGCCCAGGCTGACCCACAGCATGGTCTCGACCTTCCCGTGGCGAAACCATACCCAGGCGATCTGGGCCGCCGTCGCGACGATCGCGATCGCGGTCGCGATCAGGATCGGTGCCTGGCGCGCCTCGATGCCGCCACCAAGCACCGAACTCGCCAGGTCGAGCGCCGCCGCTTCATTCGAGCCTGCGATCTTGTAGGCCACGAAGAAGAGGATGACGGGGAGGAGGTCGAAGAAGAATTTCATTCGCCGGCGATTATATCGGTGTTCCGAATTTGGCCACTGAAACTGCGGGATGCGCGGTTGCTTCGCCTCCAAGGGCGCGCTGACCGTCCCGTCGCTCACAAGGGCATCTTGCTGGGAAAGTCGGGTGCCTGGGATCTCACCGCGAGCCGAAGCACGGCCCGCAGGCCTCCGCCCTCTCGGGGCATGAGCGCCAGGCCGCCATCGTGCCAGCGGGCGATACGGTCGACAATGGCGAGCCCCAGCCCCGATCCCTTGACGTCCGTGCGCGCCGTCTCGAGCCGGGTGAACGGACGCTTGAGTCGTTCGACCTGGTCGGGCGGAATGCCGGGCCCCCGGTCCAGGACTTCGATCAGCGCGTGTTCCGGCGTGTGGGTCAGGAGGACATCGATCGGCTCGTCGCCCGGCGCGTAGCGCAAGGCGTTGTCGATCAGGTTGGTCACCGCACGTCGCAGGCCCAGGGGCCGGCCAGGTACCTCGACCGGCTCGGGAATGCGAAAGCGCACCGATTTGCCCAGACGCTCGTAGTGGGCGTCCAGGTCTGCGAGCATCTCTGCAAGGTCCACGTTCTTGCGCGTCTCGCTATGGCCGTCGCGCGCAAAATCGACGAACTGTCCGATGATCCGGTCCATTTCATCGATGTCGGCGCCCATGGCATCGCGATCCTCCTCGCTGGACGAGGACAGTTCGACGCCGAGCCGAAGGCGCGCCAGTGGCGTGCGCAGGTCATGGGAGACGCCGGCGAGGATCAGGCGCCGGTCGGCATCGAGACTGGCCAGGTCGCCCGCCATCTGGTTGAAGGCACGGGCGACCTCGGCCACGTCCGCGGGCCCCTCCTCGGTCAGGGGGGCGGGCGTCTCGCCGCGACCGACCGCGCGTGCTGCCGAGGCGATATTGCGAAGCGGACGATTGACCCGCGAGACAATGACATAGGCGGCCGCAAGGGAGAGTCCCAGCGCCACGCCCGCCCAACCGAGCCAGTCGACGGCCCGCGGCCGCACCACGCGATCGGCCGGCAGCATGACCCAGAACTCGTCCGGATCCTGCGGGTCGAGCCGGAAGCTGACCCAGAAGCCTTCGAGCCCCTCCCAGGACGAGGCGAAGCGCGTGCCCTCGCCCAGGTCATTGCGGACACGACTCGTCAGCAGCGTCATGGCGCGTGTGCGGGGCAGGGGCGTCAGGACGTCGCTGGGCTCCGCCGGATAGATCCGGATGCCTTCCAGGGCCGCGAGGTCGATCAGCAGTCCGCGCCGCCGCGAGGCCTCGGCGTTGATCAGGGCGGTCCGGGTCAGGTTGACGACGCTGACCACCATCTGCGCCAGATCCCGGGCCCGCGGCTCCTGCTCGAAATGGCGAAAGATCTGGTACCAGACCACGGACGAGATGACCATCACGATGGTCACGACGACGAAGATCTGCCACAGCAGGGTGCGGGGCCAGAGGGAACGCCAGGACCAGGCCCTGGAACGCACCGGCGACGCCGGGGCCACCGGAGCCCGGGCCGGCTCAGCTGTTCTTGACACCGTCCGGGACGAAGACGTAGCCGAAACCCCACACGGTCTGGATGTAACGCGGCTTGGCCGGATCGTCCTCGACCAGTTTTCGCAATCGCGATACCTGGACGTCGATGGCACGGTCGAACACTTCGTATTCGCGTCCTCGCGCAAGCTCCATCAGCTTGTCGCGGGACAGGGGCTGCCGCGGATGCTGGAGCAGCACCTTCAGAAGCGAGAACTCGCCCGTGGTGAGCGGCAACTCCTCACCGTCGCGGCTCAGGGTGCGGGTGCCCAGATTGACGCTGACCCGGCCGAAGGAGATGACTTCGTCCTCGGCCGCCGGCGCCCCCGGCGGCAGCTGCGGCTGACGTCGCAGTACGGCGTTCACCCGGGCCACCAGTTCGCGCGGGTTGAACGGCTTGGGGAGGTAGTCGTCCGCGCCCATCTCGAGGCCCACGATGCGATCGACGTCGTCCCCCTTGGCGGTCAGCATCACGATCGGAAGGGTATTCTCGGCGGCGCGCAGACGCCGGCAGATGGCGAGGCCGTCCTCGCCCGGCAGCATCAGGTCGAGCACCATCAGGTCGTAGTGCTCCCGGTGCAGGGCCCGGTCCATGGCGACCGCGTCAGCCACTGCCTTGACCGAGAAGCCCTGTTCGCTGAGGTACCGGTTGAGCAACTCCCGGAGGCGGGCATCGTCGTCGACGATCAGGATACGATTTCGGTTCTTGGCCATGAGGTATCTCGATGTTGTTTTTGGCGATTCTATCGCCAAGCAGACCGCACGGCGCTTGCCGGGTAACGCTTCGTAAGCCCGCGGTGGACTCCTTACACGCCCTTACAGAAGTCG
>JAGRFX010000097.1:4886-14049 GCA_020445805.1 Rhodocyclaceae bacterium
CCTTTCGTGACGCAAATCGCGCCAGTGCGCAGATTTTGCAGCTAACCTTGCATCTCCCAATGGCTAGATGCGTACGGATGCCAAAGCCGAGAATGCCACGTCGTAGCCCGATGCGCGAGATCGTTCTCGCGCTGTCCGCCTGCCTGGCCGTGAGTGCCGGAGGCGTCGTGCATGCCGAGGAAGCCCACGAAGGGGCGCCCGCGGCACCCGCGGCGGCCCCGAAGCAGCCGAACGGCTGGCGCGCCGAGATCCGGCAGATGCTGAGTCCGGAAGGTGAGGGTTACCTGCCGGCCAGTACCGAGGGTCGCCGGCGCAGCATTTCACGCGAGGAATTGCTGCGCCTGAGGGAAGACATCCGTGCCAATCGCGATGTCTATGAAAGCCGGGAGCGGGCAGGGGCCGGTCGCGCCCGACGCTGAGCGCGGCACCTGAATTGCATGCTTGGGGGGTGACGTCCGGTCACGGACGGTTACAATTACTCCCAATGAACATTCTCGCCATCGAAACGTCCTCCGAGCGTGGCTCCCTGGCCCTGGCCAACGAGTGCTTCATGGACTGTGTCGACCTCGATCCGGGGCCGGCGCAATCCGCGACAGCGCTGGCCAAGCTGAAAACCTTGCTGGCCGCCCGGGGACTGGGCGTCAAGGACATCCAGGTCATCGCCTTCGGCAGCGGGCCGGGCATGTTCACCGGATTGCGCCTCGGCTGCGGACTCGCCCAGGGACTGTCCATCGGACTCCTCAAGCCGATCGTGGCGGTGTCCTCGCTGGAAGCCCTGGCCCATCAGAGTGAGGGCGACCATGTCGTGGCTGCGACCGACGCCCGGATGGGGGAGATCTACAGCCAGTGCTTCGCGCGGTCCGGCGACACCCTGGCGCCCTGCGGCGAGCCCACCTGCGTGCCGCCCGAGATGCTGTCGCTGCCGGACGGCCCGGCGGCCTGGCACGGGGTCGGCAACGCCTTCGACATCTACCGGGATCGTCTGCCCGGACGCGTACTCGGGGAATTGACGCAGGTCAGCGCGTCGGTCCGCCCCCATGCCCGCGAGGTGCTCGAGATCGCCCGTCGCCGGATCGGGCGCGGCGAGACGACCCCCCTGTCCGATGCGGTACCCCAGTACGTCCGGAACAAGGTGGCGCTGACCACCCGGGAGCGGATGGAGCGGGGAGGGCGCGTTTGAGCACGGTGCGGCTCGAGTGTCGCCCGATGCACGAGGGCGACCTCGACTGGATCGTTCCGATCGAGGCCGCACTCCATGCCAGCCCCTGGAGCGCCAACAATTTTCGCGATTCCCTGGAAGCCGGTCATGCCTGCTGGACCTTCTGGGAGGGGGCGCAGGCGGTCGCCTACGCCATCGTCCTCCATGTGCTCGACGAGGCCCACCTGCTCGACGTCACGGTGGCCGGGCCCCATCAGGGCCGCGGCATCGGCGGTGCCGTTCTCGGCTTCCTGTGCGACCAGGCGCGCGATCACGGAATGACCCAGTTTTTCCTCGAAGTCCGAGAATCCAACCATGTCGCTGCGCGACTCTACCGGACTCGGGGCTTCGAAGCGATCGGTCGCCGCAAGGGGTACTATCCCGGCTCGCCAGCGCGTGAGGACGCGATCGTGATGAGGTGCAATCTTTGACACCGTGGCAGTCCCTCGTCGTCGGGCAGCTCGGGCTGGGGCCGCTCTGGCGCCTTCGCTCGCGCCCGCTAGAGGACACGCCGACGATCGAGCCCGAGCGGGCGCGGGAGGCGCCGCGGCGTCCGGATCCGGCCCCTGCGATCGTCCCGTCGACCAGCCGCATTGCCGCGCCACCGGCGCCGCAAGCGAGGTCCGTGAGCACCGGATCGACCGAAGTCGGCGGTGTTCCGGTCAGCGTGCCGGCCGGCGCCGACTGGGATCTCCTCGAGCGACAGATTCGCGAGTGCACGGCGTGTGAGCTGCATCGACGCCGCAAGCAGGCCGTGCCCGGCGTCGGTGACAGGCATCCCCGCTGGCTCCTGGTCGGGGAGGGGCCCGGGGCGGAAGAGGATCGGCGCGGCGAGCCCTTCGTGGGTCCGGCTGGCCGATTGCTGGATGCCATGCTGGCGGCGGTCGGACTATCCCGCGAAGCGGGTGTTTTCATTGCCAATTCCGTCAAGTGCCGCCCGCCCGGCAACCGGACGCCCGAGGCCGCCGAGATCGCGACCTGCTTCCCCTACCTGAAGCGTCAGGTCGAATTGCTGGGCCCGCGCCTGATCGTGGCCCTCGGCCGGCCGGCGGCGCAGTCGCTCCTGAATCGGGAGGTCCGGATTGCCGATGTGCGCGGGCAGACGTTCGAGTTCGCCGGCATCCCCGTGCTGGTGACCTACCACCCGGCCTATCTGCTGCGTAATCCGCATGACAAAGGGAAGGCCTGGGAAGATTTGTGCCGTGCGCGGAGTCTCTCGGCAAGCGATTGATCTCGCGCAATAATCAGATTTGTGCGGTGCGATAGGATGGCGGTCGATCCAAAAGATCCGCAAGCCTGGAACACGCGATGAATCTTCGAAATGTCTGTGCCGCGCTGATGGCGGTGCCCCTGCTGGCGGCCTGCGGCAAGTCCGAAATCCAGTCAGCCGACGACCAGATCAAGCGCGTCTGGTCAGAGGTCGCCGCCCACTATCGGCATCGGGCCGATCTGGTGCCGACGCTCGTGCACTCGGTCGAATCCCACGCGATGCTGGAACGGGAAACCCTGCTGCGCGTCTCCGATGCATGCCGTCAGGTGGACCGTCTGCCCCGCATCGCGGACCTGGATCGTGATCCGCAGGCCCTGGCGTCCTATCAGGCGGTTCAGGCAGAACTGTCGACCGCCTTGCTGCAGCTCCTCGTCCTGGCCGACCGCTATCCCAACCTGAAGGCCGATGCGAGTTTCAGGGACATCCAGGCCCAGCTCGAGGGCAATGACGGCCGGATAGCCCTTGCACGCAACCGCTTCGTCCAGGCCGTCGAACATTACAATGAGGCGCTGCGCACCTTCCCCAACAATGTGCTGGCCTGGGCCTTCGACTACGCGCCCAGACCGAATCTGAAGCGCCGTGCCGGAACGGACAGCGAGCGGTTGGCACCCGGTGATTTCGGCGGCGCAGCGAGGCACTGACGTCGCGGCCCCGGGTACCCCCGCGCACGACCAGCCGGTCTGTGTTACACGCATGGCAGCGGCGCCACGGCCGGGGCTGGTCCCCAGGGCAAACACATGTGTCGCACGGATCCGACACACCGGACGAATCGGGAAGTTGCCTTATGGCCCTGAGGGCCCGGCCAGCGAGACCCGATGGGAGCACAGCACTTTGCTAGGCAAATGGGCACGCATCATGCGGCATCTGGCCACGCCCGACCGGCTGGCGCGACGTCACTTCACCAGTGCCGTCCTGGATGCCATCGAGGCGGCCATCGTCGATTCCGAGACCCGACACCGGGGAGAGATCCGCTTCGCCATCGAGTCGGAGATCGAGTTTTCGGCACTCATCCAGGGCGTCACCGCCCGCCAGCGGGCGATCGAAGCCTTCGGGCACATGGGGGTGTGGGACACGGAGGAGGGCAGTGGCGTGCTGCTCTTCGTGCAGCTTGTCGACCGGCGGGTCGAGATCGTCGTGGACGGGAGCATTGCGCAGGTCACCGACGAAGGCCTCTGGCGCGACATTGCCCGGGCCACCGAGCAGGCCTATGCGAAGGGCGACTACCGCGGCGGGTCAGTGGAAGCGGTTGCCCGCATCGGGCGTGTGCTGGAGGTCCACTTCCCGGCCTATCCGCGCAATCCGAACGAACTGCCGGACCGTCCGATGCTCATCTGAGGGGGGCGCCTCAGTGCTTGAGGTCGTCGAGCAGGGCGACCGAATCGAACTGCCGCTGGTTCTTCTCGTGGAGGCGCTTGATGATCAGCATGGTGCCAGCCACGAAGGAACCGAAGGCGATGATGACCGTATTCACGGACAGGTCGAAGGCGATCAGCACCGCATAGATGCCGGTCATCATCAGGATGGACAGGTTCTCGTTGAAGTTCTGGACCGCGATCGAATGTCCTGCCCCCATCAGGATGTGCCCCCGGTGCTGGAGCAGCGCATTCATGGGCACCACGAAGAACCCGGCGCAGGCACCGATCAGGACCATCAGGACCATGGCCAGGGTGACGTTCCCGACAAGGGTCATGACCATCACGATGAGCCCCATGGCCATGCCGATGGGAATGACCTCCACGGCGCGTTTGAGGCTGATCATCCTGGCGGCGAGTACCGCGCCCAGGGCGACCCCCACGGCCACCACCCCCTGAAGCATCGAGGCTTTGGACAGATCGAAGTCCAGCGCGTGCTCGGCCCACTTGATCACGATGAACTGCAAGGTGGCACCGGCGCCCCAGAACAGGGTCGTGACGGCCAGGGAGATCTGTCCCAGCTTGTCCCGCCAGAGCAGCTTGAGGCAGTGGTTGAAGTCGTGGAGCAGGTAGAGGGGGTTGTTCTTGAGCGGCTTGTGGTCGACCCCGGTATCGGGGATATACACATTGAACGCCGCGGCCACCAGATACAACAGCCCGATCAGCAGGATGCTGAGATCGAAATGGGTGCTGACGAACGGCAGGGACTCGGCAATCGGACCCAGCCAGTCGGGGCGGATCAGGATGCCCCCGATCACCGTGCCGAGAATGATCGCGCCCACCGTGAGGCCCTCGATCCAGCCATTGGCGACGACCAGCAGTCGATGGGGCAGGTACTCGGTCAGGATCCCGTATTTGGCCGGCGAGTAGGCGGCAGCGCCCAGCCCGACCACCGCATAGGCGAACAGGGGGTGGGCACCGAACAGCATCATCAGGCAGCCGACCACCTTGATCGCATTGCTGATCAGCATCACGCGCCACTTGGGCATCGAATCGGCAAACGCGCCCACGAAGGCGGCGAGGGCCACATAGCTGATGGTGAAGAACAGCTTGAGCAGTGGTTCCTGCTCGGCCGGCGCCTGCATGTCCCGGAGCAACGCGATCGCTGCAATGAGCAGGGCGTTGTCGGCCAGCGCAGAGAAGAACTGCGCCGCCATGATGATGTAGAAACCGAGCGGCATCGGGTGGGCGCGGTCCGTTCAGTTGTCGTGGCGGAGCGCGGTTTATAACACGAACCGGTTGACGCCTTCCTGAAGCCATCCGGCGAAAGCCGGAAAATTTGAGGCCAATGTGATGCAATGCATCCATAAAGAGGTTTAATGGTGAAGCTGCCGTCGCCCCGTGACCTGGGCAAGCCGCGACGGCCTTCCCCTTTCCACGGAGACTCGACTCATGGCAGACCGTCGGCTGCAGGTATTTCGTGCGGTGGCACGCCACGGCTCCTTCACGCGCGCCGCCGAGCACCTGCACATGACCCAGCCGGCGGTCACCTTCCAGATCAAGCAGCTCGAGGATCAGCTCAACACGCTGCTGGTCGAGCGAGGGCACGCCGGCGTTACCCTGACACCGGCCGGGGAGATCGTCCTGGCCTACGCGGAGCGCATTCTCGAGCTCAATGACGAGCTCGGCACCCGCATCGCCGAGCTCACCGACGAACTCACCGGCACGCTCAACATCGGCACCAGCACCACGATCGCCGCCTATTGGCTGCCCCATCTGCTGGAAGGATTCAAACGGGCCTATCCGCGCGTGGTCCCCCGTGTGATGGTGGGCAACTCGGCCTACATCGAGGGCCGTGTGGCCCGGCGGGAGCTCGACCTGGGGCTGATCGAGATCGTGACCGAAGACCCCTCCCTCGAGCGCCGCTCGGCAGGGCAGGATGAGCTGATGGTGGTCTGTTCGCCGCGACACCCGTTGGCGCGGCACACCCGACTGCGCGCGGAAGAGCTGCTTGCACACGATTTCGTCACGCGCGAACCCGGCAATGCGATTCGCGAACTGGCCGACGATTTCTTCGCGGCGGCCGGCATCGCCCCCCAGTCGCTCAGGATCTGCGGCGAGATCGGCAGCCTCGACGCGGTCAAGCACCTGGTCCGCTCCGGCTGCGGGTTCGGGGTCGCCTCGCGCGCGGCCCTGATGCGCGACGTGGGGGAGGGCGCGCTGGTGGCCATCCCGCTGGAGCCTACGCTCTACACCCCCCTCGAGGTCATTTTTCCCCGCGACCGATTCCGGTCGCGGCTCATCACCACCTTCGCTGATTTCGCCTCGGCGGAGATCGCCCGCCTGTCCCGCGAACGGGCCGAGAAGGAGCTGATTCGTGGCGCGTAGCAAGAGTGTCTTCGTCTGCAACGAATGTGGCGGCCAGGTGCCTCGCTGGCAGGGCCAGTGCCCCCATTGCCAGGCCTGGAACACCCTGGCGGAACAGGCTGCGGCCACCAGCGCGGCGCCGGCCGCGGCCCACCGCTACGCGCCCTTTTCGGGGGCCACGGGCGGACTCCAGGCCCTGGCCGATATCCGTCCCCGCGAGACCGAGCGCATGGCGACCGGCATCGACGAGTTCGATCGGGTGCTCGGCGGCGGACTGGTGCCGGGCGGGGTGGTGCTGATCGGCGGCGACCCGGGGATCGGCAAGTCCACCCTGCTGCTCCAGGCCCTGACGGCCATGGTGCGGACCCAGCGAGCCCTGTACGTCAGCGGCGAGGAGTCGGCCGAACAGATCGCGCTGCGGGCGCAGCGCCTCCAACTGGAACCAGGCACGCTCCAGCTCCTGCCCGAGATCAGCCTGGAGCGGATCCTGTCGGTGCTGCGGGAGGCACAGGCACAGCTGATCGTGATCGACTCGATCCAGACCCTGTACTCGGATTCGCTGAGTTCAGCCCCGGGTTCGGTCGGCCAGGTGCGCGAGTGCGCGGCCCAGCTCACCCGCTACGCCAAGCAGAGCGGCGCCAGTCTGATCCTGGTCGGGCATGTCACCAAGGATGGCGCCCTGGCGGGGCCCCGCGTGCTCGAACACATCGTCGATACCGTCCTCTACTTCGAAGGGGACACCCACTCCGCCTATCGCCTGGTGCGGGCCATCAAGAACCGCTTTGGCGCCGTGAACGAGCTCGGCGTGTTCGGCATGACCGATCGGGGCCTGAAGGGTGTCAGCAATCCGTCTGCGCTGTTCCTGTCCCGCCACGAAGCCGAGGTGTCGGGCGCCTGCATCCTGGTCACCCAGGAGGGCACGCGCCCGCTGCTGGTGGAAGTCCAGGCCCTCGTCGATGGCGCCCACAGCCCGAGCCCGCGTCGGCTCTCCGTCGGCCTGGATCAGAACCGGCTGGCGATGCTGCTGGCGGTGCTGCATCGCCATGCCGGCATCGTGTGCGCCGACCAGGATGTCTTCGTCAATGCGGTCGGCGGGGTGCGCATCGCCGAACCCGCGGCGGATCTGGCCGTGCTGCTGGCCATCGTCTCGTCGCTGCGGGACCGTCCGCTGCCCAAGGGACTGGCCGTCTTCGGCGAGATCGGCCTGGCCGGCGAGATCCGCCCGGCACCCCGTGGGCAGGAGCGGCTGCGCGAGGCGCAGAAGCTCGGTTTCACCCGCGCCCTGATTCCCCGCGCCAACGCGCCGCGACAGCCGATCCCCGGCCTGGAGGTGATTGCCGCCGACCGGCTGGATCAGGCCCTGGAGGCGCTGCGGCACATCGACGACTGATCGATCGGGCGGCGCGCCTCAAGCGATCAATTGAATAGCGCGCCGACGCTGGCGCCGCTGTGGATACGCTCGATGGCGGCCGCGAAC
Organism: Rhodocyclaceae bacterium; assembly: GCA_020445805.1. Taxonomy (GTDB): domain Bacteria; phylum Pseudomonadota; class Gammaproteobacteria; order Burkholderiales; family Rhodocyclaceae; genus Cognatazoarcus. The sequence continues at coordinate 12,551 of JAGRFX010000097.1, forward strand.
AGGGGCGCCACCGACAGCACCTTGAGCTGGGGCAGGTCGCGGCGCTTCGCCTCCGGAACCGCGACGGTGTTGGTCACCACAATCGAATCGAGTCCCGAGTCGGCCAGTTTTTCGACGGCGGGACCGCACAGGACCGGATGGACCGCACCGGCCATGACACTGCGGGCTCCGGCCTCCCTGAGGGTCTTCACCGTCGCCACCAGGGTCCCGCCGGTCGCGATCTCGTCCTCGAAGATCACCGCGTCGCGTCCCGCCACGTCGCCCACCACGTGACCCTGCCGCACCTGGGTGTCGCTCACCCGCCGCTTGTCGATGATCGCCATCGGGATCTCGAGCTTTTCGGCGAAGCGGCCCGCCCGCTTGGCACCCCCCGCATCGGTGGCGACCGCCACCATGCGCGAGAGATCATGATTGCTGCGGAAATGCTCGGCGACGGTCGGGATCGCGGTCAGGTGATCGACCGGCATGCTGAAAAAGCCATGCACCTGGTCCGCATGGAGGTCCATGGTCAGGACCCGGTCCGCCCCCGCCGTCCGCAGGAGGTCGGCCATCAGGCGACCGGCAATCGAGATCCGCGGCGCGTCCTTCTTGTCCGAGCGCGCGTAGGAATAGTAGGGGATCACCGCAGTCACCCGTCCGGCCGAGGCACTGCGCAGGGCGTCCAGGGTGATCAGCAGCTCCATGATGTTGTCGCTGACGGGTTCGGTGAAGGACTGAACCACGAACACGTCGCGTTCGCGCACGTTCTCCTCCACCTGGACGAAGAGGTTGTCGTTGGAAAAGCGGGCGATCCGCAGCGGGCTGGTCGCCACGCCCAGGTGCTCGCAGATCTCACCGGCCAGGCGCGGATTGGAGCTGCAGGAGAAGATCTTGAGTTCGCTGTGCATGGGCGTGTTCATGGTCGGTGGACGGGTTCGGACGCGCCGGCGCACAGGCCCGCGCAGCAGGGGCGCATTTTAGGCGCGTTGGACAAATCCTTACAGTCCGATCAATGGCTGTACAATAACGGGCTTTTCATCGGTCGTTCCGGGTCGATCTGCGGGAGGGTGGATCGGGCCGGCGTACGCCAAGCGGCCGATGGATCGTGGCGGCCCCACGGGTGTCCCCGCATAACATTCGGACCGCGGCTGGACCGACGGTCGAAGGACAAGCTATGAAGTGCGTAGATGATTTCCGTCTGACCCTCGGCGACAAGGAAGTGGTGCCGATCATGATCGGCGGAATGGGGGTGGACATCTCGACCTCCGACCTCGCCCTCGAGGCGGCCAGGCTGGGCGGCATCGGCCACATTTCGGACGCGATGATCAAGACCGTGGCCGACCGCCGCTACAAGACCAAGTACGTCCGCGAAAAGCTCAAGCGGTACAAATTCAACGTCGCCAATTCCGACAAGTCGGTGGTGCAGTTCGACATGGGCGAGATCGCCGAGGCGACGCGCCTGCACGTCGAGGGCACCATGTCGCGCAAGACCGGCGACGGCCTGGTGTTCATCAACTGCA
>JAGRFX010000098.1 GCA_020445805.1 Rhodocyclaceae bacterium
TGGGGCACAGGATCGCCACCTGGCGTCCGTCCGACACCGCCACGAAGGCCGCCCGCAGCGCCACCTCGGTCTTGCCGAAGCCCACATCGCCGCACACCAGGCGGTCCATGGGCCGGCCCGACTTCATGTCGTCCACCACCGCGTCGATGGCGGCCTTCTGGTCGGGGGTCTCCTCGAAGCCGAAGCCGTCGGCGAAGGCCTCCAGGTCGTGCTGCCGGAAGTCGAAGCGGTGTCCCGGCCGGGCGGCCCGCTTGGCATAAAGGGCGAGCAGCTCGGCGGCCGTGTCACGGACCTGCTGCGCCGCCTTGCGTTTGGCCTTCTCCCATTGGCCGGAGCCGAGCCGGTGGAGGTCCACCGCTTCCGGATCCGCGCCCGCATAGCGGGTGATCACGTGCAGCTGGGAGACGGGCACATAGAGCTTGTCGCCACCGGAGTAGTCCAGGTGGAGGAACTCGGTGTCGCCCTCGCCCAGGTCCATGTGGGTGAGGCCCAGGTAGCGGCCCACGCCATGGCTGGCGTGGACCACCGGGTCTCCGACCCGCAGCTCGGAGAGGTCCCGCAGCCAGCCCTCGGCGGTAGCCTTGCGGCCAGCGTCGCGCCGGCTGCGGGTGCGCGCCGTGGCCGCGTACAGCTCGGTCTCGGTGACGAAGGCGATGCGCGCCTCCGGCAGCAGGAAACCCGTGGCCAGGGGCGCCACGCCCAGTCCGAAGGGGCACTCGCCCGCCATGAAGGCGGCCAGGTCCGGTACCGGCTCGGGCTTGAGGCCGTATTCGACCAGGTACTCAAGGATGGTCTCGCGGCGACCCGCGGTCTCGGCGAGCACCAGGACCCGGCCGTCGAAGGCGGTCAGCATGGCCTTGAGGCGATGCAGGGGATCCGTCGCCTTGCGCTCCACCGACACGTCGGGCAGCGCCCGCGCGAGCTCCGAGGCGACCTTGTCGACACGCAGCTGGAGGCGCGCGCGGCGGCCCAGTCCGACGAAGAACTCCTCCTCGGGCAGGAACAGGGTCGGCGGCGGCAGCACCGGTCGCGTGCGATCACCCGCCAGCAGGTCATGGCGGGAGCGGGTGTCGCGCCAGAACTCCTCCACGGCGCGGGCCACATCGGCGTGGAGCACGACCGTGACGTCCTCGGGGACGTAGTCGAAGAGGGTGGCCGTCTCCTCGAAGAACAGGGGCAGGTAGTACTCGATGCCGGGGGGCAGGATGCCGCTGGAGACATCCTTGTAGATGCCCGCGCGGGTCGGGTCGCCCTCCATGACTTCGCGGAAGCGCTGGCGGAAACGGGTGCGGGCCTTGTCGTCGGTCGGGAACTCGCGCGCCGGCAGCAGCCGGATCTCGCGTACCGGGTACACCGTGCGCTGGGTGTCCGGGTCGAAGGTCCGGATACTCTCGATCTCGTCGTCGAAGAGGTCGATGCGGTAGGGCAGGGTCGAGCCCATCGGAAAGAGGTCGATCAGGCCGCCGCGCACGCTGTACTCGCCGGGGCGGACCACCTGGGTGACATGGTCGTAGCCGGCCAGCGTCATCTGGCTGCGCAGGGCGTCACCGTCGAGGCGCTCCCCCTGCGTGAGGAAGAAGGTGTAGGCCGCCAGGTAGGCCGGCGGCGCCATCCGGTAGAGCGCCGTCGAGGCCGGCACCAGGACGATCCGGGGTGCCCCCGTCGAGATCGCGTGCAGCGTCGCCAGACGTTCCGACACCAGGTCCTGGTGGGGCGAGAAGCTGTCGTAGGGCAGCGTCTCCCAGTCCGGCAGGACCAGCGGTTCGAGCTGCGGGGCGAACCAGCTGATCTCGTCCTGCAGCCGCAGGGCATCGGTCGGGCTGGCCGTGATGACCAGCAGTCGATGTCCGCCAGCCGCGATCCGTGCCAGGGCCAGCGCGTCCGACGAACCACACACGGGGGGCAGCTCGAGCTTGTGGCCCGGCTTGGGCAATTTCAGGGCCGAGACGGCGGGCAGGGCAGGCAGGGAATCTTGGGACATGAAGGGGCGCTACGGTCGGCTGGGGGCAGCCGTGATTATCCTAGGGTCTGCGGACATTTGTATGGCGACCGCCAGTCAAATGTCCACAGACCCTAGGCCCGCTGGCCGGCCGCAAAGCGCTGCTCAGGACGTGTCGGCCACGCCCGTCCGGGCCGCCGAGGCCTCAGGCGTACTCGTCCACCACGGCACCGCGCTCGGCGCTGACCTTGGGCTGGTAGGGGTTGCCCTTGGTCGCCGCCAGCTCGGCGCGGGCCTGGGCGGCCATCCGGGCCGCTTCGGCGGCCACCGCCATGTCCTGGCCGGAGGGCTCGGCCGGCGCGAGGGCTGCCGCGCGGACCCGGTCGGCCTTGGCGATGGTTTCCTCGGGCGTGCGCCCCGAGGAGGTGTCGATCGAGACTTCGCCCCCGACGGCGTACTGCTGACCGTCCGGCCCCCGCTGGAAGGAGAAGCTGGCACTGCCCCGGACCAGGTCGCCCCCGGCGCGCATGTGGGCGGCCTCGTGGGCGCGAACCTCGCGATCCCGCGCTTCGAGGGCGCGGACCGCCTTCTGCTCTTCCTCGGTCAGGGCTTCAGACGCGCCGGCCGGTGCTGTCCCGGCGGTCTGTTCTCCCGCCTTCCCGTCCGACTTGCCTGCCTTCTCCGCCGAGGGGCCCTCGGTTTCTGTGGCACGTGCGCCGCCCCGCGGGGCTTCGCTCGCGGACGCATAGCTGGCAGCAGGAAGGCTGGAGATGGCGCCGATCATCAAGCCGACGATAGCAGGGGCGCTGCACGACCGACAGGATCAGAGACGCTTTCAGGCGTCATGGGTCTGCTCCTCGGCCACCTGCGGCGGAATCGGCAGTTCGCGCTCGAACCAGTCGACGGTCAGGCGGGCCGCCTGTTCGAGGGTGCCGGGGCGACGGTAATGCTCGTCGGCGTTATCCACCACCTGCCAGTCGCGGGTGCTCGGCACCAGGTCGAAGGCCGGCTGCTGGTAGCGGGCAATGCCGGGGTCACCCTCGGCGACGATGAAGCGGGTGGGGCAATGGACCTGCCGGAGCGGACCGGCGCCGGCCAGATCGGGGCGACCGCTGCGGCAGACCAGGGCACTGATCCGGTCATTGCGCTTGGCCGCGGCGCGAACCGCTGCGCCGCAGGTGGTGCCGCTGGCCGCGACACCCACGGGCAGCGTCTCGAGGGCCGGCTGATGGTCCACCCAGTCGAGCACGGCCAGCAGGCGCGCCGCCATGCTCGGCACGTTGTAACGTGCGTCCGGGTCGCGCTGCTCCTCGTAGCGGGTCAGCAGATCCACCGACAGGGTCGCGAAGCGGGCCTCCTGCAGGCGCGTGGCGATGACCGTCTCGCGCAGGTCGGCGTGGAGGATGCACCCGTTCTGGACCTGCACGACCAGTCCGCGCACGTCGGGCGCATGCGCCAGCAGGCCGTCGAGCCAGACGCGCTCGGCGGCGATGCTCAGGGAGGTGTGGCGGAAGGCGTACACGGTGGGCCCGGGATCATCGTTGCACCCATTCTATCGGCCATTGGCTCAGTGGGGCTTGAGGGGCACCCGACGGGGGCCGAATGCGCCCCGATAGGCGGTGTAGTGTCCGGCCAGGGCGGTCTGGCAGTCGGGGCAGCGGCCATCGTCCGTCACCCGGTAGTTGAGGATCCGGTACCAGTCCCGCTCGATCAGCGCCGCGCCGCAGCCCGTGCAGCGGGTGGTCCCGCCTGCCGCATCATGGACATTACCCGTGTAGACGTGGTGCAGCCCGGCCGCGAGGGCGATGTCGCGGGCCCGGGTCAGCGTGGCAGGCGGGGTGGGCGGGCGGTCGGTGAGCCGGAAGTCGGGGTGGAACGCGGTGAAATGCAAGGGGGTGTCCGGCCCGAGCGCTTCGTGAACCCAGCGCGCCAGCGCGGCGAGTTCGCGATCGTCGTCGTTGGCGCCCGGAATCAGCAGCGTGGTCAGTTCGATCCAGACCTGGCTGTGGGTGCGCAGCCATACCAGGGTGTCGAGCACCGGCTGGAGGTGTGCCCCCGTGAGCTTCCAGTAGAAGGCCTCGCTGAAGGCCTTGAGATCCACATTTGCGGCGTCCATGGGCTCGAAGAACTCCGCGCGGGCTCCCGCGTGGATATAGCCGGCCGTGACGGCCACGTTGGCGATGCCGAGTTCGCGACAGGCGTGGGCGGTGTCGATGGCGTACTCGGCGAAGATCACCGGGTCGTTGTAGGTGTAGGCCACGCTGCGACACTGGTTTTCAGCCGCCAGGCGCGCGATGGCCTGCGGGGTGGCCCGGTCCATGAGGCGGTCCATGTCGCGCGACTTCGAGATGTCCCAGTTCTGGCAGAACTTGCAGGCCAGGTTGCAGCCCGCGGTGCCGAAAGACAGCACGGGCGTTCCGGGGTAGAAGTGGTTGAGGGGCTTCTTTTCGATCGGGTCGATGCAGAAGCCCGAACTGCGTCCATAGGTGGTCAGCACCATGCCTTCGCCCTGGCGCATCCGCACGAAGCACGCGCCCCGCTGCCCATCGGCGAGTCGGCAGTCGCGGGGACACAGGTCGCATTGCAGGCGGCCGTCGCCGAGGCGGTGCCAGTGGCGGGCCGGATGGGCCGACTCGAGGATCGTCTCAGGCGACATGGACACGATCGCCGAATTTCTCCACCTGATAGGTGGCGATCATGACGTTGTTGCTCCAGTGCGTGGCCTTGAGCCCGGCCTTCTCCTTCAGACGACCGAGGAACTCCTTCGGCTCGGGCAGTTGCTCCCAGACCTGGGGCAGGAAGGTCGAGCGCCGACAGCCCTCGAAGAAGATCACGCCATCGATGCCGGGGCGCAGGCGCTCGAGCACCTCGGCTTCGTTGCGCACCTCCATGAACTCGGGTCGCGACAGCAGCGACACCTCGACCTGGATGTCAGGCCATTCTTCCGCCGTAAGCGGCGGGAACCGGTCGTCGCGCAGGGCAGCCCCCACCGCGTTCTCTGTCACGTCTTCCGCGAGCGCGCGACGCTGCTGGATGCTGCCGATGCAGCCGCGCAATACGCCGTCGCGGGTCAGGGTGACGAAGCAGGCGCCCCGCTCGGCGAAGGCGGGATGCGTCGGCGGCTCCGCGCCGGGGATGCCCAGGGCGCTCTCGATGGCCCAGCGGGCGCGGGCAAGCAGGGCGTCGCCCAGGGGAGGGTCAGTGTCGGGCACCATCTTCATCCTCGTCGAAAGTGAAACTGGCGTAACCGACCACCCGGCCGCGCTGGCCCGAGGTATCTCCCGAGTTGCGCAGGTCCAGCAGGTGGGGGCGAAGACGGCGCTTGCGCGCCTCCATCAGAAAGCCGTTCAGCGGCGAAGCGCCGCAGGCTTCCTCGTGATCGATGTCGCTGCACAGCGAGAGTACGCGGTCGCAGGTGTGGCGGTCGACAGTGCGTGCCGAGGCGTAGTCGAGATAGTGCGACAGATCGGTACTGATGATCAGCAGGGTTTCCGGTCCGCCCCAAACGGCGTTCAGCAGGCCGGCGACCTGCTCGGCCGGCATGTGGCCGATCAGCAGCGGGACGATCCGGAAGTGCCCCAGCGAGACCATCAGGAAGGGCAGCTGGACCTCCAGCGAGTGCTCGGCGGCATGGGCCGCATCGGATACCGACACCCCGGGCAGGGTCTGCAGCTCCAGCCAGGCCTCCCGATCCACATCGATGGGCCCGAGGGGCGTGTCGAAGGCCTGGGCGGCGGGCAGGGCGGCGCCACGGAGCGGCACCCGATGGGCCGGGCCCAGCAGCACCACCCGGCGGTAGAGATGACGCCAGGTCTCGAGGGCCTTGTACGCCGTCGCGGCGACAGGCCCGGAGTAGATATAGCCGGCATGGGGGACGACCAGGGCCTTGGGGGGACTGCCGGTGATCGACGGTGGCGATTGTGCCGAGAGCAGGTCGGACAGCTGCAGCTGGAGCTGCTGCCCGTTGTCGGGATAGAAGCTGCCCGCCACCGCTGCCGGGCGGAGGGATGCACTGGCCATGTCGCCTCCCTTGCAGACGAGGATTCCTGATCCAATTATAGGCATGGGGGCCTGCCGGCCCACGGCAGCCGCCCGTGTAGAATCCGCGCATGCAGATCAGCCCCCGAACCCGCCATGTCGCGCTCGTGCCCGCAGCGGGCAGTGGCGCCCGCATGAAGAGCGGCACGCCCAAGCAGTACCTGGAACTGCTGGGCAAGCCGCTTATCCGCCACTCGCTGGAGACCCTCTGCGCATCGCCCGGCATCGACCGGGTCTATGTGGTGTTGTCGGTGGGCGATGCGGAATGGGACCGGCACGACTGGAGCGATCTGGAGCCGAAGCTGGTGCGGCTCTTCTGCGGCGGTCCGACCCGGGCCGACAGCGTGCTCAACGGCCTGCGGACGATTCGCGACGAAATGTCGGACGCGGACTGGGTCTTGGTCCACGACGCGGCGCGCCCGTGCCTGGCCCCCTGGCACGTGAGCAAGCTGCTCGAGACCCTCTCGCACGAGGAGGTGGGCGGCCTGCTGGCTGTGCCCGTAGCCGACACCCTCAAGCGGGACGACGGGCATGGGCACAGTCTCGAGACGGTCTCCCGGGATCGCCTGTGGCAGGCCCAGACGCCCCAGATGTTCCGCTACATCATGCTGCGCCGGGCGCTCGAGCGCGCCCGCTCGGTGACGGACGAGGCCAGCGCCATCGAAGCGGCCGGCCTGCGGCCCCGGCTGGTCGAGGGCGACGCGACCAACCTCAAGGTGACCTATCCCCTGGACCTCCACGTGGCCGAATGGATCCTGCAGAACCGGAGCGACTGAGATGACTGTCCCTTTCCGCATCGGCCAGGGCTTCGACGTCCATGCCCTGGTGCCCGGGCGGCCCCTGATCATCGGCGGCGTGACGATTCCCTATGCCCGAGGCCTGCTCGGCCACTCGGACGCCGACGTGCTGCTGCACGCCATCACCGACGCCCTGCTCGGGGCGGCGGCGCTGGGAGACATCGGGCGCCATTTCCCCGATACCGACCCCCGCTACGAGGGGGCAGACAGCCGGGTCCTGCTGCGGGGGGCCATGGCCTCGGTGCGCGAGGCCGGCTACCGCGTCGGCAACGTGGACGCCACCGTGATTGCCCGTGCGCCACGGCTGCTGCCCCACGTGCCCGCCATGGTGGCCAACATCGCCGCCGACCTGGCGGTTGGCACCGACCAGGTGAACGTCAAGGGCAAGACCACCGAGCAGCTGGGCTTCACCGGGCGCGGCGAAGGCATCGCGGCCCAGGCCGCAGTCCTGCTGCTCCCGGCCTGAGTGACCCGCACGCCCGAACCGAGCGGCACCGCGCCCGTAAGGCGCCTCTTCATCGCGCTCACGCCGCAGGCGGCCGAAGCGGACGCCCTGCATGCCTACGCGGCGGCGCTGCCATGCCGAGGGGGGCGCCAGACGGCGAGGCGCAACCTGCATCTCACGCTGGCCTTTCTGGGCGACGTGGCGGAGGCCCGCTGTGCCCCCCTCGTGGACGTTCTCGAAGTCATTCCGTTCGAACCCTTCGCGCTGTCCTTCGATCGGGTGGGGGCCTGGCAGGGCGGCCTGGTCTGGGTCGGCTGCGGGCAGGCGCCCGACGCCTTGCGGCGGCTGGTCGATGCGATCCGCGGCCAGCTCGACGCGCTGGGCCTTCCCGTCGAACGTCGGCCCTTCCGGCCCCACGTCACCGTCTGGCGGCGGGTGCGCTCTACTGGCCGGATGGTGGCGCCGCAGCTCGCCTGGCACTGCGGCGGCTTCGCGCTGATAGCCTCGATTCTGGCGCCAGACGGGCCCAGCTACCGCACATTGGCGCGTTTCCCCCGGGACGAACCCGCTATAGTTCGCTCAGGAGACCACGATGACCACTAGACGACTCGGGCTGGCCATGGCCCTGATGCTCTCGCTGCCCGGGCTGGCTGCAGCCGCCTGGGAAATGGCGGGGAACAAGCGGATCGAACTGCACGCCCAGGACGGCACCGCCGTTCCCATCGGCGAGGTCCGGTTCGAGCCCATCGACGGCGAGAGTGCCCGATTTGTTCTCCACATGGACCATGCGCGCTTCAAGGACTTCTTCCTCTCCATGAAGGAATTCAAGTGCCTGGAGTCCGAGCGCGAGATCCAGTGCCACGTGCCCTATCCGTATCCCCAGCCGGGAATCGTCAGCACCCGGGACCTGCGCTGGCTCGAGCATTCCTTGCTGTTCCTGTTCAAGGCCCCGAAGGATTTCGGCGCCAAGCTCTGGAACGGTCTCTACTACCGGCTCGAGGCCGATGGCGAAGGGCTGGTCGGCACGCCCTATGCGGTCGATCTGAATGCGATCGGCGCGCCGCCGGACGATGCCGCCGTTCCTCCGTACCACGCGTCGGACCTGTCCGAGATCGCCCCCGATGCGCGCTGGTACCCTCGCCTGACGATCCGCTGAGCGCAAAAAAAAAGGGCGCCGCTCGGGCGCCCTTGGGCGGCGTGAAACGCCGTCACAGGTAAATGCAGGAGGACAGGCGTTCCTTGAGCTGCATTTCCGAGGCCTTGGTGTAGTCCTTCTCGAAGCGATCCGAGATCAGCTGCGCGGTCGGGCCGTCGAGGGTGGCATTCAGCATGCCCATGAAGTTGGGCGGCGCCACCAGGATGGCACGGGCGAAGCGGTTGGCGTTGCGTCCGCTGTAGAACTCGCGGGCGATTTCCTGGGCAAAGGTCTTGGCGGCGTGCTCCTTGGGTGCGGTAGGGGGCTCGTAGGATCCGTTGCCGTGTCCGATCCCGCTGCGATCGGTGACCAGATCGGCATTCTTCTTCCGGCTCTCCGGGTGGACCAGTTCCTTGACCAGCTTGAGGCCCTTGTTGGGGCCCAGGTTCGCATAGAGTTTTGCCAGGCTGGCGTTGGCAACCAGGATCCAGGTAATAGCCATAGAGTCGTCCTCCAGTGGAAGGGTTTTTCCTGCCTGCGCGGCGGGTACCGCCCCTGCCGGGGCAGCTCCGTTTTGGGGGCACAGGTTCTCCCACGTTAGAAGACGAAAACCGCTTCCGCAAGGTGACAGAAGCATGACGAAATCATGAATTGAGGCGTCGTGACCGGCGCGCGCGTCGCAACGGCCGCCGCCGGCTCAGTAGATGCCGAGCGACAGGCCCGTGGCCATGGCCTCGCCCAGGTCCCGGGCGGCAAGCAGGTCCGGCGCGCCGATCTCGCCACGGACGATCAGCGCCTCGGCGATCGTGCGCCAGCCATAGCCATGGGCGATCCGTTCGATCTCGCGCACCGCACCGGTGCCATCGTTGCCGGCCGACACGAACACCGCATAGGGGACGCCTTCCATCTGCCCCTCCACCGGGTAATAGGTGCGGTCGAAGAAGTCCTTGAGCCCGCCGGACATGGTGCCGAAGTTTTCGGGTGTGCCGAGGAGCAGCGCATCCGCCGCCCGCAGGTCGTCGGGGCCGGCATCGAAGGCCCGCAGCATCACGCAGTCGACCTCCTCGACCCGCGATGCGCCCTCGAAGACCGCCGCCGCCAGTTGCCCGGTGTGGCCCGACTGGGTGTGATAGACGATGAGGAGGCGGCGGCGCTCAGGCACCGTGGTCCATGCGCCAGCGGCGCGCCACGACGGCGGCTTCTCCCTCCGCCGTGTCGATGCCGTAGAGCTCGGCCAGCAGCGCATAGACCTGCGGATACTCGGCCCGCAGCCGCAGGGGCATCAGGAAGAAGGTCTCCGACAGCACGGCGAAGAATTCGGCCGGCGACTCGCACGCATAGGGGTCGATCGCCGTGTGCTCGCCGCTGTCGACGCGCTGGCAGAAGTCCGCATAGGCGTACGCGAAGGATTCGCTCCACGCCGTCCGGTCCATGTCGGGCGGCAACAGGGGGAATCCGTCGGCGCCGCCATTGGCCATGTCGAGCTTGTGGGCGAACTCGTGGAGCACCACGTTGAGGGCGTCGGGCCGGGTCTCCGGCGGGAACCACGACAGCAGCACCGGCCCCCCCTCCCAGGCCTCGCCGAGGACGGGCTCGTCGTACTCGTGGACGACGCCATCCTCGTCCATGATGCTGCGCGGGATCACGAAGTCGCCGGGATAGATCACGATGCCGACCCAGCCCCGATACGAGGCCTCACCGAGCCTCAACACCAGGAGGGATGCCTGGAGGGCGATGGAGAGCATCATGCGGTCCGTCACCTCGAGGCCCTGGGCGCCGTGGAACTCCTTGCTGCGGAGAATCCCGGTTGCGATCTGGCGCAGGCGCGGCCGAAGCTCGGCGGGGACGAAATCGAAGAAGGGCAGGTCGGACTCGATCCAGGTCCAGACATCCTCCTCGACCGCCGCGTCGTTGTGGGGTGCGCCCCGAAACAGGTCCCGCAGCCGGAACATCAGGGGCTCCTGCGCGTGTTGAGGAAGATGCCGGCAAAGATCATCGCGATGCCCACCAAGTGGTACCACGCCGGACGTTCGCCCAGGAACAGGGCGGCCAGACCGGTCCCGAATGCCGGCATCAGGTGAATGAAGAGGGAGCCCCGGTTGGCCCCCACGGCCGCCACCCCCCGGTTGTAGAAGACGTAGCCGAGGAAGCCGGGAAAGATCCCGGTATACAGCACGCCCAGCAGCGAGCCCGTCGTCACCGTCATCCTTGCACCCGCCGCGAATTCGACCGCGGCGGCAGGAATCAGTGCCACCAGCCCGACCAGCGTGAATGCGGCCAGCATCACCATCGGGTCGAGGCCGGCCGGGCGGTACTGCAGTCCGACCGTGTAGAGCGCCCAGGTCAGCACCGCCACCAGCATCCAAAGGTCGCCCACGTTGAGCCGCAGGCCGAACAGGGTGTCGAGGCTGCCGTGGGCGACGATCAGCAGCACCCCGGCCATCGAGACGAAGACGCCGATGGCCTCGGGCTGGCGCAGGCGACGACCGAGGAAGCCCCAGGTCAGCGCGATCGTGACGATGGGGATGAAGGAGTTCAGCAGCGAGGCGTTGGTGGCGGTGGTCTGTTGCAGCGCCAGATAGGCGAAGGTGTTGAAGCCCCCGACGCCGAGCAGCCCCAGCACCACCATGGCCAGCCAGCCCCGCCGCATCGCCGCGAGCTGGCTGCGGTCGAAGCGCGGCCAGGCGAAGGGCAGGGTCAGGGCCAGGGCGATCAGCCAGCGCAGCAGGGCGAGCAGAATCGGCGGCACGTCCTCACGCAGGCCGCGCCCGGTGACCATATTCCCCGACCAGAACAGGACCGTGAGGGTGAGCAGCAGGTAGGGATGCGAGAGGAGGCGGGGCATGGTGGATCCGGATCGATCCCGGATTATCCTCGACGCTGGAAATTGCGCCACTGTGGGATAATCCGCGCCATGGTTTCGGTCACGCATTCCCTCGCCGCTGCAGACGACAAGGCCTGTCTCGCGATGCTCAGCGAGGGGGTCCCGGCCGACGACGTGCGGCGCATCGAGGACGCCTTCGAATACGCCCGCCTGGTGTATGGCGACAGCGTGCTCGGCACCGGCGAGCCGACCTGGAACCACGCCATCGGCATGTCGCTGATCAGCGCCTCCCTCAAGCTCGATGCCGATGCACGCCTCGGCGCCGTGCTGTTCGCCGTCCCCCAGCACGAGGGCGGCAGCGTCGAGGAGGTGTCCACCCGCTTCGGGGCCCATGTGGGGGTCCTGGTGCAGGGCCTGCGCAGGCTCAACGGCCTGCGCATGCTGACCCGCCAGTCGGGCAAGTACAGCACCCCGGCCGAGATCCGCGCCCAGACCGAGACGCTCCGCAAGATGCTGCTGGCGATGGTCGAGGACATTCGCGTGGTGTTGCTGCGGCTCGCCTCGCGCACCCAGACCCTGCGCTACCTGACCGACTTTCCGGGGGATGCGCGCCAGCAGGTCGCCCGCGAGAGTCTCGAGATCTACGCACCGCTCGCCAACCGCCTCGGCATCTGGCAGGTCAAGTGGGAGATGGAGGACCTCTCCTTCCGCTTCCTCGAGCCCGACACCTACAAGCGCATCGCCAAGATGCTCGACGAGCGCCGCTCGGAGCGCGAGCAGTTCATCGAGACGTCGATGGCGCGCCTGGAAGACGAGCTGGCGAAGGTCGGCATCAAGGCCGACATCTACGGGCGGCCCAAGCACATCTACAGCATCTTCAACAAGATGCGGGCCAAGAAGCTGGACTTTGCCCAGGTCTACGATGTGCGCGCCCTGCGGGTGCTGGTGGATGACATCAAGGACTGCTACGCGGTGCTCGGCATCGTCCATCAGCTGTGGACGCCGATCCAGAAGGAATTCGACGACTACATCCTGAAGCCCAAGGGCAACAACTACCAGTCGCTCCACACCGCCGTATGGGCCGGCGACGGCCGGGCCCTCGAGGTCCAGATCCGCACCCACGAGATGCACCGCCATGCGGAGCTCGGCATCGCGGCCCACTGGCGCTACAAGGAGGGCTCCGGCCCCGGCGGCAGTGCCTACGACGACAAGATCGCGCTGCTGCGCAACCTGCTGTCGTGGCGCGACGAGGTCACCGACTCCAACCACTGGGTCGAGCAGTTCAAGCAGGCCTCGCTCGACGACACCATCTATGTGCTGACGCCCCAGGGGCGGGTGATCGACCTGCCGCGGGGCGCCACGCCCGTCGATTTCGCCTACCGGCTGCACACCGACGTGGGGCACCGCTGCCGGGGCGCCAAGGTGGACGGGCATCTGGTGCCGCTCAACACCCAGCTCGAGTCCGGCCAGACCGTCGAGATCATGACCGCCAAGGAAGGCGGACCGTCCCGCGACTGGCTCAATGCCCTCCAGGGCTATGTGCATACGGGACGTGCGCGGCAGAAGATCAAGCAGTTCTTCAGCGCGCTCGAGGAGCAGGAGCTGCTCTCCCGCGGCCGCAATGCCGTGGTGCGCGAGATGCAGCGCGAAGGCCACGGCCAGATCAACATCGACGAGCTGGCCTCACGCCTCGGTTTCAAGAGCGCCGACGCCATGTTCGTGGCCGTGGGCCGCGGCGATGTGGGGGCCCGCAGCCTGCAGGTGGCGATCCGCGGCGACCGCCGCGATGCCGAGCCGCCGCCGCCCGAGATGGTGGTCCAGCGCGAGAAGCGCCCCGACAACGCCGACCGGGTGCTGGTGGTCGGCGTGGGCAAGCTGATGACCTCCCTGGGCCGCTGCTGCCGGCCGGCCCCGCCCGACGCGATCGAGGGCTTCATCACCCGGGGCCGCGGGGTGTCGATCCACCGCATCGATTGCCGCGACTACATGAACCTGGCGGCGCGGCATCCCGAGCGGGTGGTCAGCGCCGAGTGGGGCGAGCGTGAGGAAACGACCAAGCCCTTCATCTACCCGATGGACATCATGGTCGAGGCCACCGATCGCCAGGGTCTGCTGCGCGACATCTCGGACGTGCTCTCGCGCGAGCGGATCAACGTGATCGCGGTGAATACCCGCTCCAAGTCGGGCAAGGCCCACATGCGCTTCACGGTCGAGGTGGGTGGCGTGCCGGTGCTGAACCGGGCTCTGCTGTTCATCCGCGAGGTGGAGGGCGTCCTCAGCGCCAGCCGGGCCTGAGCCCGGCGCCGGGCCTCAGCCGCCGGCCAGGTCCTCGAGCATCTGCCACTGGGCCACCCGTCGCGCCCCGCGCGGCGTGCGCTTGCGGTAGGCGCCGTCCATCTGCAGTTCCCAGGCCTGGGCGTTGTCGGTGAGGTAGGCCCGCAGGCCCTCGCGAATCACGCGACGCTTGAGCTTGGGATCGAGAATCGGGAAGGCGGTCTCGATGCGGCGGAAGAAGTTGCGGTCCATCCAGTCGGCGCTCGACAGGTACACCCGCTCCTCGCCGCCCGCATGGAACAGGAAGATCCGGTGGTGCTCGAGGAATCGGCCGATGACCGAGCGCACCCGGATGTTCTCCGACAGCCCCGGCACGCCGGGTCGCAGCGCGCACGGACCCCGCACGATCAGGTCGATCTTGACCCCGGCCTGGGAGGCCTCGTACAGGGCTTCGATGGTGTGCGGCTCGAGCAGGGCGTTCATCTTGGCGACGATCCGGGCCTTGCCACCCGCCGCTGCAGTGGCCGCTTCCTCGCGGATCGACTTGACCACGTTGGCGTGCAGCGAGAAGGGGGCCTGCCACAGGT
>JAGRFX010000008.1 GCA_020445805.1 Rhodocyclaceae bacterium
GCTTGCCCCGTCGCCCGTTCGCCTGTCGTGCCAATCCCTCCGGACAGGGTCGCGCCATACGCCGCCGGGACGCTCGCCGAGCGCCCGGAGCCCACAATGGACCCGCAAGCCGACAGCGACGACGAGGTCCATGCCCATCAGGAGACACCCATGCGCCTTGCCCTTCGTCCGCGTCCCGGCACCCTCGCCACGGCCCTCGTGGCCCTGGCCTTCGCAGCGCCGGCCGCCGCCCAGCAGAACATCGAGAAGCTCAAGCAGTTCAAGGTCGCCACCACCGACCTGAACATTCCCACGGTGGCGCAGACCGGCCGCAACGCCGACGCGATCCGCGCCAACCTGTCGCGCATCAAGCTGCCCGAGGGCTTCAAGATCGAACTCTTCGCGGTGGTACCGGACGCGCGCCACATGGCCGTGGCCCCGAGCACCAACATGCTCTTCGTGGGCACCCGCAAGACCACGGTGTGGGCCGTCACCGATCGCAACAGCGACGGCATGGCCGACGAGGTCAAGTCCTTCGCGCCCTCGCTCCAGTTCAAGGTGCCCAACGGGGTGTGCTGGACCAGGGACGGCTTCCTGATCGTGGCCGAGCACAACCGGGTGCTGAACTTCCCGGCCGCCGAGTTCTTCTATGAAGGCCCGGACGTGGCGGTGATCGAGGTGCTGGGGCAGGGCAAGCTGATTCCGCCCGAGGAGGAGTCCTTCAACCACGGCGCCCGCACCTGCCGGATCGGTCCGGACGGCCTGCTCTACATCACCCTGGGGCAGCCCTTCAACGTGCCGCCACGCGAGAAGCTCGATCTCTACAACAAGGTCGGCATCGGCGGCATCGTGCGCATGAATGCCTTCGACGGCAGCCAGCGCGAGGTCTTCGCCACCGGCATCCGCAACTCGGTCGGCCAGGACTTCAACCCCAAGGACGGATCCCTGTGGTTCACCGACAACCAGACCGATGGCATGGGCGATGACATCCCGAACGGGGAGATCAACCGCGCCACGGGTCCGGGGCAGTTCTTCGGCTATCCGTGGAAGCAGGGCGAGACGCGGATCACCGAGCAAGGCTATGACAAGGATCCGCTGCCCGAGAACATCACCAACGCGCAGGTGCTGACCGTGGCCCACGCCGCCGACCTGGGCCTGGTGTTCTACACCGGCAAGATGTTCCCGCAGGCCTACCGGGGCGGCCTGTTCTCGGCCCAGCACGGCTCCTGGAACCGCAAGGAACCGGTCGGCGCGCGGGTGCTGTTCACGGCCATCAACGAGGACGGCACGGCCGGCAAGACCGAGGTGTTCGCCGAGGGCTGGCTCGACGAGAACGGCCTCTATCGCGGGCGGCCGGTGGACGTGGCGGTGATGAAGGACGGCTCGCTGCTGATCAGCGACGATTTCGCAGGGGCGATCTATCGGGTGACCTACCAGTCGCCCTAGACAGGCCCATCGCGTCACGGCTGGACGGCGTTGTCCCGGGGCGGCGCCGTCCGCCGCTCAGTGCGTGTTCAGGCTCGACAGGTACTGGACCACGGCCTCCATGTTGTCCTGCCCGAGCTGGCTCATGGCCGCCGTCATCGGTGCGTAGAAGCGGACCTTGGTGGGGCGGTAGTAGCGCTGCATGTTGATCCGCAGGTATTCCGCCTGCTGGCCCGCCAGGCGCGGGTGTTCGTCGTCGCCGAGGGCATCGTCGCCGTGGCAGCGGGCGCAGATCTTCGCGAACGCCCGTGCACCTTCGGCGACGCCGGGGCCCGGGTGGGTGTTGGTGGGCACCACATTGAGGGTCGCGTAATAGGCGGCCAGGCCCTGCCGTTCCGCGCTCGACAGCACCTTCATCAGGCCATTCATGAATTCGCTCTGGCGCTTGCCACTGGCGAAGGCGTCCACCTGGCGCAGCAGGTAGGCCGGGTTCTGGCCCGCCAGGTTCGGCACATCGGGGTACTTGCTGATGCCCGCGGCACCGTGGCAGTTGGCGCAGAAGCTGGCCACGCTGCGACCCAGGGCGACCGGGTCAGGTACCGCATCCGCGGCGCTTGGGTTGCCAGGTGCCGAAGCGGCGTGGGCCGTCAGGAAGGCGGTGGCCAGGGCCGCCAGGAGGTGCCGGCAGGGAGCGTTCGATCTTGACATGACGTCCTCCATCGAAAGGGCCCGCGCCGACCCGAGCCGGGCGGGCATGCAACGCTGTTTAACAAACTTGACGAACGCATTTCGCGGCACTTGAGACCGCTCATCCGAACGGTCGGTGTCCGTCGGACGGACGGCGGTTCCTGTGCCCGCCTTCGGTCGCCCCCCCTAGAAACGCCTGCGCCGGCCCCGGTGATGGACACAGATTTGCAGCCGCCGTGCATCCAGTCTTCGTGTGGCTGCGTAGAGGGCTTGCAGCACCCCTAACCACGAGGAGCACACGATGCGGTTTCAGCAGATGTCGAGCGGTATGGGCCTGGCGGCCCTGGCAGCAGGGCTGGTCATTTCCGGTTGCAATGGGACCCCCATGAAGGGCGAATCGATGGCGGCCAAGCCGCTCGATGGGGAGGTCCGGGTCCCGCCGGGCTACCGCGACTGGCCCCGTTTCGTCGGAACTGTGGACAAGGCGCCGGCCGGCCAGGTGCGCGAGATCTACATCAACACCGAGGGCATGCGGGCACGCAAGGGCGAGGCCTTTCCCGCGGGGACCATCGCCGTGATGGAAATCTATGGGGCCAGGAAGGGACCGGGCGATACGCTGATGACCGACGCCTCGGGCCGCCTGCTGAAGGGGCCCCTGTCGAAGGTCTTCGTGATGGAAAAGGGGACCGGCTGGGGCGCCGCACAGCCGCCCGGTACGCTTGACAACGGGGACTGGGTCTATGGCGCCTGGGAGGCCGATGGCCGCACGGCGGCCAAGGTGGACTTCAAGGCCTGTCGGGCCTGCCATGCGCCGCTGGCGACGAGCGACTACATCGCCCGCTACGACGAGCACTTCGACCAGCGCTGAACGTCGGACCGCGATGCATGCCCGCGCGCGCGCGAATCGCGCGCGCCCGCTGCCTCGACTCTAGAGAATCCGCTTCGCCCGGCCCAGCGCCACCGCCTGGGTCCGGCTGTGGGCGCCGAGCTTGCCGTTGATGCTGCGCAGGTGGGTCTTCACGGTGGCCTCGGAGACGAACAGGGTCTCGGCCATGGCCCGGTTCGAGAGGCCCTCGGCCACCAGCCGCAGCACCTGCAGCTCCCGCTCGGTGAGCGCGTCCGGGTCCTCGCTGCGGTTCGGCAGCGGGGGCAGCGGACCGGTGGCCGGCCGCGGGCCGGGGCCCAGCCGTTCGAAGAGGGGCTGGAGCAGGGCGCGATCGTCCTGCACCAGGCCGGCCAGACCCAGGGCCTGGATTTCCTCCCAGGTGGCGGCGAACTGCTGCTGGGCCTGGGCATGCTGGCCCAGATCGAGCCAGGCCCGGGCCTCGAGGACCTGCAGCAGCAGGCGACGACGATGGCGGCGGGTACGCGCCACGGCCGAGCGCTGCCCGGCCAGGATCTCGGCCGCGTCGGCGGGCTGGTGCAGGCGCAGCGCCAGCCGCGCCCGGTGCAGTTCCAGGTCCTCGGTCTCGTTGCCGTGGTAGATACGGTGCCCGAAGCCGGCCCAGTGGGCCTGCCGCCGCGCCTGGTCGAGCAGGCGCGAGGCCTGCTCCAGGTCGCCGATGGCCATCGCCAGCCAGGCCCGCTCGATGCGCGAGGTGGCGACGATGCGGGGCGCCTCCCGCGCGATGCCCAGGTACTCCATGTCGTTGAGGCGCCGCTGGGCGGCCTCCACGTCCTGCCGGCCCAGGGACAGGCGGGCCAGGATGCGGTTGGCGACGATGATGTGGTCGGGCAGGCCGGTCTGCTCGATGATCGGCAGATAGTCGTGGAGCAGCTCCTCGGCGCCGCTCGGGTCCTCGTTGAGGTACAGCAGCTCCGCCAGGTGCACGGCGGCCACCGCGCTGGCGCTGGAGTAGCGGGTGCCGCCTGTGGCGCGCTGGAAGGCGTTGGCGTAGATGGCCTGGGCGCCGGCCACCCGCCCCTGGGCGAACTCCATCGAGCCCTCGAGGCACTGGGAATAGGTCCAGCCATAGGTGGAGCCGGCCCGCAGGAACAGGCGCTTGGCCGTGGCCAGCAGCTCGGCGGCCTCGTCGAAGCGCGACTCGGTGCCGAGGCAGAAGGCCGCGATGTTGCACAGGGCGCCGTGGGCGAAGTCGCCCTTGCCCGACAGCCGAGGCAGGTTGTGCATGGCGGCGTGCTGGCACTCGTCGATGCGGTCCGAGAAGATCTGGATCGCCGGCCCGAGGGTCAGCACCTCATCCTTTTCCCGGGCGGTCAGCTGCCGCTCGCCGGCATGGCGGAACTCGTCGAGCACCGAGCGGGCCTCCTGGTAGCGGTGCAGGAAGGTCAGCGCCCAGGTGTAGGAGAGGCGCAGGTGCGGGAGGTCGTCGAGGGCGTCCGGCGGCAGGGTCTCGACCCAGCGGGCCAGGGTGTCCACGCGCCCCGCGTAGAGCAGGGTCTCGGCGTGGGCATCGAGCAGCTCGGCCGCCATCCGCATGTCGCCGGCCGCCAGGGTGTGTTCGACCGCCGGCACCACCCGGTTCTGCGCCAGGTAGGCGCGGGCGGCCCGGCGATGGAGTTCGGCGGAACGGCCCGGCTGGCGACGCTCCAGCTGGGCCCGCAGGAACTCGGCGAAGAGGTTGTGGAAGCGCCAGGTGCTGCGTTCGGCATCGAGGGGGATCAGGAACAGGTTGGCGCGCTCGATGGCCTCCAGCCGCCCGGCGCAGTCCGGCTGCTCGGTGACGGCCTCGCAGAGCGCGACGGTCACGGTGTCGAGTACGCACACCTCGAGCAGGAAGTCCCGCAGTTCCGGCGCCAGGCGCGAGAGCACGTCTTCGGCCAGGTAGTCGGCGATGCCGGCCGTGCTGCCCGACACCCCGGCGATCAGCTCGCCCGGGTTGCGTGCGCCCGACAGGGACAGGGTGGCCAGCTGCAGGGCCGTGGCCCAGCCCTCGGTGCACTGGTGCAGGGCCTGGATGTCGCGTTCGGGCACCGGCAGGTCACGCCGGGTGTTGAGGTAGGTGGTCGTCTCCGCCAGGCTGAAGCGCAGCTGGTCCACGCCCAGCTCGACCAGCTGCTCGCGCACCCGCAGGCGCCCCAGCCCCAGGGGAGGCGTGCTGCGGCTGCCCACCACCAGGCGGCAGCCAGGCGGCTGGTGGTCGATGAGCTGACGCACGATGGCGTGGATGGCTTCGTTGGTGACGCACTCGTAGTCGTCGAGGAACAGGGCGAAGGGCTGGCCGCAGCCGGACAGCCGCTCCAGCAGGTCGAGCACCACGCCCGAAGGCACGATCTGCGAGTCGAACAGGGAGGCGGGCAGGGGTGGGACATCGCTGGCGCGCCCGATCTCGCCCAGGGCGGCGGCCAGATAGGTGAGGAAGCGGGAGAGGTCGTTGTCCTGGGCGTCGAGGGTCAGCCAGGCGGTGGCCCGCCCGGCGCGCTCGAGCTGCGCGACCCACTGCAGCATCACGCTGGTCTTGCCGAAGCCCGCCGGTGCATTGCACAGCACCAGCCGGGTGCCCTCGGGCACGCCGTCGGCGAGGCTGGGGGCGGCCCGGTCGATGGCATGGGCCACGCGGCTGGGTGGTGTCAGCTTGGCTCGGGTCAGGCGGATGCCTTCGGGGGTGCCGATGGCACCGCCGGTGTCGGGTGATCCCACGCTCCTGTCTCCTCCTGGGGCGGATCCGCCGGTCTCCTGCCGGCTGAAGCCGCCTGTCCGATGGCGCGCCTCCGGACAGGTGCCCGGGACGCGGATTCATGATCGGTCAGCCTGCACAGTACGCCAAAGGGCTTAGTTCCGCCTCCTCCCAAAGGATGATTCCCGGTCCACCGTCCTCACCGGCGCTGCCCGCCAAAATCAGCCCTTTTGACGATGTCCGGCGGTGGGGCCGTGGCCAAGATGCAGCCTGTGTTCAACGCAGTTCGAACTGGGCGAGGCCGATCCGTGGGCAAACTGATCAACATCGACAACGGCGGGACCCTGACCGACATCGTGGTCGTGGACGGGGAGTCGGTCGTCCGCACCAAGACCCTGACCACGCCCTACGACCTCTCGAAGTGCTTCTTCGAGGGGCTGCGCAAGGCCAGTCGGCAGATCTACGGGCAGGAGGACGTGATCGGCCTGCTGCAGGAGACCGACTACATCCGCTATTCGACGACCCAGGGCACCAATGCCCTGGTGGAGCGCAAGGGCCCGCGGATCGGGCTGATCGCCGGGGCAGGCCTGGCGGGTGTCCTGCAGACGGGCGCCGAGGCCCGCGAGATGTTCTCCGCGCTGGTCGGCGACCGGGTGGCGGAGCTGGATGCCACCGAATCGGGCGACCTGGCGGGGCGTCTCGTGGCCGCGGTGAACGCCCTGACCTCCGCCGGTGCCAACCGCATCGTGGTCGGCCTGGGCGGCGCCTCGGCGGCGGCGGACGAGGAGCGCCTGCGACGCATCGTGCTGGCCAAGTTTCCGCCCCACCTGCTGGGCGCCGTGCCGGTCCTCTTCTCGCACCAGATCTCGGGCGACCCCGAGGACCCGCGGCGGATCTGGTCGGCGCTGCTGAATGCCTTCCTG
Source organism: Rhodocyclaceae bacterium (assembly GCA_020445805.1). Taxonomy (GTDB): domain Bacteria; phylum Pseudomonadota; class Gammaproteobacteria; order Burkholderiales; family Rhodocyclaceae; genus Cognatazoarcus. The sequence goes on from JAGRFX010000008.1 coordinate 6,593, forward strand.
CATCCGGCGATGGAGACCTTCCTCTACCACGCCGAGCACAAGCTGCGCGATGCCCGCTTCCGCTCGCCGCTGCTGATCTTCCGCAATGACGGCGACTCGGCGCGGGTGGCCAAGACCATTGCCCTCAAGACCTACAGCTCCGGGCCCCGCGGGGGCATGGAGGGCGCGCGCGCATTGGCCGATCACTATGGGGTGTCGCACCTGGTGTCGGTGGACGTGGGCGGCACCACCACCGACATCGGCGTGACCCTGGGCGGCCGCATCGAGAGCGAGCGGCGCGGCAACGTGGAGGGGGTGCGGGTGTCGTTTCCGCTGGTGGACATCCACAGCGTCGGGGTCGGCGGCGGATCGGTGATCCGCGCGGCGGGCGGCGAGATCCGCGTCGGACCGGAGAGCGTCGGGGCCCAGCCGGGGCCGGCCTGCTTCGGGCTGGGCGGCAAGCACGCCACGATCACCGATGTCTTCCTGCTGATGGGGGTGCTGGACCCGGAAGCCTTCTTCGGGGGCGACCTGGTCCTGGACCTGGAGCGGGCCAAGGCGGCGGTGCTCGACAACGTCGCCCGCCCGCTCGACCTCAGCCTCGGGCGGGCCCTGGCGGCCATGGAGGCAGCCTGGGTCGAGCGCATCGCAGCCGGCATCCGCGAGCACTGCGAGATCGGGCCGGACACGGTGCTGGCCGCCTTCGGCGGCGGCGGGCCCCTGGACATCTGCGTGGTGGCCGAGGCCCTGGGCGTCGGCCGCGTGCTGGTGCCGCGCCTGGCGGCGGTGTTTTCGGCCTATGGCCTGTCCTTCTCGGACATCGCCCATCACTACGAATCGCCACTCCCGGAGGCCAACCAGGCGGCCCTCGAGGCGGCGGTGGCCGGGCTCACCGAACAGGCCCGTCGGGACATGTTCGCCGAAGGTTTCGCGCTGGAGGATTGCACGCTGCAGGTGGGCCTGGTGCTCAGCCGGGAGGGTCGCGAGACGGAGACCCCGCTGCCCGAGGGTCGCCTGCCGGAGCCGCTCCAGGGCGCAGCGGGCTGCAGCGTGACCCTCAGCGCCACCCGGCCGATCCGCCATGCCCGCTTCGGCGTGGCCCGCACGGTCACCACGTCGGCCCCGATCACGGCCGGAACGCGCATGCTGCGGGATGCGGCAGGCGAGAGCCTGCCGGTCCCCCTGGTGCGCCTGGCCGACAACCCGCCGGGCGCCACCGGCCTCGGACCGGTGGTGCTCGAGGAGGACTTCTTCACCTGCCGTGTCCCGGCCGGGTGGCGATTCGCCTTCACGGCCGGCGGCGATATCGAACTGACCCGGGAGCCCTGACATGAGCACCAGCGACAACCTGATCCTGCGCGCCTTCCCGCGCGGACGGATCGACGACACTACCTTCGAAACGGTCTCCGAGGCCGTGCCGGCGCCGGCGGCCGGGGAGGTCACCGTGGCCAACCGGCTGGTCTCCATCGACCCGACCATGCGGGTGTGGCTGGACGACGAGCGCACCTACATGGAACGGCTCACGCCGGGCCAAGTCATGCGCGCCATCGCCATCGGCGAGGTGGAGGCCTCGTGCGCCCCCGAGCTGCCGGTCGGCACCCGGGTGCTGGGCCTGACCGGCTGCCGCACCCGGGCGACGGTGGCGGCGAGCAGCCTGCAGGCGCTGCCCGACATCGGGCCGCTGCCCCTCGAGGCCCACTTCGGCCTGCTCGGCCACATCGGCATGACCGCCTGGTGCGGCCTCACCGAGATCGGTCAGCTCAAGGCCGGGGAGACCCTGGTAGTCTCGGCCGCGGCCGGGGCGGTCGGTTCGCTGGCGGTGCAGGTCGGCAAGCTGCTGGGCTGCCGGGTCATCGGCATCGCCGGTGGCCGCGACAACGTCCGCTACCTGCGCGACACCCTGGGCATCGACGACGCCATCGACTACCGCTCGGAGGATGTCTCGGCGCGGCTCGGCGCGCTCTGCCCGAGTGGCATCGACGTCTATTTCGACAACGTGGGCGGTGCCATCCTCGAGGCGGCCCTCGAGCACATGGCCCTCTTCGGCCGCATCGTCGCCTGCGGGATGATCAGCGCCTACAACCGGGAAGCGGTCGCGGCCCCGCGCAACCTGCTGAACATCGTGACCCGGCGGCTGCGGATGGAGGGCTTCGTGATCCTCGATCCGCGCCACGACGGCGCGGCCGCCTACCGCGCCCTGCTCGAGTGGGCCGCGGCGGGCCGCATCCAGTATCGGGTCCATGCCTTCGACGGGCTCGAGCACATTCCCGAAGCCATCAACACCCTGTTCGACGGCAGTCACCACGGCAAGGTGGTGGTGCGCGTCGGCTGACCCCTGCGCGGAGATCGCGATGAAAGTCTTCATGACCGAATACCTGGCCATCGACCTGGAGCGCGAGCTCTGGCAGTGCCGCCGCTGCGACCACGAGATCGGGCCGGCGCGCGGCAACTACAAGGAAGGCCTGCTGGTGTATGACCGGGATCCGCGCGAGATCCATCGCCCCCTGCTCGACCCGGCCAAGTACCAGCTGACCTTTTCGCCCCATCCGCGCTGGTGCCGGATCCTCGAGTTCTACTGCCCCGGCTGCGGCACCCTGGTCGAAACCGAATACACCGTGCCGGGCCACCCGCCGCTGTTCGACATGGAGTTCGACATCGACGCCCTGAAGGCCCAGTGGGCCGGGCGGGCGCCGATGCACGAGCCCGCCCCGGCCCCGGCCGACGAGGCGCCGCTGAAGCGCCACTGCCACGGCCATTCCCACTGACCGACCGGAGCCGAACCGCATGAAACGGGTTGCCGTAGATATCGGCGGGACCTTCACCGACTGCTTCGTCGTGTGGGGCGACCGCAGCGTGCAGCGCAAGGCGCTGACCACGCACCACAACCTGGCCCTGGGCTTCAACGAGGCCCTCGACTATGCCTGCCAGGACCTCTGCGTGGAGCGCGAGGCGCTGCTCTCCGAGGTGGACTCGGTGCGCTATGCGACCACCCTGGGCACCAACGCGCTGATCGAGCGCAAGGGCCCCAAGGTGGGCCTGCTGGTCACGGCCGGCTTCAAGAGCACGGTGCCGATCGCCCGCGGCCGCGGCTACGGCGAGGGCCTGGACCCGGTGGCCCAGATGGACATCCCCAACGCCACGCGGCCCGACCCGCTGGTGCCGATCCCGATGATCCGCCAGGTGCGGGAACGCATCGACTACAAGGGCGCGGTGGTGATGGGCCTCGACGAGGACGACCTGCGCCACCAGCTGCGGGCGCTGGTGGACGCCGGCGCCGAGGCGCTGGTGGTCATGCTGACCAACAGCGTGGTCAATCCGGACCACGAGCTGCGGGTGCGCGAGGTCTTCCTGGAGGACTACCCGGCCCACATGCTGGGCGCCATCCCGATGGTGCTCTCCCACCAGGTGGTGGGGCGCAAGGGCGAGTACGTGCGCGGCATGTCGGCGATCATCGACGCCTTCCTGCACAAGGTCATGTACCACGGCCTCGGCAGCCTGGAGCTGAATCTGCGCAACGCAGGCTATCGGCGCCCGATGCTGGTGGTGCACAACTCCGGCGGCATGGCTCAGCTCAATTCCACCGACGCGCTGCAGACCGTGCATTCGGGCCCGGTGTCGGGCATCGCCGCCTCGGAGCACCTGGCGGCCCAGGGGCTGCTCGGCAACGTGGTGGCCACCGACATGGGCGGCACCAGCTTCGACATCGGCATCGTGGTCGAGGGCGGCGTGAAGCACTACGACTTCAACCCGGTCATCGAGCGCTGGATGGTCAGCGTACCGATGGTGCACCTGGTGACCCTGGGCGCCGGCGGCGGCTCGATCGCCAGCTTCGACCGCATGTACGAGACCGTGCAGGTGGGCCCCGAGAGCGCCGGCTCCGACCCCGGCCCGGCCTGCTACGACCGGGGCGGACTTAACCCGACCGTCACCGACGCCGACCTGATGCTCGGCTACCTGGACCCGGACAACTACGCCGACGGCCACATCCGCCTGAATGGACGACGGGCGACGATGGCCTTCGAGGATGGCCTGTGCGACGCGCTGGACGTGTCGCCGGTGGAAGCGGCGCGGCTCGTCAAGCAGACCGTGGACGCCAACATGGCCAACGGCATCGCCGCCGAGCTGCGGGCCCGCGGCTACGACCCGCGCGACTTCACCATGCTGGCCTATGGCGGCAACGGCCCCCTGCATGCCTGCGGCGTGGCGCGCCACCTGGACATCGACGCGATCCTGGCGCCGCCGTTCTCGTCGGTGTTCTCGGCCTGCGGGGCCGGGAACATGCACCAGATGCACATCCACGAGATGTCCACTTACCTGGTGCTGTTCGATTCGGTGGCCAAGACCGTGTTCTCGGATTTCACGCGCTTCAACGAGATCGTCGCCACCCTCGAGGCCCGCGGCCGCGAAGACCTGCTGCGCCAGGGCATGCCCGAGACGGCCATCGCCTACCAACTCGAGCTCGACATGCGCTACGGCAACCAGCGGGTGGAGACGGCGGTGTCCACCGAGCGCTCGAGGCTCGAGTCGGTGTCCGACGTGCTGCGCCTGATGGAGCAGTTCCACAGCAGCTACGGCAAGCGCTTCGGCGAGGGCAGCCAGGCGCCCGAGGCCGGGGTGCGGATCAACACCATCCGGGTGCGGGCCTCGGTGTCGCTGGATACCGTCGACTTCAGCGACATCCTGCCCGGCGACGCGCGCCATCCGCCGCCCGAGCCGGTGGGCGAGCGGCCCTGCCACTTCGTCGGGGTCGAGGGGGCGCTGCCCACGCCCATCTACGACGAGGCCGCCCTGCGGTCGGGCACCACGATCGAGGGGCCCGCGGTGGTCACCACCCGCTTCACCACCTACCTGGTGGAGCCGGGCTGGCAGTACCGGGCGGCGGGGCAGGGCGCGGTGTGGTTCATGCGCGGCGAACGGGCTGCGCGCGGATAGGCAACGAGGAACCAGGGGACATTCATGACTCAACAGACGATCGACATCGCGGCCGAATCCCTGAGCGAGGATGAGCGCGCGCTGGTGGACGACTTCCTGCGCGACAACACGCTGTTCCTCGCACCCGACCGGGAGATCATGCGCAACCACGCCCACGGGCCACGCAGCCGCGACGAGGAGCGGGTCCTGTCGGGCAACCCCGACCCCCACGCCCTCAACCTGGTGCGCGGGCGGCTCTATGCGGCGCTCGACGAGACCTACGACATGGTCGAGCAGATGGGCACCGCGCCGGGCGCCAAGTGGGGCGACCTGGTCACCGGCATCTACACCGCCCGCGGCGACCTCTCGGCGATCAGCCCCAAGGGCGTGGTGGTGTTCTCCGGCATCTGCCACTACCCGATCAAGTTCATCGCCAAGTACTGGGCCAAGGACCCCACCGTGGGCCTGTCGGAGGGCGACGGCTTCATCCACAACGACTCGCGCTACGGCAACATCCACAACACCGACCAGAGCATGATCATGCCTGTGTTCCACGAGGGCGAGCTGATCTGCTGGGTGTCGTCCACGATCCACGAGGGCGAGAACGGTGCCTGCGAGCCCGGCGGCATGCCGGCGGCGGCCGAGAGCAAGTGGGACGAGGGGCTGAAGATGAGCCCCTTCCGGATCGTCGAGGATTTCCAGATCCGCCGCGACCTGCTGACCTACCTGCAGAACTCGGTGCGCGACCCCAAGCTCCAGTACGAGGACATCAAGGTCAAGCTGCATGCCTGCGTGCGCCTGATCGAGCGCATCCGCGCGGTGATCGCCGAGTACGGCAAGGACGCCTTCGTCGGCTGCCTGCGCAAGAACATCGAGGACGTGGACGCCGAGGTGCGCCGTCGCATCCGCGAGATGCCCGACGGCACGGTGCGGGTGCAGGCCTTCATCGACGGCACCCTGCGCGAGAACTGCCTGATGAAGTGGAACTTCTCGGTCACCGTCAAGGGCGAGAAGATGACCCTCGACTGCCGCGGCTCCTGCCCCGAGTTCACCAACCGCTCCATCAACACCACGCTGGCCTCCCTGAAGACCTGCCTGGCCACCAGCTACCTGATCTACATCTGGCCGGACCTGCCCCACAACATGGCGGTGTTCTCGCCGATCGAGGTGCTGACCGACGAGAACTCGCTGCTGGACGCCTCCTTCGACGCGCCCAACGCCATGAGCCTGACCCCGCTCTTCAAGTCCTTCAGCATGCCCATCTACGCGATGGCCAAGTTCCTCTACAGCGCGCCCAAGCGCTACACCTCGGTCTATGCCTCGCACTTCAACCAGCCCTTCACCTTCGTCTATGGCGGCATCACCCAGCACTCGGAGGTGACCGGCAACTTCTGCGCCGACATCAACGGCAACGGGGGCGGTGCCCGCTTCGACCGGGACGGCGAGCACGCGGTGTCGCCGATCTTCGGCTACATGTGCGACACCGGCGAGCAGGAATTCAACGAGGAGGAACTGCCGGTGCTGCGGCTGGTGTCCCAGCACCTCTCCAAGGACCGGATGGGCTTCGGCAAGTACCGGGGCGGCCTCGGCTACGAGCAGATGATCACGGCCCGCGACAGCGACGTGTGGGGCTTCATGACCGGCGGCACCGGCTCCTTCCACCCCAGCGCCTACGGGCTCTTCGGCGGCTATGGCTCGCCGGCCTATCCGCTCGCCAAGGTCAAGGACGTGAATGTCTTCGATGTTCTTAGGAACAATCCGCGCCAGTTCCGCTTCGACATGGTCGAGCTGATGAACGAGCAGGCCCTGGAGGGCGCCAGCTATGGCACCTACCACATGGGGATGACCTTCGAGCCGGCCGCCCAGGGCGAGGTCTACATGATCTGCCAGGGCTCCGGCGGCGGCTACGGCGACGTGCTCGAGCGCGACCCGCAGCTGGTCATGAAGGACGTGGAGGAGGACCTGCTCTCACCGGTGCTGGCGCGGGAGCTCTACTTCGTGGTCTTCGACGAGGCCACGCTGATTGTCGATGCCGCGGCCACGGCGGCGGCCCGCGACGCCGAACGGGCCGCCCGACTGGCCCGCGGCAAGCCCTACGCGGACTTCGTTGCGGCGTGGTGCACGGGCGAGCCCCCGGCCGATCTGCCGTACTACGGCAGCTGGGACGATCCGGCCGTGATCTGGGCGGGGCAGGGCGAGGGACGGCGGCAGCTCGATGCCGACCAGCTCGCGGGCATCCTGATGCCCAACCCCAAGGACCTGCGGATCGCCGCGCTCGAGGCCGAAGTGGCGGCCCTCAGACGCGCCCGGGCGGGCGACTGAGATGGGCGCACTGATCGACCGGGTCGACGGCGCGCGCGAGACCGGCGGACGCGGGGTCTGGGTGGACGGGCTCGGCTACGCCCGAACCCGCCTGCTCGGCGCTGCGGCCATCCCCTGGCAGGACACCGCCGCCTGCGTGGCCTTCTTCGGCCAGGTGGACCGGCTGCTGCGCAGTGACGTGCAGTGGCTGCCGGTGGGCGATTTCTACCACCAGCGGGTCGCCGACGACGGGGACCTGCGCGCGGCGATGGCCGCCCGCAGCCGCAGTGGCTTTGCCCTGCGCACGATGCTCGCCGACGAGGCTGCCCGCTCGGCCCTGTCGGAGCTGGTCGCTGCGCTGTCGCGGCAGTCACGGGCCCCGGTGCTGCTGGTGTTGCCGGCCATGGCCGCCTGGTCGGTCGAGGCCCATGCCCTGGCCCACGGTGAAGCGATCGATGCGCAAGCCGATGAGGGCGAACGCGCTGCCATGTACGTGGCGGATGCCCTGCGCGCGCTGTCCCAGGCTGGGGTTGGGGGACTGCTGCTGAGCCCCGAGGGGCGCGCCGACCCCCATGGTCCCGTGCTGAACCAGGCGCGCCACTACCGCTGGGACTGCGTCCTCGCCGACCCGCCCGAGGGCTGGGACGCACACGCCTACGACCTGTCCGTCGGACCGGACCGGGGGCAGGGACGTCGTCTCGAAAACCTCGATACACCGCCGCCGGAAGCCGCCTTCTACCTTCAGCACCTGCCGCCGACCGCAGAGCCCGAGCCGGTGCTCGCGCGGCTCGCGAGCCTGCGCAGTGGCGGCCGCTAGCGTGGAGGGCGTCGGGACCATGACCCAGGACACCCCCACCGGCGGCCAACTGGCCGCGTGGCTGGCCCGCCTCGCGCCGCTCGCCATCATCGGCGGGCTGCTCTATGCCGCCTTCTTCGTCCAGGTGGTGCCGGACCTGCCCGAGGTGGTCCAGCCCGCCGTCGGTGCACGGGACCGCTTCTACGGCATCACCTCGACGGACGGACAGCTGTGGGCGGTGGGGGCGCTGGGCAAGGTCGTGACCAGCCGCGATGGCCGCCAGTGGTCGCGCCAGACAACGCCGATCACGGCCCACCTGCAAAGCATTGCGGCCTGGGACGCGCGGCGGCTGGTGGCGGTGGGCAACGGCGGCAGCGTGATCGTCACCGAAGACGGAGGCGGACACTGGGCGAGCGTGGACACCCCGGCCGCCGACGGCCGCAAGTTCCTGCGGGTTCGGACCTTCGCCGGCGGCGTGGCCTGGGCCACGGGCGAGTTCGGCATGGTCCTGCGCAGCGAGGATTTCGGCGCCAGCTGGCGCGAGGCCATGCCGGCCGAGGACATCGGCTGGAACGACGTGGCCGTGCGGGGTGAACAGGTGCTGGTGGTCGGCGAGTTCGGGCGCATCGCCCGATCGGTGGACGGCGGTCGCAGCTGGGGCGAGGTGGAGGCCGGCGTGGAATCGAGCCTCACCTCGGTCTGGATGGGCGAAGGCCTGGCGCTGGCCGTCGGCCTCGACGGCCACATCCTGCGCTCGACCGACCAGGGGCAAGGCTGGCAGCGCGTCCGATCCGGCACCCGCGAGCACCTGTTTTCGGTGGCGCCGGCGCCGGAGGGCTTCGTCGCGGTCGGCAACCGCGGGGTCGTGCTGACGGGTGACCGCAGCGGCGGGTTGTGGCATGCGGGCCGGGCCGGCGCGAGCGACTTTGCCTGGCGCACCGCGCTGACCGAATTCGATGACCGGTGGATGGCTGCGGGCCAGCGGCTCGGGCCCATCGAGCTGCCCGGAACCTGAGCGGAGACCGACATGAAGGACCAGACCTACCGCGCCCTGGCGCGCGGGGTGGACGGGCTCATCGCCCATCGGCGGACCGTGGTGGGGCTGGTGATCGCGGCCAGCCTGGCCATGCTGGCCTACGCCTCGCAGATTCCGATCCGCACCGTGTTCGTGGACCTGCTGCCGCGGAACCACGCCTATGTGCAGGTCAACGAGCGTTTCAAGGAGAGCTTCGGCGGCTCCAATGTGGTGAGCATCATGCTCGAGGTGGAGGAGGGCGACATCTTCCGGCCGGCGGTGCTGACCAAACTCAAGACCGTGACCGAGGCCCTGCGCACCGTCCATGCGGTGGATCCGTTCCAGATCAATTCCCTGGCCTCGCGCAAGGCCAAGGAGGTGCGGGCCTCCACCGAGGGCATCGAGAACCGGCCGGTCATGTATCCGGCGGTTCCCACCACCCCGGCCGAGCTGGCGGCCCTGCGCGAGGCCGTGCTGCAGAACCCGCTGATCTACGGCGTGCTGGTCTCGCCCGATCTCACGGCCACCCAGGTCACCGTGGACTTCTATGACCACCTGATCGACTACCCCACGGTGTTCCGCGAGATCCAGGCCATTGCGGATTCGGTGCGTGGTGATGGGGTGCGGGTGCGGGTGGTCGGCGAGCCGATCCTCTACGGCTGGGTGAACCACTTCCTGGGCGAGACCCTGGGCATCTTCCTGACCACCATCGTGGCCCTGGCGGCGCTGCTGTGCCTGATCAACCGAAGCCTCTACGGCACCGTCCTGCCCCTGCTGGCTGGCCTCATCAGCGGCGCCTGGGCGCTGTTCTTCGCCCGCGCCCTGGGCTACCACCTGGACCCGCTGATCATCGTGGTGGCCTTCCTGATCACCGGTCGCGCGATCTCCAACTCGGTCCAGCTGATCTCGCGCTTCGATGCGGAACTGGCGCGGGGCGTCGCCAGCGCGCGCGAGGCGGCGCGGATCAGCTTCCTCAACCTCTTCAAGCCGAGCCTCCTGTCGGTGGTGGCCGACGCCGGCTGCGTGCTGGTGGTGTACCTGACGCCGATCCCGCTGATCCAGAGCATCGCCGTGGTGGGCACGATCTGGATCTCGACCCTGGTGATCGGCGTGCTGGTGACGATGCCGCCGCTCCTGTCCTGGCAGCGACCGGGCCGCCGGCCGCTGCACCCCGTCGACGTCATGCCGGCCTTCGACCGGGTGCTGGCCTTCGCCGCGCGGCTCGTCACGTCCCGCGCGGCCGGACCCCTCGTGGCAGCGGTCGCGCTGGTCTTCGTCGGGTCTGGCCTCTTTGCGCTCAAGCTCAAGGTGGGCGACGAGAACCCCGGCTCGCCGATCCTGTGGCCGGACTCCACCTACAACCGCGATGCCGCAGCCGTGAATGCGCGCTTCCAGGGAGCGGACCGGATGTTCGTGGTGTTCGCCACCGAGGACTACGGCGGCATCAAGTCGCCGGCCGTGCTCGGCGCCATGGATGGCCTGCAGCGCTCGATGACCGCGCTGCCCGAGATCGGCGGCTCGCTCTCGTTGGCCGACGTGCTGCCCAACGTCAATCGGGTCATCCGCGAGGGCAACCCCCGCTACCAGGAGCTCGGCAGCGACGCGATCCAGAACGGCGAGCTGCTGCACCTGCTGGTGTCCGGGGCCGACCCCGGCGACATCAACCGTTTCGTGGACCCGGAAGCGAGGAACGGGGCGGTGACCTTCTACTTCCGCGACCACAAGGGCGAGACGATCCGCAACGCGGTGGCGCGGATCAAGCACTACGTGCACGACAACCCGCTCCCGGGCGGCGAGATTCTCCTCGCCGGCGGGCTGGTCGGGGTCCTGGCGGCCGCCAACGAGGTGATCCTGGCAGGCCAGATCGAGGCCATCGCGCTGGGCCTGCTGGTGGTGGTGGTGTGCTGCGCGCTGACCTACCGCAGCCTCTCGGCCGGCATCTTCTTCATGATCCCGGTGATGCTCTCCAACACCCTGACCTTCAGCTACATGGCCTGGAAGGGCATCGGCATGAACATCAACACCCTGCCGGTGGTGGCTCTCGGGATCGGCCTCGGCGTGGATTACACCTTCTACATCGTCGATGGCATCCGCGAGGCCCTGCACCGGGGCGGCACCACCCTCGACGAGGCGATCCGCGAGTCCCTCTTCAGCGCCGGTCGCGGCGTGCTCATCACCGCCGCCACGCTGGTCGTCGGCGTGATGCTGTGGACCCTGTCCTCACTCCGACTGCAGGCCGAGATGGGGGTGCTGATCGCGGTCTGGCTGTCGATCTCGGCGGCCTGCTCCCTGTTCCTGATGCCGGCCGTGGTGCGGATCTTCCAGCCGCGCTTCGTGGTGGATGCGGGGGCCTGAGGCGGGCGCTCTCGCCGGTTCGGAACGTCCTCCGGCGGGGCTCGGTATACTTGGAGGAGGTATTTCAGGCGGGACGGTTTCAGGTCATGAGCGACGAGGATTTCATGGGCGAAGCCCTGGCGCAGGCCCGAGAGGCGGGCAGCCTGGGCGAGGTGCCGGTGGGGGCCGTGGTGGTCCTGAACGGGGTGATCGTCGGTCGCGGCTTCAACCAGCCCATCGGCCGCCACGACCCGACGGCCCACGCCGAGGTCCAGGCCCTGCGCGCGGCAGCCCAGGCCCTCGGCAACTACCGGCTGCCGGGATGCGAACTCTTCGTGACCCTCGAGCCCTGCGCCATGTGCAGCGGGGCCATCATGCACGCGCGGATCGGTCGCGTGGTCTTCGGCGCCCGTGATCCCAAGACCGGGGTCGCCGGCAGCGTGATCGACCTCTTTTCCGAAACGCGCCTCAATCACCACGCCCAGGTCGTGGGCGGCGTCCTGGCGGACGAGTGCGGGCAGCTGCTGTCCTCGTTCTTCGCTGCGCGCCGCAACAAGACCCTGCTGGCCTAACCATGCGCCTGCGTGTGGACCTGGCGGGTCAGTGGCTCGACCTCTACGACGATACCGGCGTGCTTCAGCGTCGCTACGCCGTGTCCACCGCCCTGAACGGGCCGGGCGAGCAGCAGGATTCGGGCTGCACGCCCCGCGGCAGCCATGTGGTCCGGGCCCGGATCGGGGCCGGCTGCGATCCCTACACGGTGTTCCGCGGTCGGCGCCCCACGGGTGAGACCTGGCGCCCGGAACAGGCCGCCGCCGAGCCCGGACGGGACTGGATCCTGGGGCGCATCCTGTGGCTGTCGGGCTGCGAGCCGGGCCGCAACCGGCTGGGATCGGTGGACTCCATGCGACGCTATATCTACATCCATGGCACCGGGGACGACCAGCCGATGGGCGTGCCGCGCTCCCATGGCTGCATTCGCATGCGGGTCGCCGACGTGGTCGAACTGTTCGAACTGGTCCCGGCCGGGACGCCTGTGGAGCTCAGCTGAATGTCGCTCGACGAGGTGCGCTGCGAACTGGGCAGCTGGGCCGAGCTGGGCACCGAGGCGCATACCATCCGCACGGTGGTGTTCGTCGGCGAGCAGGGTGTCGCGGCGGAACTGGAAGTGGATGGCCGTGACGGACCCAGCCTGCACGTGCTGGTCCGCGACCCGAGCGGCCGGGCCATTGCGACCGGACGCCTGCTGCCCGACGGCCACGTGGGTCGCATGGCGGTGCTGGCCGAGGCCCGCGGGCAGGGCGTCGGCGCCATGGCGCTCAAGGCCCTGGTGGATGCGGCGCGCCGGCGGGGCGACCCGGTGCTTCGGCTCAACGCCCAGAAGGACGCCGTCCGGTTCTATGAGCGTCACGGCTTTCGTCCGGCCGGCGAACCCTTCATGGAGGCCGGCATTCGCCACCATCCCATGTCACTGGATCTGGAAGGTCTCCAGGACCTGGCCTGAGGGCCGGCCGACGGCGTCCCAGCTGCGCTCCTCGAAGCGCACCCGTCCGTCCGCGCCGAACAGCACGACCGTCGAACAGCGGGTGCCATAGCCCGGCGCGCGGATGAAGGCGCTGGACAGCATGCGTTCCCACTGGAGGCCGACACCGGTGACGGGCAGTTGCGCGTCGCCGGCCGGCCTGTCGGAGCGCAGCATCGTAAAGAGCGCCTCCACGTCGGGCTCGCCGGCCAGGGCTGTGGCCATCGCGGCCCGCGCGCGCTGCTGCTTGGGCCAGGGTGCATCCAGGCTGGCGTTCGAGAGCGCGTAGGCGCCGGGCTCGATGACTTGGCGCCGCGCTTCGCGGCTCTCGAGCATGCCCAGGGTGTCGCCGTCGAAGGCCAGCAGATTGAAGCCGTTGAAGTGGCGGGCGTTGGCCTGCAATTCTTCAAAGGAGGCCGTGGTGGATTTGCCGGCGCCGAGAAAGTGGGGCACCAGGGCGCCCCGCGAGGGGGCATTGGACCTGACGGCGGCCGGGTCCCGGTGGTTGGTCAGCGCGGCGAAGCGGCCCCCGGGGGTCACGCCCATCCAGGTGCCGCCGGCCTGCTCGTCCTGGCCCGAGAGCAGGGCCTGACCGCCGTGCTCCCACCAGCGTGCGGGACGCGCCGGGCGAACGAAGAACTCGTCGCGGTTGGCCGCGACCACCAGCGGAAAATCGGGGTGAATTCGCCAGGCGAAGGCGATCAGGCACATACGAAATACTCCACATGGCGCCGGGAGCCGGACGCCAGATGATCGTCGAAGGCCATTGCGCGCAGATGTCGCACCAGACCGTCAAGCACGGCCTGGCGGTCGGCAACGCCGCGGTAGACCTCCATGCGCGTTCCGTCGTCCGGCTTCTGCATCAGGGTGGCGGTGCATCCGCACTCGTCGGCGACGGCGCGCTGCATGGCTTGCAGTCGAGGCCGAAGGTGTTCGAATGCACCGTCCGCGAGGCGGTAATAGATGTACAGCTCGCCGCTGGACGTCACGCAGCCGCCAGTGGATACGGCAGTTCCAGCAGCGTGAGCGCGGCGCCGGTGGCGTTGCCCAGGCGGAGCGGACCGGCCTCGACGGCGGCGGTCTGGGCCACCGCGAGACACTCCCAGCCGCCCTCCGGCGTGGGTGCGGACAGCACCACCTTGCCGATGGCCTGATCGCCGAAGCCTTCGCCGAAGAGGTCTTCGCCGACCTGGGGCTGGGTCGCCGAACCGAGGTGGTACATGCGCTTCTTGAGCTTGCCCAGGTACTGGGTGCGGGCCACGATCTCCTGGCCCGGGTAGCAGCCCTTGGTAAAGCTCACGCCGCCGATCAGTTCGAAGTTGAGCATCTGGGCGACGAATTCTTCCTGGACCGGCGCCGTGACCTGGGGCAGGCCGGCGCGGATCTGGTGGAGGTTCCAGGCTGCACTGCCCGCCGCCACCGCCCCCGCTGCCAGCAGGGCCTGCCAGACCTCGCCGTCCCGCCCGGCTTCCGCCAGGACCACGAAGCGGCTGGGGTCGAGCTGCAGGGTGCGCGGATTCGCCAGCGGGGCACCCGTCATGGGTGCGGCCGGCAGGTCGCACCCGACCTGGGCGAGGATCTCTTCCGCCTTCGGGCCGGCCACGGCGATCAGCGCGCAGCTTTCGGTGGCGTCCTCGACGCGGGTCTTGCTCCGCAGGACGTACATCGAGAGCTTCTTCAGCACCTGGGCGTGGAGGTCCGCGGCCAGGGCCAGCATCAGGCAGTCCTCTTCCTTCCACAGCAGGAAACTCGCGATCATGCGGCCCTTGGCGCTGTTGAGGCTGTTCCACTGCAGGGCGCCCGAGGCCAGTTTCTGGACGTCGTTGGACACCAGATTGTGAAGGAAGGTGACGCGGTCGTCCCCGCTGATGCGGATCAGCCGCCACTGAACGAGCGGCACCGCGACGGTACTGCCAGCCGCAATGCGAACCGAGGATTCTGCGGATTCGAACTCGAAGCCGGCGGGCTGCCCGGCGTCATGCCAGGCGGTGAGAAAGCTGTAGGGGCGGGTCATTTCTTGTCGATTTCCGGATTGGGGTGGGGGTTCTTGCCTTGCAGTATTATAGGGCGCCTCCCCGGGGCCCCGGCACACGCAGGGCCTGTCCGCGCGGGGCTTTTTTTGACCAGGCGCGCTGCGCGCCCATGCCTCGCCCGACATGCTCCGCCTGCTCACCAAGATCCTGCTGCTGCTGTTGCTCCTCGCCGGCCTCGGCCTCGCGGGCGGCTGGTGGCTGGTCCAGCGGCCGGTGCCCATGCCGGATGGCCCCGCAGACTTCACGGTGAGCCCGGGCAGCACGGCGCGCTCGGTGGCCCGGGTGATGCAGGAAGCCGGCATCGGGGTCGAGCCCGAGCTCTTCTACTGGCTGGCGCGACTCAGCGGCCGAGCGCCACAGATCAAGGCCGGCAGCTACGAGATCAGGGACCGCGTCAGCACCCTGGCACTGCTCGACAAGCTGACCGCCGGGGATGTCTCGTTGAGAGAGCTGCGCCTGACCGAGGGCTGGACCTTCGCCCAGGTGCAGGCCGCCATCGCGGCGCACCCCGACCTGGTGCATGACACCGCCGATCTGGCGCCGGCCGAGATCCTGGCGCGAATCGGCGCCACCGAGAGCCACCCCGAGGGACTCTTCTTCCCCGACACCTACCTCTTCGACCTGCGCTCGAGCGACCTGGACCTGTACCGCCGGGCCTACCACGAGATGAAGCGGCGGCTCGAGGCAGCGTGGGCCGCACGGCCGGCCGGATTGCCGCTGGAAACGCCCTACGAGGCCCTCATCCTGGCCTCGATCATCGAGAAGGAGACCGGCCATCCGGACGACCGCACGCGGGTGGCCTCGGTGTTCGCGAACCGGCTGCGGATCGGCATGCGGCTCCAGACCGATCCGACCGTGATCTACGGCATCGGTCCCGGCTTCGATGGCAACCTGCGGCGCAGCGACCTGGAGCGCGACACGCCCTACAACACCTATACCCGTGCCGGGCTGCCCCCGACGCCGATCGCGATGCCGGGCCAGGCCTCGATCGACGCCGCCCTGCAGCCGGCCGACACGAAATACCTGTACTTCGTGGCCAGGGGCGACGGCACCAGCGTCTTTTCCAACTCGCTGCAGGAACACAATCGGGCGGTGGCCCGATACCAGTTGAGGAGGTCGCGCTAGTGGGCACGACGGGACGTGGGCGCTTCATCACCTTCGAAGGCATCGACGGGGCCGGCAAGAGCAGCCAGATCGCGGCGGCGGTCGCGCGACTCCGGTCAGCCGGCCACGAGGTGGTACAGACGCGGGAACCGGGTGGCACGCCGCTGGGCGAGCGCCTGCGCGAATTGCTGCTGCATGAGCCCATGCACCTGGAAACCGAGGCCCTGCTGATGTTCGCCGCCCGCCGCGAACATCTGGCCGACGTCATCGAGCCTGCGCTGGCGCGGGGGGCGTGGGTCGTGTCGGACCGCTTCACGGATGCCACCTACGCCTACCAGGTGGGCGGGCGCGGACTGGCCGAAGCCCGCTTCGATGCCCTCGAGAGCTGGGTCCATGGCGGACTCCAGCCCGACCTGACCGTGCTCTTCGACCTGGACCCCACCGAGGCGGCCCGGCGACTGGCCGGCACGGGCCAGGCTCCGGATCGCTTCGAGCGCGAGAAGGCCGACTTCTTCGGCCGGGTGCGCGAGGCCTACCTGCGGCGAGCCGCGAACGCCAATGGCCGGATCCGGGTGCTCGACGCGGCCCAGCCGATGGATGTGCTGCGGGCGGCGGTACTGGACGAAATGGACCGTCTATGAGCCTGCCGGCCTGGCTCGACAAGCCCTGGAGCGACCTCGTGGGCCGGCTCGACCGCCTACCCCACGGCATTCTGCTGACGGGACCGGTCGGCGTCGGCAAGCGCATGCTCGCGGAAGCCCTGGCGGCACGCCTGCTGTGCACCGAGGCCTCGGGAACGCAGGCCGCGTGCGGACGCTGTGCCGGCTGCCGCCTGCGCCTGGCCGGGACCCACCCGGATCTGCACGTGGTCGTGCCCGAGGCCGAGCAGGAGGAAGCCGAGGGCGCGAGCCCCCGCAAGTCGGGCAAACCGTCTTCGCAGATCCTGATCGAGCAGATCCGCGCGCTCCAGTCGGCGCTCGAGCTGACGGCCCACATGGGTGGGCGGCGGGTGGTCCTGATCGACCCTGCCGACGCCATGAACCACTTTACCGCCAATGCCCTGCTCAAGCTCCTCGAGGAGCCGCCAGCCGCGACGCACCTGGTCCTGGTGAGCAGCGCGCCGCGCCGCCTGCTGCCCACCTTGCGCAGCCGCTGCCAGAACTGGTCCATTGGTCAGCCGGATGGCGAACTGGCGCGCGCCTGGCTGGCCGATTTCGCGGACGACGGGGCCACGCGACTGTCCGGGCTGCTGGGCGGCTCGCCCCTCGAGGCCGCGCGACTGGCGGGGCAGGGCGTCGGCGCCGCGCTGCATCGCTTCGAGGGCGATCTGTCCGGCATCCGCGTCGATGCGGACGTGCTGGCCCTGGCCGGCAACTGGGAGGCGTGGAGCCGCTCCAAGGACGGGCTCGCCGCCGGAATCGACATGCCGCGCCTGTCCGACTGGATGCTGCGCTGGTGCTGGGATCTGGTGGCCTCAAAATGTGGCGTGAATGTCCGTTACTTTGACGGTCAGCGCCAGGTGATGGCGCGACTGGTCGAGCCGGTGCCCTTGCCGCGCCTGTTCGACTGTTACAATGAAATCAGTCAGGTACGGCGCAGCGCGACGCATCCACTCAACATGCGCCTCGCGCTCGAGGACATGCTGCTCCGCTACCAGCAATGCCTATCGGGTGGAAAACTACCATGAGCAAACCCTCCAGACCGGCCGTCGTCTCGCTCAACATCAACTCCAAGTCGGCGCTCTATGCGTCCTACATGCCCTTCCTCAAGAACGGGGGGATCTTCGTGCCGACCTCCAAGGCCTACCAGCTGGGGGATGAAATCTTCATGCTCCTTCAGCTGATGGACGACCCCGCCAAGCATCCGGTGGCCGGTCAGGTGGTCTGGATCACGCCGCAGGGCGCCCAGGGGAACCGGACCGTGGGTGTCGGCGTCCACTTCAATGAAGACGATACGGCCAAGGTCGTCCGGGGCACCATCGAGAAGATTCTCGCCGGGCACCTGGGCTCGAGCCGGCCCACCCACACGCTCTGATGTATATCGATTCCCACTGTCACCTCGATTTCCCCGACCTGCTGGCGAATGAAGCCGACGTTCTGGCCGCGATGGCCGATGCCGGCGTCGGCCGGGCCCTGTGCATCGGCGTCAAGCTCGAAAACATCGACAGGGTGATCGGGCTGGCCGAGCGCCACGACCACCTGTACGCAACCGTCGGGGTGCATCCCGATGGCGCCGATGTGGAAGAGCCCGACGAGGCTCGCCTGCTCGCCCTGGCCGATCATCCCAAGGTGCTCGGCATTGGCGAGACCGGCCTCGACTATTACTGGCACAAGGATCGGCCCGAGTGGCAGCGGGAGCGCTTCCGGGTCCATATCCGCGCCGCCCGCCGCTGCGGCAAACCGCTCGTGATCCATACGCGGGATTCGGCGGAAGACACCCTGCGACTGATGCGCGAGGAGCGGGCGGACGAAGTCGGGGGCGTCATGCACTGCTTCACCGAAAGCCAGGCCGTGGCCGACGCAGCGCTGGCCCTCGGGTTCCACATCTCCTTCTCGGGCATCGTGACCTTTCGCAGTGCGAAGGATCTCAAGGAGGTCGCCCGCAGCGTGCCGCTCGATCGCATGCTGATCGAGACCGATTCGCCCTACCTGGCGCCCACGCCTTACCGCGGCAAGACCAACCAGCCGGCCTATGTCGTGCACGTGGCCGAGGAGATCGCCCGTCTGCGCGAGCTCCCGGTCGAGGTCGTGGCCGAGGCCACCACCCGCAACTTCAATCGTCTGTTTCTCAAGGAACACTGACTTGCGATCGCTGATCACCGTGGGTTTGGCCCTGGCCCTGATGAGCGGAGGCGCCGCCCGGGCCGGCAGCTATGAAGATGCGCTGGATGCCGCCACCAGCGGCCAGGCAGGCGCGCTTTCCCAGCTGCTGGTGCGGGGGATCGACCCGGACACCACCGACCAGAACGGCAATACCCTGCTGATCCTCGCCGCCCGCGACGGTCACGCCGATGCGGTGGCGCTGCTGCTCAAATACCACGCCAGCCCGACGCGCAAGAACCAGATGGGCGACTCCGCCCCGATGCTGGCCGCGCTGCGGGGCCATCGGGCGGTCATCCAGCAGTTCGTCGCCTCGGGCATGCCGCTCGAGTCCGAGGGGTGGACACCGCTGATGTACGCGGCCTTCGAAGGCCACACCGACATCGCCAGGGACCTGATTGCGGGTGGAGCGCAGCTCGACGCCCGGGCGCCGAACAAGGCCACCCCCCTGATGCTGGCCTCCCGCAATGGGCACATCGAGGTCGTGCGGGCCCTGCTGGCCGCCGGCGCCGACAAGACCCTGCGCAACGACCGCGGTCAGTCGGCCGCCGACTGGGCGCGCGAGAACGGCAACACCGACATCGCCCGCCTGCTGGGGGGCTAGGGTCTGTGGACATTCGTATGGCGGATCGCCAGTCAAATGTCCACAGACCCGAGGGCCACACCGCGTTCAGGCGGGCACTGCGTGGTTGTCGAGGGCCACGCCTTCGCGCCAGTGCGTCGGCACCTCGCGCGGCCCGGCTGAGCGGCTGCGCCACACGTCGCCCTCGTCGCCGGTCGCGATCCATGAGGTGCCCGCACGCGCCAGAGCACACACCCGCGGGGTGGCATGGCTGCCCTGGAATCGGCCTTCCCAGTCCCACAAGGCCGTTCGGCCGGCGGTCGTGCAGCTGACCGCGAGACCCTGGGGCAGCGCCAGGACGTCTCCCGCGTAGCCGCCGCAGGCTTCCATGACCGGGGCGCTGGCCTCGGCGTAGCGCAGCGCGCCCGCGTCGGCCAACGCCAGCAGGGGCCTGGGCGGCCCCCCCTCATTCTGCAGCGCGACGGCCACCTGGCCGCTGCGGCCCTGGGCGATGTGGCGGACGCTCATCCATGGGTCGGGCAGTCGCAGTTGGGCGAGCAACTGGCCGGTGCCCACGTCCAGCGTCGCCAGCGACGGGTCCATACGCTCCCGATTGCGCTTCAGTCGCCCGGTTTCAGGCAGGGTCAGGATGCCGCCATTGGCCACCGCAAGCTGCCCATCGGCGAGCAGGCGGATCGAATGGGGTCCGATGCCGCCACTCGACCAGCCGCCCAGCCGTTGCAGCGTGAGGGCGTCATAGACCCCGACCTGTCCGCGCCCGTCGATCGACTCGCTCTCGGTGGCATAGAGCTGGCGTCCGTCGTGGCTGAAGCAGAAGTGTCCCTCCAGGCGGATCGCCTGGTCGGCATCGTCGGCGTCGAAGCGGGCCAGGATACGTCCGGTGGCGACCTGCCAGCGGATCAGGAAACGGCCCGGCCGGCGCGCCACCACCACGGCGCTGCCGTCGCCCGATGGGTGCCAGAAGACATCGTGGCCGCGGGCAGGGAGAGCGATGGCCAGGGCGGGCTGGTCGAGCCGACCGGCGTGAAAGGCACGGGGCCGCCGGAGGTCATCCGCCCAGCAGGTCAGTAGCCGGGGCGCCGCCGGATGCGCCGGCACGGCCTGGGCGAGGCGGGCCAGCGGGGCGAGCGACAGGCCCAGCAGCCATTGGCGCCGCCGTGGGTCAATCGCCATCGCCTTCCCCGAACCCGACCGCCACCTGAAGGGCATCGGCCGCATCTTCCGTCAGCATGCGCTGGAGGCCCGCCAACGTCTTGCCCAGCGCGTCCAGTGATTCCCGTCCCTGCCGGCTGTCGAGCGGGTCGGGCAGGCTGCCCAGGGCCGAACGGACCTGCGTGATCTGGTCGCCCAGCGCATCGGCGAGGGACAGGTGTCCCCGCCCGCGCAGGAACCCGATCAGTCCGGGCACGCCCTCGGTCCCCTGCAGCGCCGTCGCCAGGCCCTCGAAGTAGGCGTTGAGATGGGGCAGGGTGCTGCCGCTGCGGCCGCCATCGGAGGCGTCGATGCCGCGTGTGCGGAGCTTCTCCACATATTTCTCGCGAAAGGCCTCGGTGCTGCCGATCAGGACATTCAGGCTCTCGTCGAGCAAGGCGCGCTCGCCATCGAATTCGGAATCCCTCATGGACTCGGCCCAGTGGCGGAGCGCCTCGGGCAGCGGGGACAGCTGCTCCGCCACGTCGCGACCCAGCCACGTCAGGTAGGCACAGCGGGACTTGGCGGCCGGTGCCAGGGGCGGGTCGGACACGAACAGCAGGTATTCGATGGCGGGCAGGCCCCGGGCGGGCAGCCCGATGCGGGCGGTATCCCCGGGGTCGGCCGCGAGGCGTTCGATGCCCTGCTCGACCAGGGACGGCCGGGTCGGCCAGTAGTCGATCCGGCGCAGGATCCGGGACTCGAGGGCCGGACCGAAGGACAGGGCGCTGATCCGACGCAGGGACAGGGCCGCATGGCGCCAGGCCGAGCGCACCTCGTCGAGGCTCGTTCCGCTGCCGCCGCAGAAGCCATCGGTGGCCTTTGCCAGGGCGTCGACGTCGCGCTGAAGCGCCGCATACCCGGGCACCAGCACTTTTTCAGCCAGCGCCGACGCCATGGCCGAGGGTTCGAGCATGGGAGCCGGCGCCTCGGCGCGCCCGGGCAGGGCCAGCAGGACCAGCGCGAGGCCGAACAGACTACGCAGCAAGACACTCATAGGGACTCCACGAAACGGATCAGTGCGGCCCGCGCGGGGGCATCGAGGCGGCGAAAGTGCTCACGGGCCGTCATCGCTTCGCCGCCATGCCAGAGTATGGCCTCTGCCACGCCCCGCGCGCGCCCATCGTGCAGGAGAAAGTGGTGGCCGTTGACGGCCGGAATCAGGCCGATGCCCCACAGGGGTGGCGTTCGCCACTCCTGGCCGGAGGCCTCGAAGTCGGGGCGACCGTCCGCGAGATCATCGCCCATGTCGTGGAGCAGCAGGTCGGTATAGGGGTAGATGATCTGGCCCGACAGCTCCGGAAAGCCGGCCAGCGGGCCGGTGACGTGACGCGGCTGGTGGCAGCTCGCACAGCCGGCCTCCCTGAACAGCATTCGGCCGGCCAGGACCTCGGCGTTTTCAGGATCGCGGCGGCTGGGCACGGCCAGGGTGGTGGTGTAGTAGATTGTCCGCTCGAGGGCGCGGTCGTCCAGGTCGTAGGCAGGTTCGCCGCGAGCCCTGCGCCACTCGGACTCCTTCGCCTGTCGGGCCCGGCAGTCGGCCTGGGCCGCCGTGCACTCCTCGCGGGGAAAGAGGCGGGAGGTGATCCCCATGTCGCCGTTGAAGGCACCGGCCGTCTGGTGGGCAATGCTGCCCACGTTGGCCTTCCAGCCGAATCGCCCGATGACCCAGGATTGACTGGCTTCGTCCCAGACCCGGTTGGGGCGCCCGCTGATGCCAGTGGCGCTCGCGCCCTGGCGGTTGGCGATGGCCCTCAGGTCCGCCTCCGGAATGGCCTGCAGGAGGCCCAGCCCGATCACCTGCGGGGCCACCCGGGGCGACACCAGCAGGTCGTCGCCCAGGGGGCCGTAGGCCGGCGCTTCGATGCGGTAGCGTGGGCGCCGGAGCGAATAGGCGGTGCCATCGGCGAATTGCCCCGGCTCCTCCGTGTAGCCGATCTGCACCGTGGCTTCCGGCGTGATGCCCTCCAGGGCCAGGGTGTTGAGTTGCCCGCCATAGACGGGATGGGGACGCACGCCCGCCTTGCCGCCGTCGCCCGGAACCGAGATCCGCAGCAGCAGGCCCACCGGGACTTCGGTCGACACGCCGGCGGCCGCCGGTGGGGGCGCACCCCGCCCGTCGAGCACATGACAGCCGGCGCAGGCGCGGGCGATGAAGTGGGGGCCAAGGCCGTCGCGTCCCGTGGTCGACGCGGGTGCCGCGACCCAGTTCTTCTTGAAGAAGGAGTTTCCGATGAAGAAGGGCGTCTGGCGGTCCGGGTCCAGGTTGGCCGCCGGACTGGAAAAGGCATTCCGTCCGTGGTCGGTCGTGGAGGTGTCGCCGCCCGGCCAGGCTTCGCCGGGTTCGATGGAATCATCCTGGCCTGCGGATGCCTGCAGGGTGGCCACGCTCAGCAGGCCGCAGGCCGCCAGGCGGAGGAGGGGGCTGAATGTCATCGCCGCCAGCCTCATTCGGGCATCGCGGTGTTCAGGCGGCGAATGCCCAGCACCGACGCTGCGGCCACCAGGCCGGTGGTCTGGGTCTTGAGGCGGGCGACCGTCTCGACCACCCGGGGTCGCCCCTGGCTGTCGCCCAGGATGGCCTGGTCGAAGGGCGCGGGAATGGCTTCGGCGGCGGACAGCGAAGCATCGATGTCCCGATCGACCCGCTCGGCGATGGCGGGATCCCTGGTGCGCACCAGGTCGTGCAGCGAGGGGCCTTCGAGCACGCTGCCGTCACGTCGCTGGAAGTGCCCCAGCCACACGTTGCGGATGCCGCGAATGTTGGCGATCACGTCGCGGTGGGTGTTGTCCGAAAAGCAGGAGTGCTCATCCTCCTGGCTTTGCGAGTCGAGGGCCACCTCGATCCGTTCGCCGGCCAGCTCGCCCCGGCTGAGGATGCCCAGGGCCGAGATCATTCGGGCGATATTGGCCGGGTCGGCCTCGAAGGCCTGCCGGTAGTTGTCTGCGCCCGGCGCCCAGGCATCGCGCACCGTCGACAGGTCGGCCACCAGCATGTCGGTGACCAGACGCAAATAGGCGCGACGTCGGTCGGCGTGGGGTGCGCGACCATCCACGAAGTCCGCGTAGGACCGATGCCCGGGGCCCGCCACATCGAGGTCCTGGCCCCAGAGCATGAACTCGATGGCGTGCCAGCCGGTCGCGATGTTCTCCTCGCCATCCTTCTCGTTCAGGCTGGCAAGGGACTCCGCCGTCAGCGGGACCTCGCTGCGGTTGATGAAGCCGGATGCGGGGGCGCCCGCAACGCTGTCCACATAGGCCTCATCCATGGGCCAGGCATTGATCCTGCCCTCGGGCCCGTCTTCACCGTCGATGGGCCCCCCGTAGAAGCGAAAGGCCTCCGTCTGGCCATACCAGTCGCGGGCTTCGAGCCAGGCCCGCCGGGCCTCGCCGAGGCGGGCGTCGTCGGGGCGCTCGACGAAGCGGCCGACGGCGCGTTGGAGGTCGGTGGCTGCCGCTGCCGCGTCGCTGTAGCCTGCGTGAACGAGGCGCGAATAGTGCGTCAGCACCGCATGGGCATCGACCGGCGCGTCTGCCGCCGTGGCGCCACAGGACAGGCTCAGGAGGGCGCAGGCGCTCAACAGGACGCGATGGAGTTTCATGGCGGGCTCCGCAATTCGAGGGATCAAAAGGATTCTCATGGATGCGAATGCTAATGCGAAACATTCTCACTCGCAAGAAAGTTGTGCGTCGCAACGCCACCCCATGGCCCTTTGCCCATGGGGTTTGAGTTCTGCACCGGTCGATTGCACACACACCTGCGGGTAGGCCGATGCCTGCACCCAAGGCTTGATCGTGTTCATGGCCGATGGATGAATCTGTCGGTGAGGACGGGGTGCTGGGGACCGTCGACTGGCGATCGCCTTTATTGGCCTGAAGGACACGCGGACAAAGCGTTTCTGCACGCTTGGGGTACCCAGAAATTGCGCCGCGACGAAGTTATCTGGCGTGCCAAAACACCAAGCCGCCCATGGATACCTGAACACGCGCCGTGCCACGTCCTGGCGCACGCCGCCAGGCCCGCAGCCGGGCATTCGCGACGCACCGTCGGAGGGCGGCGCAAAGCCTGCCGCGGGGGCCCACTCATGGCGTGTTCGCACGCCAAGAGGAAGCAAGGCACTGTCACGACGCAATACGCCACGCCGCTGAGGGGACGCACAGACCGCTGGAGACACGACGGGTGCGGGCAACTTGCGAAGACGGCTTTCGGTGGTCGGGCAACAGCCCATGAAGTGCAGTCAGCGCATGTTGTCGGGACGCAGAGTGGTCGGGTTTTCATGGGCAGGATGCGCGCCTTGGCCGGCGGCGAGCGGGCAAGGACTGCCAGGTGTCGGCCAGCCCAACGCCGAACAGACGCTGGCGCACCAAGGAACGGCTGTGCGATCAGCTGCGTGAGCACCCGAGTACAGGTCGGCTCAGGCAGGTACAGGTGGGCCCGTGCGCGCGATCGTGCCGGATGGCGGCCATGCGACAGGGATGACCCACGCGCATCGGAAGCCCTGGGTGTCTGTGCATTGGTGCGATGAACTGAGCGGCTGACGCGCTGTGTGCCGATTTGGCGTGCGCGTTTGAGTGTGGGAGACCATCGTGCAGGCTCTGCTTCCGGCGCCATCTCGCGTACTGCGTATAATGTGTATTAAGTAAACCACAGTGTTGCATTACTCGGTTCTCAGCCGTAAGCCACTCGAGAGACGATGGGTGAAGTAATCGTGTGCGAATCGTGACAAGTGGAATTGTGTGCCCCCTTGGCGTTCGAGGTGCCCTGAGGAAGGAAAAACGCAGTTGGAAAGTTCTATCCTCTGTCGATTGACAGTGCACAGGCCTTGCAGAAATATCGGCGCGCCACTGCCCTTGCCGTGGCTTGTGCAATGAGGAGGTGCGTACGCATGCTTTCAATGTCGAATTCCAGGATTTTTGGAAGCGTTTCCGGCAGTCTGGTTTCGGCGATTTTTTGCATCGTTCCGAAGGACGTCGTCGTTCGGCCGGGCACGTATTCCTTGCGTCTTGCGGGCACGAACACAATCTTTGGCGAAGTGCTGCTACTCATCCCCGATGGCGGTGCTGGGGTGTCTTCGGGGCGGTTGGGCGCCACCCCGTTCCGTGGGGACTCGCGGAGCTTTATGGACATCACCTGGGCATGGGGCACACAGGCCAGTGGCGTCTGGACAGTGACTGGCAGGCGCATGGCCAACTCGCCGGGATTGGTCATCGACTGGGGCTTTCCGACACTCGTCGCCGCGGTGCGCAGAGCCGGCGCCGTTCGAGTGGTGGTGCCCTCGGCCCGGTCTAAAGGCTAGAACGAGTGCCGGGGTTGTCCGTGCGTTGTTCTGGCTTCGCATCCTCCGAGCGTGCGTCACTCAGGGACGCCAGCCAGTCACCCAGCTGGCGGAAGCGGTAACCGCGGACGAAGGGCTGAACGTGGGCTACGAAGCTCGCCCACTGCGGGTCGTTCTCGATGTCGGCGAGCAGCTTGCGGACGGCGAGCACGTTGTGCCGCTGCGCCTGCTCGGCAAGCGCGTCGCGCCATGCCTGGGGCGGGAGCGCCATGTCCGCTTCGGACTGCGGTAGCGCAGGCGCTTCAGCAGAGGTCGTCTCGATTGGCGACGCGTCGAGGGCGGGCAGCGATACGTCGAACCAGAAATGGCTCCCGACGCCCGGCTGGCTCTCCACCTTCAGCTCGGAACCCATCAGGCGAACCAGCTGCTGGCTGATCGTCAGCCCGAGGCCCGAACCTTCGGCCCGGGTGATCGCGTTGTCCAGCTGCTGGAACGGAATGAAGATGTTTTCAAGTTCGGCGCGTCCGATTCCGATGCCGCTGTCCCGTACGCTGAAGCGCAGCCGGACGCGCTCGCTGTCGCGGGTCTCGAGACGTCCGACTTCAAAAAGCACCTTGCCCTGCTCGGTGAATTTGACGGCGTTGCCGAGCAGATTCAGGAGCACCTGGCGCAGGCGCTTGTCGTCGACGACGAGCGCGGCCGGCAGCTCCGGCTGGAATCGACGCTCCACCTGGATGCCCTTGAGTCGCGCCCGGACCTCGGTCATTTCCACGAGGGTGGAGAGAAAACCCGCCAGCGGGACTTCGCGTGGATGCAGGGCCAGGCGCGTCTCGCCCATGCGCGAGAAGTCCAGGATGTCGTTGATCATGAGCAGCAGGTGCTCGGCGCTGCGATCGATGGTGTCGATGCCCTGCCCGTGTCGCGCCATGAGCGCGGTGTCCTGCCGGTAGAGCTGGGTGTAGCCCAGGATGGCGTTGAGCGGCGTGCGCAGTTCGTGGGTGACATTGGCCATGAAGCGGGTCTTGGCCCGGTCCGAGGCTTCGATGGCGAGCTTTGCCCGGTGCAGGCGGTGAAACATGGCCAGCATCGTGATCCAGACGACGAACATCAGGATCATGGCGAGGCTCGATTCGGCCATCAGCTTCGAACGCATGTCCTTCGCGAGGGTGTCGAAGTAGCTGGGGCTGAGAACGAAATCGGCAACGCCCAGCAGCAGGCCCCCCTGCCCGATCAGCGGGATCGCGGCGTGAAAGCAGCGCTCGCAGACGCGCATGCCGTCCTTGAGATCGAGGGTTCCCGGGGCTGCACGGACCGCGTCATAGTCGATCTGTAGCGACAGCCCGAGAACGATCCGCCCCCCGGTTGCTGGGTCCTTGACGATCAGGGCTTCCTGCAGCAGATCGAATAGGCGCTGGCGCATGCGCTCGGGATCACCGTGCTCGATGGCTTCCACCAGGCCGGTGGCCTGGGACTGGGCCAGGATGCTGGCCTGGGTCTCGGCCGTCGAGTAGAGCCTTGGCTCCAGGGTGTTCGTCCAGTAGCGGGTCAGGGACAGTACGAAAGAGGCGATCAGCATCGCGAACACGATGTTGATGACCGTGTGCGGGCGGATGCGGAGCTGCTGAAGCCAGCCCTGCGCGGCTGCCCGAACGGTGACCGGGGGCTTGGCTGGCCGTTCGCTGGCGATGGGCATCATCGTTTCGACGGGAGGGACACGCGGCGGCGTCGCCAGCCGGCCCGGCCGGCGAGCGAAATCGCTGTCGTGCCTGTCGGGTGTCGCCCCGTGGCCCCGCTAGTCGCTTCCATCGCCATAGTGCTTGGCCACCTTGAGGTAGAAGTCCTTGATCGCCAGACCGCTGGCCGCGAGCGTCTTCATGTTGATCAGGGGCCGAACCGTGGCTTCGACCGAGATGCCGCCAAGGATACCGCGCTCCACGTCGCCCTCGAAGGGCGAGAACACGACGATCCGGTGGTCGATGCCATAGCTCACGAGCCGTCGCACCTCCGACTCCTCCAGGCGCTGGGACAGAAAGATGGCGGCGGGTCGGTAGCCATTCTTGCCGAGGATCTGCTCGGTGGTCGCCACGTCGGTGCGCACGGGATGTCCGCGGATGCCGGCGAAGTCGACGGCCAGGTCGCTGGCATGCTTGCTCGCGTCCCGCGCATCGTCGGCATGGGCAAAGACGATCAGCAGCTGCCCGTCCCTGTCAATGCGCTCATGGATGCCCATGTCGGCCGTGAGCAGGGTACGGAACAGCTTCAGGCCCACGTGGGCCCGCCGATCTCCGAAGGTCTGCGCGACGAGGCTGGCGCTCGGCATCGACAGCATCAGGGCGAACGCCGTCAACTGGGCGGCCAGCATGCGGCGCAGCGAGGGGGTCCGCCAGGTCATGGCGGACCCCCCTGCCCTGCGCGGCACGCACGCGACCCGGTCGACCGCATCAGAAGGCGTACTCCGCGGCAAGCCAGAACTCGCGCCCCCCGTGGGGAAGGCCTTCCGGAAACTGGGCGGGCGTGGCGACGCTGGCGAAGTATTGGTCGGTCAGATTGCGAATCCCGCCCGACAGGCTCAATCCCGCCAGACCCGCGGGTTCCTGCACGCTGACTGCGTAGTCGAGGGTGAGATAGCCGTCGAAGCGGGCCCGGGTCGGCACCCGCGACTGGAGCTCCCAGCCCTCCTGGTCACCCACGTAGCGCATGCCCAGCACGTGGCCCAGGCGGCTGTGCGGGCGCCAGCTCACCCCCATCGTCGCCAGCCAGTCCACGGCACCCAGCAGGCGGCCATCGGCATCGAGGTGATCTTCGGCGTCGGCATAGGCCAGGTTCGCCCACCATTGCCACTGGGGGCCGGCACGCTGGACCCACTCGAGTTCGAACCCCCGAACCTCGACCTGGCCGCGGTTGCGCCACATGGGTGGCGAGCCGGGATTGATGAAGAACTCGATCAGGTCGCTTACCTGGGTGCGGTACGCGGTGAGCCGCATGCGCAGGTCGGCCCGCCGGTAGATGTAGGCCGCTTCGAGGGCGCGTATGCGCTCTTCCTTGAGGTCGCCCGTCAGCACGATGTTGGGAAAGGTGTCGGGTCCCGGATAGAACTCTTCCAGGGAGGGGGGACGGAACGCTTCCGCGTACTGCAGCTTGACGATGTGGTGGTCATCGGCCCGCCACACGGCAGCCACTCGGGGCGATGTGTGGCCGCCCCAGTCGTCGTAGTGATCGTGCCGGAGCCCCGCGGTGAGCTCCACATCGTGGCGAAGCTGGACCTGATCCTGCAGGGTCAGGCTCGTCAGCGCGCGACTGGACCCGTTGACGACCGGCGCGCGATTGGCCGGCAGCTGCTCCACGCGGCCACTGGGGAAACTCAGCGTCGCGAAAGAGCCGGTGACCCGGCTGTTCACATGGCTGGCACCGAGAAAGAGCTGGTGATCCTCGCGCACGTGCCACCGGGCCGTCAGTTCGCCCTCGGTGCTCTGGTCACTGCTGCCGGTTCTTCGCGCCGTCTCGATGCCCCGGGCGGTCGGCGACCCCGGCGGACCTGCACCGGCCGGGATGGGAATGTAGGCGGCCTGCTCCACGTCGGTATCCTGGAAACCCAGACTGGCACCGATTTCCAGGGCGTCGCCAGGCTGCCAGGCTTTCGAGAGGTGAAGGCCGGACACCCGTTCGAGGCGCGGCTCGAGCCCCGCCGGCAAGGCCGCGGTGCGGCCATAGCCGCCGCCGCGAACGAGGTTGGCGTGCCGCAACTGCATGCGGTAGCCACCCGCCTCGAGGCTTGCCAGGGCATAGCGGCCGTGCTCGCCGTCGAAGACCGGCGCAGGCGAATGGCCGTTGCCGTTGGCCGCGAAGTTGTCGGGATTCGTCATCAGGCCACTGTCGGCACTGCGCCAGCCACCCGCTCGCAGCATCAGGCGCGGCTGTGCGTCGCCGCCCCGGTCGATCCGCAGGTCGGCGCGGCGGTCCGAGTGACCGCCACCGCCCAGCGTCACGGCGTTGCCGTCGCGGGTCAGCACATTGACCACGCCGGAGAAGGCAAATCCGCCGTAGAGGGCCGACCCCGGCCCTCGGATCACCTCGATCCGTTCCACCTGGGACATGGGCATCCGCATCAGCCAGTCTGCCGAGCCGTCGGTCGGACGATTGACGGCCACGCCGTCGATCATCATTTTCAGGTTGGTGGCGGCCAGGGTCGCACCGACGCCCCGGACGATCGCGCGGGTGTCGCCCGTGTTGTTGACCGTCACGTGGAAGCCGGCGACCTCGGAGAGCGCATCGGCGACCGTCAGACGGCCCCGCGCGCGCATGTCGGCGCCCTGCAGGACAGTGACCATGCCGGGCACGAAGTCCGCGTTCATGCGGGTCTGGGTGGCAATCGTGGTCTGCTCCTGAAGCAGGCTGAGCAAGGCGATCAGCTCCGGGTCGCCGCTGTCGCCGGCCCAGGCCGAGCCAAACGCCACGAGGCAGACAAGGGCCCTGGCCCGGGCCATCCATCGCAGGCAGGCGTTCATCGACAGTTCTCCTCGTCCTGCCCCGCGACCACGCGATTCCGGCCACCCCGCTTGGCGCCATAGAGGCATTGGTCGGCAGCGGCCACCAGGTCGATGGCTCTGGCATCCGTCAAAGGCACGTGGGTGGCAATGCCGATACTGATCGTCACGTGCCGGCAGGCGCTGCTGTCCGCGTGATCGATCTGGAGCTGGCAAACCGCGTCGCGCATGTGCTCGGCGATCGCCACGGCCGCCTCCTCGGGGGTGTCCGGCAACAGGGCCACGAACTCTTCACCTCCGAACCGGGCCAGTACGTCGCCCGGGCGGCGAATGCAGGTGTCGAGCGCGCCCGCCACGCGCTTGAGGCAAACGTCGCCTTCCGCGTGTCCATAGTGGTCGTTGTAGCGCTTGAAATGATCGACATCGACCAGGATCAGGGACAGCGGGCGCGCATGCCGTCGGGCCCGCAGCCATTCGCTGTCGAGGGCTTCGTCGAAATGGCGGCGGTTCGCGACACCGGTCAGGCCGTCGGTCCGCGCCAGCCGGGCCAGCTGGTCGCTCTTGCGCTTGAGCGCCAGGTGATTGTTCATCCGCGCCTTCAGGATCGGGATCGAGAAGGGCTTGTGCACGAAGTCCACCGCGCCGAGTGCGAAACCCCGCTCGATTTCGATCTCCTCGTTCACGGCCGTGAGGAAGAGAACCGGAATGTCAGCCAGCTCAGGGTTGGCCTTGAGCCGACGGCAGACCTCGAAGCCGTCCATGCCGGGCATCATCACGTCGAGCAGGATCAGGTCGGGCCGCAGGGCGTCGGCCAGTTCGAGGCCCTCCTCGCCGGACAAGGCCACGGTCAGCTCGATCGCTTCGCGGTGGAGGTGCTCGACCAGCACGTCCAGATTGGCCGGCACATCATCGATGGCCAGCACGATCGGCGGATTGAAATGCGCGTCTTGGGAACCCTGCATGATCGGGGCCTGGGGATGACGGATCTGACTCCCTTCGCACGAATCGCACCAGCCCTGATCGCCACCATTGGCGCGGATTTCACGAGGCTATGAGTGGAAATGTGCCTATAGTGCTTATGCACTCCTGATTTTGCTGATAGTCTCCTATAGACAAACCGGCTTCCGAGGAGACGCCCCTGACCGATCTGCCCCTCGTCCTGGTGGTCGATGACCAGCCGGACAATCTCGACATCCTGATCGCCCACCTGGCCGACCGTGGCCTCGAACTCATGGTCGCCACCCGCGGCGATGATGCCCTGCGCCTGGCCCATGAACGCCTGCCCGCTCTGGTCCTGCTCGACGTGATGATGCCCGGCATGGACGGCTTCGAAGTCTGCCGGCGGCTGAAGGCCAGTCCGCCTACGCGAGACGTTCCCGTGATCTTCATGAGCGCCCTGACCGACACCGACAGCAAGGTGCACGGCTTCGAATCCGGGGCGATCGACTTCCTGTCCAAGCCCCTGCAGCGGGAGGAAATCCTGGCCCGGATCCGTGTGCACGTCACCCTGGTGCGGCAGCAACGCGAACTCGAGGCCCGCAACCAGCAGCTGCTCTCGCTCAACCGGGAACTGCAGGAGCAGATCGAACGCCGCCAGCGCCTGGAGGATGCGCTCTCGCTGACCGACCAGCGCCTGTCGGCGCTTACCCGGCACGAGGCTGGCCTGTGGGACATCGAGGGCTTCGTCGGGGACGGCGCCGCGGCGTCGCGCCTGGTCGAGGAAGTGCGCAATCTGCAGGGGGCGGAACGCACCCATGTGGTGGTGCTGGGCGAGAGCGGCACGGGCAAGGAACTGGTGTCGCGGGCGATCCACTTCGGCAGCCCGCGAAAGAGCGGCCCCTTCGTCGCCGTGAATTGTTCCGCCATCCCGGCCGAGCTCGCCGACGCGGAGTTCTTCGGGCACAGCAAGGGGGCCTACACCGGGGCCGCGTCGACCCGCCACGGTTACTTCGACCAGGCCAATGGCGGCACCCTGTTTCTCGACGAGATCGGCGACCTGGAAGCGCGCCTGCAGGCCAAGCTGCTGCGGGTCATCGAAGACGGCATCGTCACGCCGATCGGTGGTGGAAGTCCGCGCAGGGTCGATGTCCGGATCGTGTCGGCCACCAACCTGGACCTGGCCAGCCGGGTCGCCGATGGGCGGTTTCGCCGCGACCTCTATTTCCGCCTGTCTGGCTACACGGTCACCCTGCCCCCGCTGCGTGACCGGCGAGAGGATATCCCGGCCCTGGTGAATCACTTCCTTCGACAACTGGCATCCCAGATGGGACGCGACACCCCCGGCATGGCGCCAGCGGCGATGGCCGAGCTTTGCGCCTACGGCTATCCGGGCAACGTTCGGGAGTTGCGCAATGTGATCGAGTACGCGCTGATCGCCTCCCGCGGAGCGCCGATCGAGGCGGATCACCTCCACTTTCACGGCCGGCAGGTGGTGGCGACCCCGGACGCGCTCGTGTCATTGCCGGCGGCGAGCGCCAGCGGCGGTCCGTCAGGCTGGAGCGGTCACGATGAGCAGCGACTGCTCGCGCTGGTGGCGGCCGCGGGCCGTATCGACAACGCGGGTGCCCAGGCTTCCCTGGGCGTGGACCACGTTCGCGCGTCCTACCTCCTGAAGAAGCTCCACCGGGAGAATCGCCTCAGAAAACATGGCGAACGGCGCTGGAGCTACTACACCCTGCCGTGAATCGGCGCACACGCGGAGATGGACAGGCGCCTGGCGACCTTTCAGAGGACTTTAATAAAGAATCGCAAGTTATTCAACTTAAATGCTTTTTATTCCATTGATGTCATCGCTATCAAGCGCTCGGGCTGGCATCACAACCACTTCAGGAGCGTCGCGTACAGCCGCTCCTCGTCAATGGGCTTGCTGATGAAATCGTTCATGCCCGCCTGAATGCAGCGCTCGCGATCGTCGTCGAAGGCATTGGCCGTCATGGCCACGATCGGCACCGAGGTGCCGGCGGTCAGGCGGCGGATCAGTCTTGTGGCCTCGATTCCGTCCAGCTTCGGCATCTGCATGTCCATCAGCAGGAGATCCACTGCGCCACGGCGGCTGTCGCGAACCCGGTCCAGGGCCTCCTCGCCGTTGCGGGCGATCTCGCACGACAGGCCCACGTCGCCCAGCAGTTCGGCTGCAACCATGCGGTTCACAGGGTCGTCCTCGACCAGCAGGATGCGCTTGTCCGCATGCTGTCTTCGCAATTGACCGGCCACGTCGGCTTGCGGGACCTCCTCTGGCCCTTCGCTGTTGGCGGACTTCTTCTTCAGGCGCGCGGAGAACCAGAAGGTACTGCCCTCACCGGGCGTACTGTCTGCGCCGGCATCCCCGCCCATCAGCCTGGCCAGGCGCCGCGTGATCGCGAGGCCCAGGCCGGTGCCGCCGAAATTTCTGACCGTCGAGGCATCGGCCTGCTCGAAAGGCGAGAACAGCCGGGCGAGGGTCTCGGGCGGGATGCCCGCGCCGGTATCCGTCACCTCGAACCGGACCAGCACGCTGTCGCGGTCGTCCGCAGCGGCACTGACCCGGATGTGGACAGACCCGGTCTGGGTGAACTTGACGGCATTTCCGACCAGATTGAGCAGAGACTGGCTCAGTCGCGTCGAGTCGCCAAAGAGCGCCCGGGGCAAATCGTCCAGGTCACTGGAAAGCCGGATGCCCTTGGCGCTCGCCGCCTCGCTTTGCATGGCGCAGACGCTCTCGACGAGGCCGGGCAAGCTCACCGGCGCGCTGGCGAGGGTCAGCTTGCCGGCTTCGATCTTCGAAAAGTCGAGCACGTCATTGATGATGCCCAACAGGTGCTTGCCGGCGATCTCGATGCGCGAGAGCTTCTCGGCGGTGTCGCGCTCCTTGGTCTTTCGGCGGATCAACCCTGAAAAGCCGATGATCGCGTTCATCGGCGTTCGGATCTCGTGGCTCATGTTGGCCAGAAAACTCGATTTCGCCTCATTGGCTGCGACCGCCAGTTCCTTCGCGCTGCGAATCTCCTGCGTCTGTGCAACCACCTGCTGTTCGAGCCGCGCGTTGAATTCCCGCAACACCTTCTCGTTGTCGCGGAGCTCGAGTTCAAGGAGCTTCTGATAGGTGGTGTCGATATTGACCCCGACCACATGCACGCTCCCGTCCTCGGCCCGGAAGGCCTGGAAGCGGGCCGCGACCCAGCGGACTTCGCCGCTGGGCCGCACGATCCGGCAGGAGTGCTCGATCGTCTTGTCCGACGCCAGGGTCAAATCCAGTCTGGCCCTGGTTTCCGCCACGTCATCCGGGTGGAGCTGCTTCACCCAGTCTTCGAAGGAACCGGGCTGTGGACAACCCGAGTCCTCACGCCCGTAGATGCATTCCAGCTCGGGCGTCCACATCAGCTGCCCCTGTGCCACGTCCCAATCGAAGATGCCGATCTGCGCCACTTCTGCCGCCAGCCGGAGCCGCCGCTCGGTCATGGTGCGGGCGGTCTCGGCATCGACGCGGGAGGTGATGTCCTCCGCAAAGACCGCGATGCCGCCAATGGACCGGTCGGGCGTGAGCCAGGGGCGAAGCTCCCAGCGCAGCCACTGGGTCGAGCCGTCCTTTCTGGTAAATCGTTCGCCGGATGAGGTCAGTACCTCGCCACGCAGGCCCCGCTGGTGGAGCTCGCGCCAGCGATCGGCCATTTCCGGCGATACGTCATAGCAGAGGCGACCGGTCAATTCCTCCGCCGCGATGCCAAAGGTGTCGAGCCAACGGTGGCTGGCCGTGACGTAGCGCATCTGCTTGTCGAAGACGGCCAGCGGTACGGGGGCATGCTCCACAAAGAGCTGGTTCTGGTTGGCGTGACTGCGCAATTTTTCGACCAGGCCGGACATGGCACGAGCCAGCACCCCCACCTCGTCCTGGCGCGCACTGGCCGCCGGGCTGAACGGTACGCCCGCTTCCGGGCTGAACCGGCTGGCCTGGGCGACGAAGGTCGTCACCGGTCCCACGACGCGTTTCGAGATGATCCAGGTCAGCCAGACGAAGGCCGCCGCGATGGCCACCGCGAGCATCAACATGAAGGCGCGCACCCGTTCGACCGGCGCCATGATGTCCGCCAGGGGCTGGCGGGCCACCAGGATCCAGCCCAGGTTGGTCCCGTCGGTGGCCTCGCTGGCACTGGCTCGCGCGGTCAGAAATTCAGCACCATGGGAGGGCATCGCGTCGAGCTCGTCCAGGCTTCGGGCCGCGATCCCGTCCGGTGCGAGCAGGAATGCGCCCTCGCGGTCGGCGACGAAGAATTCGATGGCGGACGGTGACTCGAGTTCGGCGACCACATTGGAGATGACCTTCGTGACCCAGGACCAATGCAGATGCGCGCACAGCACGCCGAGGAACTGCCCGTCGGAATCCCGCATCGCGACCGCCACGTCGACAAAGCGGACAGGCGTGGAATCCGGTTCTGCCGGCATGTAGCGGGCGAGCAGCTTGGCCTCGTGCGGATCACCCAGATAGACACCCTGCTGGGCGCCGGCGAACCAGGGGCGCGCCGAGGTGTCCTGACCCTCCAGCAATCCGTCCGTTGCGCCCAGGACGATGCCTCGTGGGTCGGTCAGTCCGATCCACGCGTAGCTCGACTGCTCCCGCCGCAAGGATTCGAGCAGATCGCGTACGCTGGATTCAGAGCGGTGCTGGGACTGTTCGAGCAGACGCGCCGCGAGGACAATTTCGCGGCGTCGGGCTCGCAGGTCCTTGGCCAGCTGCAGGCTGATTTCATTGGCGGCGAGCTTCAGGGCACGATGCTGCGCATCGAAGGTAAACGACTCGAGCCGCCACTCGAGAACTCCGGTGATGATGACGCCGAACAGCAGGCCAGCCAGCCCCATCAATACGGCAAAGCGTGCTCGCAGGCTGCGCGTCGGTGACAGCGACCTCTGGCTCATGGCACCCCTGTCTCGGCCCCGCGCCCAAGCCCAAGCCCGGATCGGCCCTGGGTTCGAAAGTGGGCGCGGCATACTTGCATCACGGCATGCGTGTATCCGACTTAAGGCATGCGTGTATCCGACTTAGGCATTGGCGGCGGCGGGTCGATCAGTGGCGGGCCCGCAC
This sequence comes from Rhodocyclaceae bacterium, assembly GCA_020445805.1. Classification (GTDB taxonomy): domain Bacteria; phylum Pseudomonadota; class Gammaproteobacteria; order Burkholderiales; family Rhodocyclaceae; genus Cognatazoarcus. The sequence goes on from JAGRFX010000008.1 coordinate 42,996, forward strand.
GCTGTCAGGCGAGGTAACGCGCTTCGAACTCGGCTGCCGGCATCGGCCGGCCGAGCAGGAATCCCTGGCAGTAATCGCAGCCCGCGTCCTTCAGGACCTGTGCCTGCGCTTCCTCTTCGACACCTTCACCGATGACCTCGATGCCGAGCTTGTGGGCCATCACGATGATGGCCTCGGAAATGGCGCGGTCCTTCGATGAGGTCGCGAGATTCCGGACGAAGGAGCGATCGATCTTGATGAAGTCGATTTCGTAGCGCTGCAGGTAGGACATGGCCGAATAGCCGGTCCCGAAGTCGTCGAGGGCGAGCCGGACGCCTTCGGCGCGCATCCTTGCGATGCGCTCGGTGACTGCGGGCCGGTCGTCGAGCAGGACGCCCTCGGTGATCTCGACGATGATCAGTGACGGGTCTAGTCCCTGCTCCCGCAGGCGCGCCATCCATTCGACCTGGCCGTGGTCGGACTGGAACTGTCGAGGCGACTTGTTGACCGAGATCGCGATCGGCTCGCGGCCCCTGCCCTTCTGCATGCCCGCCCAGCGCGCCACGCAGCTGGCCGCCTCATTGAAGACCCATTCGCCCAGTTCGCTGATGACACCGGCCTCCTCGGCGATGGGAATGAAGATGGCCGGCGAGACCTGCCCGCGCTCCGGATGGTTCCAGCGCAGCAGGGCCTCGGCCTTGACCACCTCGCCGCTCACCGCATCGACGATGGGCTGGTAGTGCAGGACCATCTGGCCCTCCTGCAATGCGATGCGCAGATCGTTGGCGATGCTGCGACGCAATTGGGCACCGTGCTGCATCTCCGGCGTGAACCAGCAGTAGTGGTTGCGCCCGGAGCTCTTGGCCGCATACATGGCCTGGTCGGCCTGCTTGAACAGCGTTTCGATATTGCGACCATCGGCGGGGAACAGGGTGATGCCGATGCTGCAGGTGACGTAGGCCTTCTCGCCGTCCAGGAGGAAGGGTTCGGCCATCTGCCGGACGATGGTCTCGGCGATGCGTTCGGCGGGCGCCGGGCTGCCGATCCCGTACAGCAATACCGTGAATTCGTCGCCGCCGAGCCGCGCCACCGAGTCGGTCCCCCGCACGCTGGCCACGATACGCTCGGACGCCTGCCGCAGCAGGCTGTCACCCGCCTCGTGACCCAGGGTGTCATTGACGTCCTTGAAGTGATCGAGGTCGATGAACAGCAGTGCGACGGACACGGCTTCACGCACCGCATTGTCCAGGGCCTGCTGCATCCGGTCGGAGAACAGCTGGCGATTCGGCAGCCCGGTCAGGGGGTCGAAGTTGGCCTGCCGCCAGATCAGCGCCTCGGCGGCCTTGCGCTCGGATACGTCGCTGAACACGGCCACCCGACGCAGCACCTTGCCCGCCTCGTCGAGCACCGTATTGATGCTCAGCCACTCGATGTATTCCTCGCCGTTCCTGCGCCGATTCCAGATCTCGCCCTGCCAGCTCCCGGTGGCGGTGACCGCGGCCCACATGCCCCGGTAGAAGGCGGCGTCGTGGCGGCCCGAAGACAGGATGCTGGGATCCTTGCCGAGCACCTCATCCTTCCCGTAGCCGGTCGTGTCGGTAAACGCGGGATTGATCGCGACGATCCGGTTGCGGGCATCGACCACCATCACGGCTTCGCTGCTGGCCTCGTAGACCGAGGCGGCCAGGCGCAGCGCCTCGTCCGCCTCGCGCTTCTGGATGGCGATGCCCAGCAGGGCGGCGCTCTGCTGCAGCTCCAGCAGATCGGGCGGGGCGAAATCCTCCTTCTCGTCGCACAGGGCCACCAGTGCGCCGAGCCGCCGGTGTCCGATCACGAGCGGCTCGGACCAGCACACGGTGAGTCCGACGGCTGCACAGAACGCCACCAGCTTGCACCAGTAATCCGAGTTCTCCGCCTCGCAATCGACGGGCTCGCCCATGCAGATGCTGCTGCCCGCCGCAACGATCGGACCGTCGAAGTCGATGTCCGCGGCGAGCAGGCGGCGGCTGGCCGATTGCGAGATGGCCAGGGCCCGCAGGGATCCGCTGACACGGGCGCTGAGCAGCAGGAAGCTGAGACCCAGGTTGTTGCGCTCGAGTCCGTTCAGCGTCATGTCGAGGACGCTCTCCAGCCCCTTGCCCTGGGTCAGCGCCTCCATCACGCTCGCCCTCAGCTGAGCCTGGTCCGCCTCGCGCTTGGCGGTGTCCACATCCTGGAAGGTCCCCACCAGCCGCAGCGGTGCACCGTCGCGCGCCCGGCGGATCAGGGCACCACGCGATTCGACCCACTTCCAGATGCGGCCGCGCACCCGGTAGCGATATTCGCAGCGGTAACTGTCCGCGAGCCCGCCGAGGCAGGCCTCGAGCGCGGCCATGCGCTGCTCGGCGTCCATGGGATGGATGCGGACCTCCCAGTCGGCGATGCATCGGATCGGCGCCCCCGGGTCGAGCTCCAGGATCGTGAGCGCGGAGTCGGAGAAGCTCAGGGCCCCGGTCGTGAGGTTCCAGTCATAGACGCCGGCACCTGAACCATCGAGCGCAAACTTCCAGCGCTGCTCACTCTCGGCGAGCGCATCGATCAGCTGGCGGCGCTCCGTGACGTCCCGGAAGGACAGGAAGATCAGGCTCTCCTCGCCGAGCAGGGCCACGCTGGCGTGGACCTCCACATCCACGCCGACCCCGTGCTTGCTGCGAAATCGTGTTTCGTAGACCACGCTCTCGCCCGGCTGGGATTGGACACGCCGCAACTGGGCCTCGACTTCGCCGGGGTCCGCCCGTTCGTCGAGTTCGGCAAGCCGCATGCAGAGCAGTTCATCCCGCGCATACCCGAGCAGCGCAGCGCAGGCGTTGCTCGCCTCGACGATGCGACTGGACATATCCACGATCACGATGCCGTCGCCCGCCATCCGCAGCAACAGCTGGCTGCGCTGGCTCTCGCGCGCGAAGGCCCGTTCCGCCGCCTTGCGGGCAGTGATGTCCTGCTTGATGCCGACGTAGTGTGTCGTGAACCCCTGGTCGTCCTGCACCGGCGCGATGATCAGTTCCTCGGCGTAGGTGCTGCCATCCTTTCGCCGGTTGATCAGTTCGCCGCGCCAGGCATTGCCGGCGACCAGCTCGCGCCACATGCCCCCGTAGAACTCCGGCGACTGCTTTCCGGATTTCAGGAGGGTCGCTGGACTCTGCCCGAGGATTTCTCCCAGGGCATAGCCGGTCAGATCGCAAAAGGCCTTGTTCGCCCACCCGATGCGCGCCTGCGCGTCGGTGACGACCACGCCACTGGGTGCGGCTTCGAGTGCCGCAATGAGCACGCGGTCCCGCTCGCGGGCGTGCGCGATGCGCGCCGCGGCCTCGCTGCGAGCCGCCAGATTGCGGAGCACCGTGAGGGCGAACGCAGCGATCACCAGGCTGGCGAGGCTCCCCGCCACGACCAGCGACCACAGGCGCCGGCTGTCGCCCGCCCGGACGGTCTCGACGGACATGCCCACCGCCACGGAAAGCCCCAGCTCAGGCAGCTCCCGGACACCGTAGATCCGGTCCACGGCATCGATGGCCGATCGCGCCTCGAAAACCGCGGCCTCTTGACCGTTGCCGGCCGTCGGCAGGAACGCGTGGGCGTCGGCGCCAATGGCCATGTCGACGGCGGGCGAGCGCGCCAGGATTTCGCCATTGGCGCGATAGACGTCGATGGCGGCGTCCTTGCCCAGGTCAACGCGGGTATAGAAGGCGGAGAAATAGTCCGGATCGACCGATATCACCAGGACACCGCCAAAGCTGCCGTCCGGCGCCAGGATGGGGCGGGTGAACTGAATGCTCCATTTGCCGGAAACGCGTCCCAGCACCGGCTTGCTGATGAACAGGGCGTCGCGCCCGCTGTCACGGTGAATGCGAAAATGTTCGCGGTCTTCGAGGGAGATGGGCTGGGCGTCGGGATTGAGGCTGCTGTAGGCCAGTCGACCCACCCGGTCGATGACGGCGATCTGCAGCTTGTAGGCACGTGCGGCCGTGGTTTCCTGGTGCACGACCGCCAGGTGGAAGCGCTCCCTGCCCTCGCCCCAGTAGTCCCGCAACACCAGCAGCGACCGGTCCAGGTCGTTGGCAAGGGCTCGGATGTGCTCGGCAAAGGCCAGGGACAGATTGGCGACGTCGCGCCGCGCGCCAGTTTCCGCTTCCTCGACCAGATGCGCGTACTGATGCCAGAGGGCGATCCACACGGCCGCGATCAGCGCGGTGAAGAAGACCAGCAGGGTACGGCCGATGGACGGCACAGTGCGTGCCTGCGGGTTCGCCAGATCCGGTTCGCGGGCCGTCAGCAGCGCGAGACGCGCGTCTGCCGCATCATCGGGCCTGGGCAGGGCGGCACGAGCGTCCATTGCGTTCGGGCAGGCGCGCGAGCATCGCTACGGGCCGCGCGCCCCTGTGCTCCATATCAAGTGAAACCTTAGTTTACTTGACAGCAGCGTATGCGTGCTCTGAATTCAGCGCCCGGCAGGCCACCCCGCCGGGCATTGTCCGGGGGTGAGCCCCGGCGGCCGGTCGGCTCAGGGCAGCTGGATTCGGCCGTCCTTGCTGAACTGGTAGTCCTTGAAGATGTGCTCGGCAGTCAGCAACTCGTAGTTGCCATCGTCGAACTTATGGCTGGTGTCCTTCAGGCGGTAGGTGTAGTGGCCACAGGTCCAGCAGTCGAAATTCCGCATGTGCGTGCACAGGCAGGTCTTTTCCTTGACCGACACCCGCCGGGCGTCCGGATGTTCGGCGACGGTCTTGTTGTAGGCATCGATGTACTGGCAACTGCCCTTGCTGTCGAGCAGATAGCCGTAGGCCTCGCAGTTGGGGCGAATACCGGAACCGATGGCCGGGCTGC